>DATDBS010000001.1:0-27884 GCA_036524735.1 Propionibacteriaceae bacterium
CGACATCTACGCGGTCAACACCCTGGCCGACCAGTTGCGGGTCGGAGTTGCGCCCAACCCGACCGCGACTTTGGCCGACGGGCGGTTGACCGTCGAGCTGCCCGCCGTCTCGTGGACGGCCCTCTCGCTGGGGTGAGTCAGACGGGTGGGCGGGTCATCGAGAGGACGTCGAGGGCGGCGTCGAGCTGGTCCTCGGTGACCGAGCCGTCGGTGACGTAGCCGGACTCCAGGACGACCTCGCGGATCGTCTTGCCCTCCTTGAGGGCCTTCTTGGCCACGGCGGCCGCGTTCTCGTAGCCGATGTACTTGTTCAGCGGCGTCACGATCGAGGGCGACGACTCGGCCAGGAAGCGGCAGTGGTCGACGTTGGCGGTGATGCCGTCGACGCAGCGGTCGGCGAAGAGCCGGCTGACGTTGGCGAGCAGCCGGATCGACTCGAGCACGTTGCGGGCCATCACCGGCAGCATCACGTTGAGCTCGAAGGCTCCCGCCGCTCCCGAGAAGGTGACGGTCGCGTCGTTGCCGATCACCTGCGCGCAGACCTGGGTCATCGCCTCGCAGAGCACCGGGTTGACCTTGCCCGGCATGATCGAGGACCCCGGCTGCAGGTCGGGCAGAGCGATCTCACCGAGTCCGGCACGCGGGCCCGACCCCATCCAGCGGATGTCGTTGGCGATCTTGTTGAGACCGACGGCGATGGTCCGAAGGGCACCGGAGGCCTCGACCAGTCCGTCCCGCGCACCCTGGGCCTCGAAGTGATCGCGCGCTTCGGTCAGCGGCAGTCCGGTCTGGGCCGCGATGATCGAGATGACGGAGGAGGAGAAGCCGGCCGGGGTGTTGATCCCGGTTCCGACGGCCGTCCCGCCCAACGGCAGCTCGGCGACCCGGGGGAGCGTGGCCTCGACCCGCTCGATGCCGTAGCGGACCTGCGCGGCGTACCCGCCGAACTCCTGCCCGAGGGTGACCGGGGTGGCGTCCATCAGGTGCGTACGACCGCTCTTCACCACCTCGGCGAACTCGGCCGACTTGGCGCTCAGGGCCTCTTCGAGGCGGCGCAGCGACGGCACGAGCGTGTTGATCAACGACTGGGTGGTGGCGATGTGGATCGCGCTCGGGAACACGTCGTTGCTCGACTGCGAGGCGTTGACGTGGTCGTTCGGGTGGATCGGCGACCCGGCGATCTCGGTGGCCAGCGACGCGATCACCTCGTTGGTGTTCATGTTGCTCGAGGTGCCCGAACCGGTCTGGAAGACGTCGATCGGGAACTCGCCGTCGTGCTCGTTGGCGGCGACCGTTGCCGCCGCCTGCTGGATCGCGGTGGCGACCGCGCTGTCCAGGACTCCGAGCTGGGCGTTGGTCTGGGCGGCGGCGCCCTTGATCAGGCCGAGCGCGGCGATCAGGGCGGGGTCGATGGGTACGCCCGAGATCGGGAAGTTCTCCACCGCGCGCTGGGTCTGGGCCTTCCACAGTGCGTGGACCGGGACTCGGACCTCACCCATGGTGTCGTGCTCGATGCGAAAGTCGTCTGACATGCGCTCATTGTGGCCTAACGGTTCTGCGCGGGTCGCGGCTGGCCGGGTCCTCCCCCGAGCGCAACCCCTTCGGGGCCTTCGACGGGCTCAGGGCGCGTAGGGCGAGGGCCCTGCCCTGGTGTGTGGGCGCGGTTGACGCGGGCTGAGCCTGTCGAAGCGCACGCCAGAGCTCCCGTTGGGGTGACCACCGGCTCAGGGCGCGTGACGGGTCAGCTCGTAGATGGCGTACGTGAACCGGCGCTCGCCGCGTACGACCTCGATCAGGTGCTCAGCCGTATCCGGCTCGAGCGCCTGCAGGTCGCGCAGCAGACCTGGGGCGGCGCCTTGGCACCAGATCAGCAAGCGACCGCCGGGGGCGAGCCGGACGTACGCGAAGCCCAACCCGGCGGGAGCGTAGAGGGCGTCGTTGGCGGCGTGGATCAAGAAGTCGGGTCCGTTGTCGACGTCGAGCACGATCGCGTCCCAGGGACCGTCGAGGCCGGGCACTCCGCCGGCCAGGACCTCCGCGATGTCGGCGGCGTGCAACTGCGTACGGGGGTCGGCGGCCACGGCCGCGAGGGTCGAGGTGATGCCTGCCCGGGCCCAGTCGATCAGGCAGGACTCGATGTCGACCACCTCCAGCCGGTCGACTCCGAGGCCGAGGATCTCGGCCGCGGTGAACCCGAGCCCTAGTCCACCGACCAGGATCCGACCACGGCCCGCCGCCAGCTGACCCAGCCGGCGCTCGGTCAGCGTCTCGGCCGAGTCCATCGCGAACGCGCCGTTGACGACGAGCTCGTCGATGACCAGACCGTCGGAGATCCGCCGTCGCAACACGACCTCGCCGCGTGGCCCGTCGCTGCGGGCCAGGGTTTCGAGCTCCTCCACCGAAGTGACCATACTGTCCCGGTGGAACTCAGAACCTTCGGCGAAACCGGTCTTTCCGTCTCCGTGCTCGGTCTCGGCGCCGGCCAGATGGGGGAAGGCTGGGTCGAGGAGAGCGACGCGGCCGCTGTCCTGAACGGGGCGCTCGACGCGGGCGTCACCTTGATCGACACCGCTCGCGGCTACGGCCTCAGCGAGGAGCGGATCGGGCGACACCTCGCTCACCGCCGCGACGAGTTCGTCCTCTCGACCAAGGGCGGGTACGACATCGAGGGCACGCAGGACTGGACTCCGGCCAACGTGACCGGCACCCTCGACCGTGCGCTCGGGCTACTGCGCACCGACCGGATCGACATCTTTCACCTGCACTCCTGCCCGGTCGAGGTGCTCGAACGCGGCGATCTGCAGGACACCCTCGACGCGGCGGTGGCGGCGGGCAAGATCCGCGTGGCGGCGTACAGCGGGGACAACGACGCCCTGGCGTACGCCGCCGCCTCGGGCCGGTTCGGCTCGATCGAGACGAGCGTCAACCTGGCCGACCAGTGGAGCCTGCACGACGTGCTGCCGCTCCATTCAGGCCTCGGGGTGATCGCCAAGCGGCCCATCGCCAACGCGCCGTGGCGGTTCGTGGAGCGTCCGGTCGGGCACTACGCCGAGCTCTACTGGGAGCGGCTTCGCGCGCTGGCCCTCGACCCGGCCGGCCTGGAGTGGGACGAGTTCGCCGTCCGCTTCAGTGCGTACGCCCCGAGGGTCAGCTCCGCCATCGTCGGCACCTCCAAGCTGACCAACCTGCAGCGCAACGCCACCCTGGTCGCGAAAGGCCCCCTCCCGGCCGACGTCCTGGTCGCGGTCGAACAGGCCTGGCAGACCACCGGCGCCGACTGGCCCGGCAGCGTCTGAAGCCGGCTAGATCCGACCGAAGCGCGCGGCCGCCAGCAGGGCCCGAGCCGCATTGGCGCCAGGTGCTCCGTGCACTGCGCCACCCGGATGGGCTGAGGCCGAGCCGAGGAAGAGTCCGCGGATCGGGGTCTCGGCTCGACCCAGACCGGGCACCGGCCGGAGCACCAGCTGTTGGTGCAGGCTGGCGGTGCCCCCACCGAGGGCACCCATCACCAGGTTGGCGTTGCGGGCCTGCAGCTCGTGTGGACCGAGAATCCGCCGGGCGAGGATGCGCGACGCGAAGTCGGGGGCGTACGCCTCGATCCGGGCCTGCATCCGGTCGGCCATCCGCTCGTTCTCGTCGTGGTCCCAGCGCCCGGTCAGCCCGTCGGGACCCTGGTCGTCACGGACCCGCTGCGGCACGTGCGTGTACGCCCACAGTGCCTCGGTGCCGGCGGGGGAGCGGGTCGGGTCGGTGGTGGTCATCTGCCCCACCAGCAGGAACGGGTCGGCGGGCACCAGGTGCTCGGTGAGCGCCGACTGGGCCGCGGCGAGCTGATCGACGGAGTCGCTGAGGTGGACCGTGCCGGGGTCCGCCGGCGGCGGGCTGGTCCAGGGAATGGGTCCGTCGAGGGCCCAGTCGACCTTGATCGTCCCCGGGTCGATCTCGAAGCGGCTCATCGCCGTCCGGGTCCGTTTCGGGAGCGCAGTCCACGGCACCAGCTGGCCGTACAGCGCCTGCGCCGCGACGTCGGCGACGACGCCCCTGGCCATCAGCCGTTCGCCGTGGGCGGTGCGGACTCCGAGCGCTCGCCGGTTCTCGACCAGCACCTCGTCGACCCGTACGCCACAGCGGATCTCCCCGCCCCGGCTGAGGAATCGCCGCGCCAAGGCGGCGGCGAGCTGGCCGGCACCGCCCTCGGGCACCGGGAAACCCTGCTGCTGCCCGACCATGGTCAGGATGAGCGCGAGCACGCCCGACCCGGGCGCCGACAGCGGGATGTCGGAGTGCATGGCGTTGCCGGCGAGCAGCAGCGTCGGGTCCTCGCCGCCGAACCGGTGCGCACCAAGGCTGAGGACCGGTTCGAGCAGGGTCCGGACGTACTGCAGGCCGCCGACGCTGGGTAGCGTGCCGAGCACCCGCAAGCCACCGCGTACGGGGGGAAACGGTGTGAGCAACGCCTGCAGAACCGCCGGGCCGACCTGCTCCCACTCGCTGCTCAACGCCCGCCAGGCGTCGCCGTCGCCCGGATGAGCGGTGTCGAGCCCGACCGCGGTCTGCTCCACCTCGCGATGCAGCATCGCCCAGCCGCCGTCCGGACGCGGATGCCCGAGGACGGCCGGCGCGTGCCGCCAGCGCAGACCCTGTTCCTCCAGCCGGAGGCTCCGGATCGCCGGCGAGACTGCAGCCATCGGGTAGAAGCTGCTGAACGTGTCGTGCACGAAGCCGTCGGCCACGTCTCGCGCACTCTTCACCGCCCCGCCCACCTCGGGCTGGGCTTCGAGCAGCAGCACGTCCCAGCCGGCGTCGGCGAGCAGGTTGGCGGTGACCAGACCGTTGGGTCCGGCGCCGACCACGATGGCGTCGCGAGGCTTGGGCATCAGGCGCTGTGCGACGTACGACGGGTCATGAGCGCACCCTATGCGCAGCCCCTCGAGACCCCCAGCCTCTGAACCACGCGACACGGTCCCACCACACTGGACCCATGACTGCTCTCAGCCCACCCTCGACCGTCCCGCTCGCCCTGGTCGCCGGTGCGTCCCGAGGTCTGGGGCTGATCGTGGCGCGCGAGCTCGGCCGCCGCGGCCACCGGGTGGTCATCTGCGCCCGCGACGCCGGCGAGCTGGCGACGGCGGCCGCGATGCTCGGCGAGGAAGGCATCGAGGTGCACACCGAGGTCTGCGACGTGGCCGACGCCGATGCGGTGCAGGCGTTGGTCGACGGCGTGGAGCAGCGTCTGGGACCGATCGAGGTCGCCGTGGTGGTGGCCGGAGTCATCCAGGTCGGGCCGCTGGCCTCGCTCACCCGGCAGCACTTCGAGGACGCCATCTCGATCATGCTCTGGGGTCCGATCAACGTGGGCCTGGCCGTCACGGGGAAGATGCGCGCTCGTCGGCGCGGTCGGATCGGCGTCGTCTCCTCGGTCGGCGGACTGGTCTCGGTGCCGCACCTGCTGCCGTACAGCACAGCCAAGTTCGGGGCGGTCGGCTTCTCGACCGGGCTCCGGGCCGAGCTGGCCGGCACCGGGATCAAGGTCACCACGATCACACCCGGTCTGATGCGGACGGGCTCGCACCTGCGGGCTCAGTTCGTCGGGGACCACGCCGCCGAGTTCGGCTGGTTCTCGTTGGGCGCGTCGCTGCCCCTGGTTTCGACCGACGCCGAGCGGGCCGCGAGCCAGATCGTGGACGGCGTGCTGGCCGGGAAGGCGTACGTGATCCTCACCCCGATGGCCAAGATCGCGATGCGGCTCAACGGACTGGCGCCCTCGTTCACCGCGGGGTTGATGGGCCTGATGGGTCGCACCCTGCCCAAGGCCCCGCGTCAGCCCCGAACCCCGACCGTCGAAGGACGCGAGGCCCGCGACGAGATGGAGCCACGGGCCCGGTCGGTCTTCGACCGGGTGACCACGCTCGGCCGTCGGGCCGCGGGACGGTGGAACGAGCGACCGCCCCGCAGCTGACCTGACCCGCTGGTCAGGGTTTGAGCATGATCTTGATCGCCCCGTCGGTCTTCTTCTGGAAGATGTCGTACGCGTGGGGAGCCTCCGACAGCGGCAGCCGATGGGTGGCGAAGGTGTCCAGGCCCAGCGGGTCGTCGTCGCCCAGCAACGGCATGATGTCGCCGACCCACTTCTTGACGTTGGCCTGACCCATCCGGAACTGGATCTGCTTGTCGAACATGGTCATCATCGGCATCGGGTCCGCCATCCCGCCGTAGACGCCGATCAAGGAGACCGTGCCGCCGCGGCGGACGATGTCGATGGCGGAGTAGACCGCGGCCAGCCGGTCGACCCCGGCGGTCTTCATCAGCGGGGCGGCGACGAAGTCGGGCAGGTGGGCGGCGAACCGCTGCACCATCGAGGCGCCGGGCGAACCGTGGGCCTCCATCCCGACGGCGTCGATTACCGAGTCCGGGCCGCGACCGCCGGTCAGCTCGCGGATCACGTCGGCGAGGTCGTCGCCGTGCTCGTTCAGGTCGACCACCTCGGCCCCACGGTCGCGGGCCCGCTGCAGCCGCTCGGGCACCAGGTCGACCGCGATCACGCGCTCGATCGTGCCCTTGTGCAGCGCGATTCGGACCGCCATGTCACCGATCGGCCCGAGTCCGAGGACGACGAGGGTGCCGCCGTCGGGGACGGCCGCGTACTCGACCGACTGCCAGGCGGTGGGCAGCACGTCGGACAGGTAGACGAAGCGGTCGTCCGGCGGCCCCTCCGGCACCTTGATGTGCGTGAACTGCGCGTGCGGCACCCGCAGGAACTCCGCCTGCCCACCGGGCACCGCTCCGTAGAGCTTGGAGAAGCCGAACAGCGCCGCCCCGTTGCCCTGGTCGCGGACCTGGGTGGTCTCGCACTGGGTGTAGAGGGTCTGGTCGCACATGTAGCAGTGGCCGCACGAGATCTGGAAGGGGATCACGACCCGGTCGCCCGCCTTGATCGCGGTCACCTCACTGCCCACCTCCTCCACGATGCCCATCGGCTCGTGACCCATCACGTCGCCCGGCGTCATGAAGGCGCCGAGGGTCTCGTAGAGATGGAGGTCGGATCCGCAGATGTTCGTGCTGGTGATCTTGATGATCGCGTCCGTGGGCTTCTCGATGATGGGATCGGGAACCGTGTCGACGGCGACTGTGCGCCGGTCCTGCCAGGTGACTGCTCTCATGGGCCCGACGGTATGCCTCGGTTCGAAGCCGGCCACCTGCGGGGTGGGGCAACTGTTTACGACGTAAGTTTACGGCGTATACGCTCGGCGGATGGCACGCAACCAATACACCCTGACCGATCCGACGACCCTGTACGACCACATCGACACCTCGGCGCAGTATCAGTCGGGCCCGGGTCTGGACGCCAAGTTGGACGACAAGGCCGACCTCGGCGAGGAGAGTTACGTCGGGAATGGTCGGCTCGCCGGTCGGAAGGCCCTGATCACCGGGGGTGACTCCGGGATCGGCGCAGCGACGGCCATCGCGTTCGCCCGCGAAGGTGCCGACGTGGCCATCTCCTACCTGCCCGAGGAGACCGAGGACGCGAAGCGGATCCTCGACCTCATCACGGCCGCGGGCCAGAAGGCTGTGGCCCTCCCGGGTGACCTGACCGATCCGGCCTACTGCCGCGAGATGGTGGCCATGGCCGTCGAGGAGCTCGGCGGACTCGACATCCTGGTCAACAACGGGGGCAAGCAGCAGCACGTGGAGTCGCTGGCCGACCTGACCGACGAGCAGTTCGACCAGACCTTCAAGACCAATGTGTACGCCATGTTCTGGATCACCAAGGCGGCTCTGCCGCACCTCGAGCCGGGGTCGACGATCATCAACACCTCATCGATCCAGGCGTACGCCCCGTCGGAGAACCTGGTCGACTACGCGACGACCAAGGCGTCGATCAACGCGTTCTCGAAGGGCCTGTCCCAGCAGCTGGCACCCAAGGGCATCCGGGTCAACGTGGTCGCCCCCGGTCCCGTCTGGACCCCGCTGCAGACCGCCGGTGGTCAGCCGACCGAGGACCTGCCGGAGTTCGGGCAGGACACCCCGCTGGGTCGCGCCGGTCAGCCCGCCGAGCTGGCCCCGGCGTTCGTCTTCCTGGCCTCGCCGGAGTCGAGCTACGTCATCGGCGAGACCCTGAACGTCAACGGCGGTATGCCCACCCCGTGAGGTGAGTTCGAAA
Source organism: Propionibacteriaceae bacterium (assembly GCA_036524735.1). GTDB lineage: Bacteria > Actinomycetota > Actinomycetes > Propionibacteriales > Propionibacteriaceae > Microlunatus. Next base: position 8,162 of record DATDBS010000001.1, read on the forward strand.
CCCCTTGCCCGACGGTTCGACCCTTGGAGGATTTGATGGCCCAGCAACCCGCCCAGCAGCAAGACGTCCCTGGCCTGCAGTCGGAGATGAAGCCCGTCCCGGACTGCGGGGAGGAAAGCTACCGGGGCACCGGCAAGCTCGTCGACAAGGTGGCTGTGATCACCGGCGGCGACTCCGGGATCGGTCGGGCCGTGGCCATCGCGTACGCCCGGGAGGGGGCTGACGTGGTGATCAGCTACCTCAACGAGGACTCCGACGCCCAGGCAACAGCGGGCTACGTCCGGGCGGCGGGCCGCAAGGCGCTGCTGGTCCGCGGTGACCTCTCGGTGGCCCAGCACTGCCGAGACGTCATCGCGCTGGCGGTCCAGGAGTTCGGCCGGATCGACGTCCTGGTCAGCAACGCGGCGTTCCAGATGACCCACGAGACCCTGGCCGACATCCCCGACGACGAGTGGGCGTACACCTTCGCCACCAACGTCGAGGCGATGTTCCACCTGGTCAAGGCGGCAGTGCCGCACATGGCCCCGGGCTCCTCCATCATCGGCAGCTCGTCGATCCAGTCCGACAGCCCGTCACCCGAGCTCGCACCCTACGCGGCGACCAAGGCCGCCGTGGCCAGCTTCTGCGCCAGCCTGGCTCAGATGCTGGGCGGCCAGGGGATCCGGGTGAACAGTGTGGCCCCGGGCCCGATCTGGACCCCGCTGATCCCGGCGACCATGCCGCCCAAGAAGGTCAAGAGCTTCGGTTCCGACACCCCACTGGGCCGGGCGGGCCAGCCGGCCGAGCTGGCGCCGGCGTACGTGCTGCTGGCCAGCGACGACGGCAGCTACATGTCAGGGTCCAAGGTCGCGGTGACCGGCGGCCGGCCCATCCTCTAGGGCCGACCCCCGGTCGGGTACGCACCGTCGCGGGTCAGTTCCCCGGGGTGCGCGACCGCAGCAGGGTGAAGGATCCGTCCCGCGCGATCAGCGTCGTGACGGGGGCTTTGACCTGCTGCTCCGGGTCGCTGGACACGACCAGCTCCCAGTCCTGGCCCGGCGCCTTCGGCAGCTTGCACTCCACGCCGTTAGACGCGGAGTTCACCAGTAGCGCGAAGGCGTCACGCTGGAAGTGCTGGAAGATGAACATGATGCTGCGGGCGGCCGGGTTGGTCCAGTCGGACTCGGTGAACGGCTCGCCGTCCGAGCGCAGCAGCCACACGGTCGAGTCCTCGTCGGTGGTCTGCGCCGCTCGATACCAGTTGGGGCGGAGCGCCGGCTCGGACCTGCGCAGGGCGATCAGGTCGCGGGTGAAGGTCAACAGCTCCGTGTCTGCCGCCGCCCAGTCGAACCAGGAGATCTCGTTGTCCTGGCAGTAGGCGTTGTTGTTGCCGCCCTGGGTGCGGGCGATCTCGTCGCCCCCGAGGATCATCGGGACTCCGGCCGACAGCAGCAGGGTGGCCAGGTAGTTGCGGCGCGCGCGGTTGCGACGCTGGTTCACCGCTTGGTCATCGGTGGGACCCTCGGCGCCGTTGTTCATCGAGCGGTTGTCGCTCTCGCCGTCCTTGTTGTCCTCGCCGTTGGCCGAGTTGTGCTTCTGCGTGTACGCCGTCAGGTCGGCCAGCGTGAAGCCGTCGTGGGCGGTGATGAAGTTCACGCTGCACAACGGCGAGCGACGGCTGGACTCGTAGACGTCGGGGCTGCCCAGCACCCGCTCGGCCACGTTGCCGATCAGACTGTCGGCCCCGCCCCAGAAGTCTCGGATGTCGTCGCGGAACTTGCCGTTCCACTCCGACCAGTCCGCTGGGAAGCCGCCCACCTGATAACCCTGGGTGTCCCAGGGCTCGGCGATCATCTTGACCGGCGCGAGCACCGGGTCCTGATGGATCAGGGTCAAGAAGGCGCTGTGGATCTCGGCAGCGCCGTCCTGGCGGGTCAACGTCGTGGCCAGGTCGAAGCGGAACCCGTCGACGTGCATCTCGGTGACCCAGTAGCGCAACGAGTCCATGATCATGGCCAGCGCGGCCGGGTGGCCGACGTTGAGGCTGTTGCCGGTGCCGGTGGTGTCGAAGTAGGAACCGCGGTTCCCGTCGACGAGCCGGTAGAACGAGCCGTTGTCGATGCCTTTGAACGACAGGGTCGGGCCCAGGTGGTTGCCCTCGGCGGTGTGGTTGTAGACGACATCGAGGATGACCTCGAGGCCGGCGTCGTGCAACGTCTTGACCATCTGCTTGAACTCGGTGACCTGCTGACCACCGTCACCGGACGAGCTGTAGTCGGCGTGCGGGGCGAAGAACCCGAAGGAGTTGTAGCCCCAGTAGTTGCGGAGGTCCTTCTCCAGCAGGTGCGAGTCCTGCGCGAACTGCTGGACCGGGAGGAGCTCGACCGCGGTGACGCCGAGTTCGGTCAGGTACGTGATGGCGGCCGGGTGGGCGAGTCCGGCGTACGTACCGCGGATCTCCTTGGGCACGTCGGGATGGGTCTGGGTGAAGCCCTTGACGTGCACCTCGTAGATGATGGTCTCGTCGAGCGGCGTTCTCGGGGCGACGTCGTCGCCGCCGGCCGACCAGTCGAAGCTGCGGTCGGCGACCACGGAGCGGGCCATCGCCGCGGCGGAGTCCTCGGGGTTCATCTCGTCGGGGTCGCTGAAGCGATGGCTGAAGACGGACTCGTCCCAGTCGATCTCGCCCTCGATGGCGGTCGCGTACGGGTCGAGCAAGAGCTTGTGGGGGTTGTGGCGCAGTCCGTTGGCGGGATCCCAGGGGCCGTGGACGCGCAGGCCGTAGCGGGCACCGACGCCGACTCCCTCGATCAGGCCATGGAAGACGTGGCCCGACCGTTCGCGCAGTCGGTGGGCGGTTTCGTGGCCGGCCTCGTCGAAGATGCAGAGGTCGACGGCGTCAGCGGTCTCGGAATAGACGGCCACGTTCAGGCCGTTCCTGCGCACCGTGGCTCCGAGCGGATAAGGCCGGGAACGGTGTTCTTGGGTGATGATCACCGGCTAAGTATGGCGGGCCGTGACAATGCGGAGTTGGGTCTGTCTGTGAGGATGGGAACGTGGCTCGAGCGAAGAAACCCGCATCCGCATCCGACATGGTGCGTTCGCTGGTCGTGATCTTGGTGCCGCTGCTGATCATCACCGTGCTGTTCACCCGCAACCTGCGCGACCACCCCGTGACGGTGGTGGACTGGCAGCCCGTGCTCACCACGGCGCGGGCCGAGTCCCCGTACCCGGTGCTGGCGCCGACCAACCTGCCCGAGCAGTGGCGGGCCACCCGGGTGACCTGGGTCAAGCAGGGTGAGCCGTACCTGAACGGTCAGGCCTCGCCCCGTAACTTCTGGGAGCTGGGTTTCCTCACTCCGGACAACATCTACCTGGCGCTCAGCCAGGGTGACCTGCGGCCGGACGACCTGATCAGGGACGAGTCCCGCGACGGTGTCGCCGACGGCCAGAGCACCATCGCCGACCAGACCTGGCGGCGGCTGGTCAGCCCGGACGGTCGTACGCACTCCCTGGTCCTCAGCCAGCCCAACGTCACCACCGTCGTCAGCGGCGACCTGCCGTACGAAGCGCTTGACTCCTACGTGGGCACCCTCAGCACCACCGGCTGACGTCGTACCCGTCCGGCTGGCAAGCGATGTGACGTAGGTAAGGTTTCTGCCACTACGCTGGTGCCCGTGGCTTTGAGGACCGTCAGCGTGATCTTGATCGAACCGGTAGCGGTCTTCGAGTTCGGTGTCGCCGTCGAGGTGTTCGGTCTCGACCGGACCGACGACGGCGTGCCCAGCCTGGACTTCCGGGTCTGCTCGGTGAATCCCGGTGTGCCGATGCGGACTAAGAACATCTCCCCGTTCGGCATCACCGCCAACCACGACCTCAGCGAGGTCGTCCACAGTGACCTGGTCATCGTCTCGGCGACGCCCGTCCACCGCGACGACCCGTACCCGCCGGAGGTGCTGCAGGTCCTGCGAGACGCGTACGCCGCGGGTGCGACCCTGCTCAGTCTGTGCTCGGGGTCGTTCGTGCTCGGGGCGGCCGGCCTGCTCGACGGCCGCGCCTGCACCACGCACTGGAAGTACGTCGAGGACATGCAGCGGGCCTTCCCGGAAGCGGTGCTCGACCCACGGGCCCTCTACGTCGACGACGGCAACATCATCACCAGTGCCGGTACGGCCGCCGGCATCGACGCCTGTCTGCACCTGGTACGCCGCGAGCTCGGCACCGCGATCGCGACCAAGATCGCGCGGCGGATGGTGGTGCCTCCGCAGCGTGACGGCGGCCAGCAGCAGTTCGTCGAGATGCCGATCCCCGCCTGCACCGCGGACAGCCTCGGTCCTCTGCTGACCTGGGTGCTCGGCAACCTGGGCGACCAGCACACCGCCTCGACCCTGGCTCGTCGGGCGATGATGAGCGACCGCACGTTCGCCCGGCGCTTCGCGGCCGAGACGGGCACCACGCCGCACAAGTGGCTCACCCAGCAGCGGATCCTGGCTGCCCGGAGCCTGCTGGAGGAGAGCGACCTGGGCGTGGAGCAGATCGCGTACCGGGTCGGCTTCAACTCCGCCGTCGTCCTTCGCGAGCACTTCCGGCGCGAGATCGGCCTCGCGCCGGTCGACTACCGACGCCGCTTCGTGACCCCGAAGAGCCAGCAGAGCCCGGTCGACCTCGAGCTGTCCGCCTAGCTCCCCGCGCCGGACTTGGCCCGGGCCGCGTCGACCTTGGCCTTGGCGCCGGCCAACCACTCCTGGCAGATGGTGGCGAGTTGCTCCCCCCGCTCCCACAGGGCCAGGGACTCCTCCAGTGGGGCGCCGCCGGACTCGAGCCGCCGGACGACCTCGACCAGTTCGTCGCGCGCCTGCTCGTAGCTGAGCTTCTCGGGTGGGGTGGACGTCATGCTGCTCCTAGGGATCCGGGGCGGGTCTCGCGAACCTCGACGACCAGCTGGCCGTCGAGGACGTACGCCAGCAGATCGTCACCCTCGTCGATCTCGGTGACCGAGGTGACGGCATGGCCTTCGGGGCCAACCAGGATGGCGTAGCCGCGCTCGAGGGTGGCTTTGGGTGACATCGACCGGACCCGCGCGAGCTGGTGGTGGATGGCCGTCGTCTCCCGCTCCAGCGTCGCGGTCACGGCTCGGTCGGCCCGGTGCGCCAGGGTCAGGATCTGCTCGTGCCGCAGGGCGAACGTCGCGGTCGGATCGGTGAGCACGGGCCGGGACCGGGTCGCATCGAGCCACTCCTGCTGCCGCCTGATCACGGTGGTGATGCTCTGTCGGAGGCGTTGCCGCGTCTGGTCGATCCGCGTCAATTCGTCAACGACGTCGGGCACCACGTGCTTGGCGGCGTCGGTGGGGGTCGACGCGCGGTAGTCAGCCACCAGATCCAGGATCGGGTTGTCCGTTTCGTGACCGATCGCGCTGATCACCGGCGTGCGGCAGGCGAAGACCGCTCGGACCAGGCCTTCGTCGGAGAAGGGCAGCAGATCCTCCAGTGACCCACCGCCGCGGGCGATGACGATCACGTCGACGTCGGTGTTCGAATCCAGTTGCTCCAGGGCGGCCATCACCTGGGCGGCCGCTTGAGGCCCCTGCACCAACGCGTGCCGGATCTCCAGCGTGACCCCCGGCCAGCGACGACGCGCGTTCTCGACCACGTCGCGCTCGGCGGCACTGCCGGCCCCGGTGATCAGTCCGACCTTGCGCGGCAGGAACGGCAGCTTCTTCTTCCTGGCCCGGTCGAACAAGCCCTCGGCCTGCAACAACCGCTTGGTCTGTTCGAGGCGCGCCAGCAGCTGCCCCTCGCCGACGGGGGAGATGGCGTCACAGAAGAACGAGAACCGCCCCGAGGCTTCGTAGTAGGACGGCTTGAGTCGCGCGACCACGGTCGAGCCCTCGGTCAACGGCCCCGCGGCGTCGAGCGTGGCAGGGGAGACGGTGACCGAGACCGAGACCTCGGCCAGCTTGTCGCGGAGGGTGAGGAAGACGGTCTTGCTTCCCGAGCGGCGGTTGATCTCGATCAGCTGGGCCTCGACCCACACCGCTCCGAGCCGCTCGATCCAGCCGCGGACCAGATGCACGACGCGGCGCAGCGGCTGCGGGCTTTCCGGCGAGGACTCCAGGGGCACGCGATGAGCGTAACGATGACCTCCGACAATCTCGGCTCCCGGTGACGACGCCTAGACTGACGCCATGACCGAGACACTTTCCGGCCGCGCCGACTCCACCGCCAAGCAGGTCGTGGTGGCTGCGCCGCGGGGCTACTGCGCCGGTGTCGACCGCGCCGTGATCACCGTGGAGAAGGCCTTGGACGCCTACGGGGCGCCGGTCTACGTACGCAAGCAGATCGTGCACAACCGCCACGTGGTGGAGGACCTGCAGGCGCGCGGGGCCATCTTCGTCGAGGAGCTGGACGAGGTGCCGCCGGGTTCCACGGTCGTGTTCTCCGCTCACGGGGTCTCACCGGCCGTGCAGACCGAGGCCCAGGACCGGGGCCTGAAAGCCATCGACGCCACCTGCCCGCTGGTCACCAAGGTGCACCACGAGGCCCGACGCTTCGCCCGGGACGGCTTGGAGATCCTGCTGATCGGTCACGCGGGTCACGAAGAGGTCGAGGGCACCACCGGTGAGGCGCCCGAGCACATCACCCTGGTCCAGTCGCCCGAGGACGTCGACGCCATCGAGCTGCGGAACCCGGAACGGGTGGCCTGGCTCAGCCAGACGACGTTGAGCGTCGACGAGACCCTGGAGACGGTCGGCCGGCTCCGGGAGAAGTTCCCGCTGCTGATGGATCCGCCCAGCGACGACATCTGCTACGCCACCTCGAACCGCCAGCTCGCCGTCAAGCAGATCGCCGTCGGCGCTGACCTGGTCATCGTCGTCGGTTCGGCCAATTCCTCGAACTCCGTGCGCCTGGTCGAGGTCGCGCTCGAGGCCGGGGCGAAGACCTCCTACCGGGTCGACAACTTCACCGAGATCGACCCGGCCTGGCTCGAGGGCGTGAACAGCGTGGGCGTGACCAGCGGGGCCTCGGTGCCCGAAGATCTTGTCCAGGGCGTGCTGGACTACCTGGTCAGCAGGGGTTTCCCCGTGGCCCGCGAGGAGCGGTTGACCGAGGAGACGCTCGTCTTCGCCCTGCCGCCGGAACTGCGCAAGGACCTCCGCAAGGGCGCGGTCAACGACTGACCGCTCTGGTCACGTGATGTCCGATTAATAGTCGGCAGAAGTTATTTCTGGTCGTCATCGGCTGGTACGGTCGGGGCCTCAAGTCGGCCCAGATCGTGGGCGGGGACACGACCAGAGGGCTTTGTGAACCGATTTCGCACGACCGTCGACCTGGCCGCTGTTCGGCCTTCGCGCCTGATCCGGACGTGGACCAGCCGCGCTGTGGGCACCCACGCCGTGGCCCTGATGCTGGCTGGGCTGGCCGCTGCTCCGGCCGGGGCGGCCCCACCCGAGGACCTGGGCGACGCGCCTGCCGCTTTCGACTTCGGCGATGCCGGGCCGGCGCGGGCGACGCTGGCCGGTCCACGTCTCGGGTCCGACGTGACCGCTGACGCGATCGACCCGGAGACCGGGGCCTCGGTGAACGCGGGTCCGACGGCGAAGGGTGACCCCGGCGACGACGCACTCAGCGGGTTCGGCCCGCTGCGGACCGGTCGGCTCGACACCGTCACCACCACCGTGGCCCTGACCCGGGTGTCGACCTCCGCCCGGGTCTGTGGCTGGGTCGACTTCGACCTCAGCGAAAGCTTCACCTCGGCGGAACGAGCGTGTGCCACCGCGGCGACGGGGGCCACCAGCGCGACCCTGACCTGGACCGGCCGCCCGGCCGACGTTGCGGTCAGCTACCTCCGGCTCCGGGTGGGTACGACGGCGGCTCAGGTCGAGCGCCCGGTCGGCCTGTCCGACACGGGCGAGGTCGAGGACTACCCGGTTCGGTTCGCGGCCACGCCGCCGCCGCCTCGACCGGCCCTTACGTTGACGGCCTCCGCCACGCCGAGCACGGTGAGCGCTGTGGGTCAGGTCGTCACCTACAGGCTCACCGCGAGCAATACCGGAGCGGCGCCACTCACCGACCTGGCTTTCGTGGCCGACGGTCTGCCCGGTCTGGGCCGTCTGTCCTGCGGCACCCTGACCTCCCTCGACCCGGGCCGCTCAGTCGCCTGCACAGCCACCCGGAAGACCACCCAGGCTGATCTCGACTTCGGCTCGGTGGTGAACCTCGCCCGGGTGTCGGCCGAAGCGCCCGGCGGCAGCACCACGGATCCGACCGACGACGTCGTCGCGCTCGACGAAGCGACCGTGGGCGTCACGGTCCGCACCGGGCTCAAGTTGACCACCTTGTTCAAACCGGCCTCGGCGAAGAAGGGCACGACGGTCACGTTGACCCTGACCGCCCAGAACACCGGCAACGTCCCGCTGAGCGAGGTCCGCGTCCGGAGCACCCTGCAGGGCCTTTCCGCCCTGACCTGCAAGCCGAAGTCCGGGTCCAGCCTGGCTCCAGGGTCCAAGATGGTCTGCACGGCGAAGTACACCGTCAGCGCGGCCGATGCGAAGCGGGGCAAGGTCACGGCACCGGCCACGGTCCGGGCCGAGGCGCCGTACGGGGATCCCGACGACCGAGCAGACGATGTGGTCGCCGCCACGACGAGAACCCTGTCGGTCAAGAAGCCGGTGGCCGGCACGGGTGCCAGCGGCTCGACCACGCCCCACAGCTCGACCGGTCAGCGGCTGGCGGACACAGGCGGAACGTCGATCGCCTTGCTGGCGGGCTTCGGCTTCCTCGTGGCGTCAGGCGTTCTGCTGCTTCTGGCGGGGCGTCGCCGTCGGAGCTGACTCCTCGATCAGCTCCAGCAGGTCAGGATCCTCCCGGGCCAGTGCGGCACCCTCGGGTACGGCGATCGCGCGACGTCGGGCGCCCCGGCCGACCATGGGTTCCACCCGGACGGCGTCCTCGACCAGCTCGGGGGCCTGGATCTGGCGTACCGGCTCGTCCACCTGGGTGAGCGCGGCGAGCTCGTGGTCGCTGACCTTGAGGTCGCGGAACTTGCGGGCGCGGACCAGGACCGTGCCCTCCACCGTGGCGATCGTCTCGTTGTAGGCGTTCACCGAGCTGCGGAGCGCGCGGCCGAGCTTGTCGAAGCGGTTGCCCATCAGCCCGAGTTTCTCGTGCAGGTCGCGGCCCAGCTTGAACACCTCGGCCGCACTCTCGGCCAACGCGGCCTGCTTCCAGCCGTACGCCACCGCCCGCAGCAGACCGATCAGGGTCGTGGGGGTGGCGATCACCACGTCGCGGGCCGCGGCGTAGTCGTACAGGTCGGGGATCTGGTCCATCGCCGCGGCGAAGAACATCTCGTTGGGCAGGAAGAGGACGACGAACTCGGGGGTCTCGGCGGCTTTCCAGTACTGCTTGGACGACAACTGGTCCACGTGGGTCTTGATGTGGCGGGCGAACCGGCCCAGCGCCTCGGCCTTGAGTTGCGGGTCGTCGGTTTCCGCGGCTTCCAGGAACGCGGTCAGCGGCACCTTGGAGTCGACGAACAGGTGCTTGCCCTCGGCGAGGTTGACCCGCATGTCGGGTCGCATCACCCGGTCGTCGGCCCGGGTCGTGTGCTGCAGCTCGAAGTCGCAGCGGTCGATCATCCCGGAGATCTCAGCGACCCGCTTGAGCTGGGTCTCACCCCAGGAACCGCGGACCTGCGGCTTGCGCAGTGCGGTCACCAGCGCACCGGTCTCGCGCCGCAGGGTCTCACCGGTCTCCTGCACGCTGCGCACCTGCGCACGCAGGTCGGTCGACATCGCGACCCGCTCCTTCTCGACCTCGGTCAGCCGGCTGTTGAACCGGTCGAGGCTCTCCTTCACCGGCGACATCAGCTGTTCGGTCGCCCGCAGCCGCTGCTCGGCCTGCGCGTCGGCGGCCTTGCCCTGACGCTCCAGCGTCTCGGTGGACAGGACTTTGAAGTGGTGCAACATCGCTTCCCGGTCGGCGGCGATCTCCTGGGCGCGGCTGACCGCAGCATCGCGCTCGGCGCGGGCCTTGGCCACGTCGGCCGAGACCTCGGCCGCCTCTGCCTGCGCAGCCGATGCCTCCGCGCGGGCGTGGGCGACGTCGGCGCGGGACTGCTCGATGTCGGCTCGGGAGTGTGCGGCCTCGGTCCGTGCCTGGGCCGCCTCGCCCCGGACCTGTGCCGTCTCCGCCCGCGACTGGGCGGTCAGCGTCTGGGCGTTGGCGAGCTCCGAACGGGCGTTGGCCAGTCGGGCTTCGTGGTGGGCCGCGTCGGTGTCGCGACGGGCTCGGGTGATCACCAGCGCGGCGAACCCGCCGAGCACGAGGCCCAGCAGGAGCCCACTGATCAGGGCGATCACGGTCATTGCGTCCATGCGCCCGATCTTGCCCGGAGGGACTGACAAAACGTGGGAGGACAGGCTCCCGCGCTCCGAGACCTGGGTCTCTCGACCAGGTCCGGGCCGCACTAGGTTGGCTCCCATGGACTCCGCTGCCCGTGAACACCTCGACGACCTCGCCCAGTTCGTGGTGGCGTCGCCGTCCTCGTTCCACGCTGCGGCCGAAGGCGCCCGCCGACTCGCGGCAGCCGGTTTCGTGGAGCAGGACGAGACCCAGCCGTGGGACAACAGCCCCGGTGGCCACTACCTCGTCCGCGCTGGCGCTCTCCTCGGCTGGCGGGTCCCCGACGGCGCCGCAGCGGTGACGCCGCTGCGCATCATCGGGTCTCACACCGACTCGCCCACCTTCTCCCTCAAGCCCAGGCCGGACCTCGGCATCGTGGGCTGGCAGCAGCTCGGGGTCGAGATCTACGGCGGCCCGCTGCTCAACTCCTGGCTGGACCGCGACCTCGGCTTGGCCGGCATGCTGGCGCTGGCTGACGGGACCACCCGGCTCGTGCGTACGGGCGCCGTGATGCGGATCCCGCAGCTCGCCATCCACCTCGACCGTGGGGTCAACGACGACGGGCTCAAGCTCGACCGTCAGGCCCACACCGCCCCGGTCTGGAGCGTCGGCCATCCCGAGGCCAGCATCCTCGACCATCTGGCCGAGCTCGCCGGCTGCGGGCGGGATGACGTCGACGGTTACGACGTGTTGGCCTTCGACACCGCCGCACCCACGGTGTTCGGGGCGCGGGAGGAGTTCTTCGCCTCGGGTCGGCTCGACAACCTGGGCAGCGTGCACGCGAGCCTGGTCGCCCTGATCGGCTCGACCGGCAGCGCCCGGATCGAGATGCTGGCCGCCTTCGACCACGAGGAGCTGGGCAGTGGCTCGCGTACGGGCGCGGCCGGGCCGATCCTCGCCGACGTCGTCGCCCGGATCCTGGGTGGTCTCGGGGCGACCGCCGACGAGCAGCACCGGGCTCTCGCCCGTTCCGTGTGTCTCTCGGCCGACGCCGGCCACGCCGTGCACCCGAACTACGTCGGTCGGCACGACCCGGCCAACCGGCCGTTGCCGAACGGTGGACCGCTGCTCAAGCTCAATGCGAACCAGCGCTACGCGACCGACGCCCGTGGTGCGGCGATGTGGAGACGCGCCTGCCGGTCGGCCGGGATCCAGACGCAGGAGTTCGTGTCCAGCAACGCCCTGCCGTGTGGTTCCACCATCGGACCGTTGACCGCAACCCGGCTCGGCATCGCGACGCTCGACGTAGGTCTGCCGCTGTTGTCCATGCACTCCGTCCGAGAGCTCGCCGGCGCCGAGGATCCGCTCGCTCTCAGCCTGGCGATGGGGGCGTTCCTCGCCCTCGACGCGTGAGCTGTCGGCTGAGGGTCACCTAAGAAAGCCCTCGAGGCGGAACTCTGGGGCGTCGGCGGAGGTTCCCACTGAAAGTTGCACTTTCAACGATGTGGAGTTCCCCATGACCACCAAGACCGTTTCCCCAGCCACCGTCGACGTCGGCCTGTTCGTCCTTCGTCTCGCTCTCGGCGGCGTGATGATCGCCCACGGTTACCAGAAGCTGTTCGTCAACGGCCTCGCCGGCACCCAGCAGGGCTTCACCGGCATGGGCGCACCGTTGCCCGAGGTGACCGGCGTCCTGGTCGTCCTGCTCGAGCTCGGGGGTGGTGTCGCGATCATCCTCGGCCTGCTGACCCGGGTGATCGCGCTCCTGTTCGCCGCGACCATGGCCGGCGCTCTGGTGCTCGTGCACCTGCCCAACGGTTTCTACGCCAGCGACGGCGGCTACGAGCTCGTCGCCCTGCTCGGGTTGGTGGGGATCGCGCTCGCCCTGGCCGGAGCCGGCCGCTTCTCGGTCGACCGCGCATTCGTCGGTCGGCGTCGCGCCAAGCGTGAGGTCCGCCAGGACGAGAAGGTGCCCGCCGCCGCCTGAGGCCGCGGCTGCGGGAGGGTCCGGCTGAACGCGGCGGGGCTCGTGGCTGACGACCCTTAGGATGGTCCCTCGTGGCTCTTTCCATCGGCATCGTCGGACTTCCCAACGCAGGCAAGTCGACTCTCTTCAACGCGCTGACCAGGAACGACGTGCTCGCGGCGAACTACCCGTTCGCCACCATCGAGCCCAACGTCGGGGTGGTTGGCGTGCCCGACACGCGGCTGGCGCAGCTGGCCACGGTGTTCTCCTCCGAGCGCATCGTGCCGGCCACCGTCAGCTTCGTGGACATCGCCGGCATCGTGAAGGGTGCCAGCCAGGGAGAGGGGATGGGCAACGCCTTCCTCTCCCACATCCGTGAGGCCGATGCGATCTGCCAGGTGACTCGGGTCTTCCGCGACGCGGACGTGACCCACGTCGACGGCGCCGTGAACCCGCCCAGCGACCTGGAGACCATCTCCACCGAACTGATCCTGGCCGACCTGCAGAGCATCGAGAGGGTCTTGCCGCGGCTGGAGAAGGAAGCGCGGATCAACAAGGACAAGGTCGCAGCCCTCGCGGCAGCCAAGGAGGCGTACGAGGTCCTCAGCGCCGGGCGCGGGGTGTACGCCGCCGGTCTCGACCGCGAGCCGCTCCGCGAGCTCTTCCTGCTGACCGCCAAGCCGTTCATCTACGTCTTCAACTGCGACTCCGACGAGCTGGCCGACGAGGAGCTGAAGGAACGGCTGCGCGCCGTCGTCGCTCCGGCCGAGGCCATCTTCCTGGACGCCAAGATCGAGTCGGAGCTGACCGAGATGGAGCCCGACGAGGCGCGTGAGTTCCTCGCCGAGATGGACATCGCCGAGCCCGGCCTCGACAACCTCGCTCGCGTCGGTTTCGACACTCTGGGCCTGCAGACCTACCTGACCGCAGGCCCAAAAGAGTCCCGGGCCTGGACGATCGCCAAGGGCGCCACCGCGCCGGAAGCGGCCGGAGTCATCCACACCGACTTCCAGAAGGGCTTCATCAAGGCCGAGATCGTCGGCTTCGCTGATCTGATGGAGACCGGTTCGATGCAGGCGGCCAAGGCCAAGGGCAAGGTCCGACTCGAGGGCAAGGACTACGTGATGGCCGACGGCGACGTGGTTGAGTTTCGTTTCAACGTGTAGAGAGCTGCCTGTCCATGAACCGGTTGCTCCGTCGGATGATGGTTTGACTCAGCTCGACCCGGCAACCCGGCCCCCAAGACCTCCTTTCCCCCAAGCCCACAGCCAAGAATTGAGCCCATGATGTCCAGCGACCCCGAAGCCTTGTTCCAAGGACGCATCTACCGGGTGACCGGCGAGCCGGTCGTCGCCAACCTCGAGTCCAGCGTCGGTGCCGAGCGCGAGCTCCACCTCGCGCGCTGCCGGACCTTGCGCAAGTACAAACCCGGGTCGACGGCCTTGGTCCCGCTCACCGACGCCGAGGTCGACGAGGCGTGGATCCGCGCCGTCGACGAGGGCACCACGACCGAGACCTCGGCCACCGAGTGGCCGTTCAGCAGCGAGACCGGATGGTGCCCGATCTGCATCGTGAAGGTGCTGACGATCGACAGCGGTGGGAAGTACAAGCATCCCCACGCGCGCTCTGCCAGGTGGCGCCCGGGGGTCCCGCTCGCCTGTCGGTTCCCCACCGCTCATGGGCTCGGACACTGCGGTTGTGCGGTCGACCCGCCCCCTGCGGCCTCCAGCTGAGCCCGTGGACGCCACTCTCGTTCCGGAGCGGCACACCGACCTGAGCGGGGCCGGCTACCTAGCCGCCTCCATCGAGCCCGGCCTCGTCGAGCCGTACCTCCGTCAGTTGGCCGAACACGTGGGTGCCGACCACGCCGACCAGCTGATGCGGACCAAGGCGGAGCGGGATGGGGTGGGGGAGTATCACCTGACGTTGGTGTCGCCGCCGGAGTACACCGCGGGCCGTGGCGTGGCTCCTGTCGGTCCCTGTGCCGCCTGGTTGGTCGGCCTCGGTCGCCAGACGTCACTGCGGGCGGAGACCTACTTCATCGTCGTGACCTCGCCAGCGGTTCAGGCGTTCCGCCGAGGCCTCGGCCTGCCGGCGTCTGATCTCCACATCACCTTGGGGTTCTGGCCGAACGACATCTACGACCGTCCGAAGGACTCGTCGTCGCTGATCTCGTCGTCGGCATCCTGATCGGTGGAGTGGCCTTTTCGGGCGTGCCGCGAGTCGCTACGCTCCAGAAGATGCATCGCATCTTCACCACCAGCGTGGCGTCGGTCTATCCGCACTACGTGGCGAAGGTCGAGAAGAAGGGCCGGACCCGGGCCGAGCTCGACGAGGTGATCGCGTGGCTGACCGGCTTCGACGAACCGTGCCTGCACGCGCACCTCGAGGACGGGACGACGTTCGAGGGCTTCTTCGCCGCGGCCCGGCTCAACCCGAACGCCTCGTCGATCACCGGGACCGTGTGCGGGATCCGGGTCGAAACCATCGAGGACCCGTTGATGCAGAAGATCCGCTACCTCGACAAGCTGGTCGACGAACTGGCCAAAGGCAGAGCCATCGAAAAGATCCTGCGGGCGTGAGCCTCGGCCGCACCGCTGCGTCCGGTCAGCGCATCACGTGGACAGCGCTCCCGGACGCGGTGCGGGGGTGGGTGGAAGAGGTCGTCGGCGGCGGACCGGTCGTGGTCCACCAGTCGCAGATGGGCGGTTTCTCACCCGGCACCGCCGATCGGATCCGTACCGCCGATGGCCACCGCGCCTTCGTCAAGGCGGTCAGCCCCACCCAGAACCCCCGCACGCCCGACCTGCACCGCCAAGAGGCTCAGGTGGTTGCGCTACTGCCCGACACCGGACGTACGCCCCGGTTGCTGGGCGTCTACGACGACGGGTTCTGGGTCGCCCTGGTCTTCGAGGACGTGGCTGGCCACACCCCGAGCGTGCCGTGGATCGGCACCGAGGTTGCCGCGTCCATGACGGCGTTGGCGCAGCTGGCGGCGGATCTGACCCCGTCGCCCGCGCCCCAGCTCGGCCCGGTGGCTGGGCGGCTGCGCGAACCCTTCGGTGGTTGGGCGAGGATCCGTGCCGACCGTCCGCGGGGGTTGGACGACTGGTCGGGCGGCCGCCTGGACGAGCTGGTGACCCTGGCGGAGCACGGCCTGGCAGCAGTTGCGGGCGACACCCTCGTGCACTCCGACATCCGCGCCGACAACCTGCTGGTGGGCGCAGACCACGCCGTGACCGTCGTCGACTGGCCGTGGGCGGCGACCGGCGCGGACTGGGTCGACCAGTTGATGCTCGTCGTCAACGTCGACCTCTACGGCGGGCACGACCCGGAGTCGCTGCTGGCCCAGTACCTCAACCGGGTGCCCGATCAGGACGTGACCGCGGTCCTGGCCGGGATGTGCGGCTACTTCTCCGATGCGGCCCGACAGCCCGCCCCCGTCGGACTGCCGACTGTCCGGGCCTTCCAAGCCGCTCAGGCTGACTCCACCCGGGCTTGGCTTCGTCGCCGGTTGGGTTCCTGACTCCGGGGCTCGAACCCGATGAGTTCCGCGGCCACCACCGGTCTCTACGGCATGAGAATTTCGGTGAACGTGTTTCTGACCGCGGACGGTGTGATGCAGGGACCGGGTGGCGTGGAGGAGGACCCCAGTGGCGGGTTCGACCGGGGCGGTTGGCTCGTGCCCTACCTGGACGAGGACTTCGGCGCGATCGTCGACGGCTGGTTCGCCCGGGCCGATGCGATCCTGCTCGGCCGCTCGACCTACGACATGATGCACCCCTATTGGAGCCAGGTCACCGACCCGGACAACCTGGTCGCCGCCAAGCTCAACGGACTGACCAAGTACGTGGTCTCCACGACCCTCACCGACCCGGTCTGGGCGCACACCACGGTCATCTCGGCCGACGTGATCGACACGATCAGGCGCCTGAAGGACTCGGAGGAGGGCGAGCTGCAGGTGCACGGAAGCTGCGGGTTGGCCCACACCCTGCAGGACGCGGGCCTGGTCGACGAATACCGGCTGATCACCTTCCCGGTGCTGGTCGGAGCGGGCAAGCGACTGTTCAGCGACCAGGCGCCGGCCTCCGGGTTGACGGTCGTCGACTCATCGGTGACCAGTCGCGGCGCGACCTATGCGGCGTACGCTCCTGAGTCGTTCCAGGTCGGTGGGATGGTGGTCGAGGACGGTCGGGAGGTCGAGACCGCCTGACTCAGGCCTCCGGCTGGCGTACGACCACGGCCTGGTTCTGCGTCTGCACCTCGTCACCGTCGGCCAGCTGCCGGCCGCGTCGGGTGTCGACCTCTCCGTTGACCTCGACCGAACCGGCCGCCAGCAGCTGCTTCGCCTCCGCCCCCGTGTCGACGAGCCCAGCGAACTTCAACAGCTGCCCGAGCCGGATGCCTTCGGCACCGACGACGATCTCCCGCACGGGTGCCTCGAGCTCCGCGCTCAGCAGCATGATCGTCCGACCGTCAGTGAGCACTTGGCGCCGACGGGTCCGCTCGAGACCGCACGCCTCGTAGAACTCCGGCGAGGCGCTCCAGGTCATCAGGGTCCGGTAGCCGTCGGCCCAGGCCGCGTCGGCCACCCCCTCGAGCAGCGCCGTCCCGATGCCTTCGCGTTGCCGGTCGGGGGCCACGAAGAGCATCGAGAGATGCAGGGTCTCGGGCATCAGCTTGCCGGCTCCATCGGCGTGCCGGGCCGGTTCGGCCACCGCCATGGCGATCACGGACTCGTCCTCAACCGCCACGAAGAGCAGCTCGTCGCGGACCTTGTCGCTGACGCGGGCCAACCGGACGGCCGGCTGACGCTGACCCCGGGCAGCCTGGGCGCGCTGGTAGACCTGCACCGCCGCAGAGTGGTCTTCCGGCGTACCTCGTCGAATCTCCATCGCCACCTCAGAAGTCGTCGCGGATGTGGAGCTGCCGGCCGCCGAAGAGGGCGTCCCAGGCGGGGTCCTCGGCGAGGTCGCCGCCGCTCAGGTGCCCGATGGCCCGCAGGTTCGCGCAAGACTGAGCTCCGGCGTACGCCAGGGCCAGTCCGTGCGGGCTGAAACTACGCTCAGCCTTCTCGACCCGGGCACACCGCACGCTGCCGTCATCGACGCTGAGCCCGTACGCCCCGTCGTTGTCGGTCAGCACGTCACCCTTCAGGGCGAAGCTCAGCTCCTTCTTCCACCCGGGCGGGCTGACCACCAGGCCGAGAGCCCCCGGGATGTCGAGGATCTTGAGCATGTACGGCGCGGAGTGCACGACCTGCCAGTGCAGGGTCGGAACGAACAACCGTACGAGGTCGTCACCGGAGGTGTCGATCAGGGTGGTCGGCGCGACGCCGGCAAAGCTCCCGATCACCGCGAGCAGCGACCGGTACCCCTCCGGCGTACGGGCGATCAGGTCGCGAACCTGCATCGAGGCTTCCTCGCCGTACCCGTCGGACCGGGTCCAGGACACGAAACCGCTGATCCCGTCCGCATCCTCCGCGACCGTCACCCCGGTGAAGCGCCCCAGGAAGTCGGCCGACGAGAGCGGGTACGACACGCCGCGGCGGGTCAGCGGTCCGTTCTGCGCGGCCGCCCAACCGTCGTAGACGTCCCGGATGCCCTCGACATCATCCTCGCCGGCCCGTCGGGTGCGCGCTGATCCCGCGCCTGCGTCGGCCAGCACCTGGGTCGGCACCGACACGGTGTCGTGTGCGGAGATCAGCTCGTAACCGAACCGGCGGTAGATGCGCGGCGCGGTGGGGAACAGCGTGGAGATCACCGCGCCGCGCTCCCGAGCCGCTCGCAAACCCGTCAGGATCAGCGGACTGAACGCCCCCCGACCGCGGTGCTCGGCGGCCACCGTGACGCTGGCCAATCCGGCGGTGGGCACCGCCGCACCGGCGAACCAGGAGTCGAACTCCCGGTCGCTCATCCGCGCGACGAGCTCCCCGTCCTCGAACGCTCCGAACCAGTGGTGACCAGGCTGAGGCAGCGTCGAGATCGCGGCGGGCGGGGTCGGCGGCACCCCGAAGGCCTCGAATCCGAGCTGACGGGAGACGGCGGCGTCATCATCGGTCAGCGGTCGCACGGACACAGTCACGGCAGCCATGATGCCTAAGATGACGGCCGTGTCTGATCATCGGGTAGGCCTCGGCTACGACATCCATCGGCTGTTCCCCGGCCATGTGCTGGTGCTCGGCGGGGTGGTGGTCCCGGCCGACGTCGGTTTCGACACCCACTCGGATGGGGACGTCCTCAGCCACGCGCTCGTGGACGCCATGGCCGGGGCCGTGGCCGACGGCGATCTCGGAACCCACTTCCCCGAGGACGACCCGGCTGCCGAGGATGCTCGCAGCCTCGACTTCGTGGCGGAGTTCAACGCCACCCTGGCCGGCCATGGCTACCGGGTGACCTCGCTCGACTCCTTCGTGACCCTGGGGACCGTACGGCTGCGCCCGCACCTCGACGCGATGCGGGACAACATCGCGACCGCCCTCGGCCTCGAGCCCGGCCGGGTCTCGGTCAAGGCGCGCTCCGCCGACGGGATCGGTCCGGAAGGCCAGGGTGAGGCGGCCAGTGCCACGGCCGTCGTCCTGGTCCAGAAGACGGGTCCGACATCCACTGTCGGAGTCGATCTCTAGGCTGGCGGGAAGAATTCGACGACAGATTGGACCCTTGCGCGCCATGACCAGTCCCGCAGCCACCCGGAGCGACTCCACCATCACGGTCGAGGCCGAGCTGATGCCGCGCTTCGACGAGATCCTGACCCAGGACGCGCTCGACTTCGTGGCCGAGCTGACCCGCCGCTTCGGTTCCCGTCGCGCTGCGTTGCTGCAGGCCCGGGTCGACCGCTACGCCGCCGGGAGCCCGGGGGATCGGCTCACCTTCCGCGACGACACCGCCTCCGTCCGCGCCGACCCCGACTGGCGAGTCGCTCCGCCGGCGCCCGGACTCGAGGACCGGCGGGCCGAGATGACCGGTCCGACCTCGCGCAAGATGACCATCAACGCCCTCAACTCGGGCGCCAAGGCCTGGATGGCCGACTTCGAGGACGCCACCGCGCCGACCTGGTTCAACGTGGTCGACGGTCAGATCAACCTGTACGACGCCATCCGCGGCCAGATCGACTTCACCGACGCCAAGGGCAAGCGCTACGAGGTGGGTGAGACCACGCCGACGATCATGGTGCGGCCGCGGGGTTGGCACCTGGACGAGCGGCACCTCACTCTCGACGGGGACTCGGTGCCCGGCTCGTTCGTCGACTTCGGACTCTACTTCTTCCACAACGCGCAGGCCCTGATCGACCTCGGCGCCGGGCCCTACTTCTATCTGCCGAAGATGGAGTCGCACCTCGAGGCCCGACTCTGGAACGACGTCTTCACCTTCGCGCAGGAGCGGCTCGGCATCCCACACGGGACGATCCGGGCGACCTGTCTGATCGAGACCAC
>DATDBS010000002.1:0-12297 GCA_036524735.1 Propionibacteriaceae bacterium
CGCATCTGGGTCGAGGCGTAGCGGTTCGCCAGCACGTTTCCGATGGCCACAGGAATCAACTCACCTTGATCGATGCCGCGAGCGCGATGTCGCGGCGGTAGAACGAACCTTCGAGCTCGATCCCGGAGATCGAGGCGTACGCGTGGCTCCGCGCCGAGTCCAGGTCGACGCCGGTACCGACCACGGCGAGCACCCGGCCGCCACTGCTGACCACCCGGCCGTCGGTGTCGAACGCGGTGCCCGCGTGCACGACCAGGCTGCCGTTGACTCCGGCCTGGTCGAGTCCGGTGATGACGCCACCCGTGCGCGGCGTCCCGGGGTAGTTCTCGGCCGCGAGCACGACGGCGACGGCAGCACCGCTGCCCCACTCGAGCTCGGGCTCGGCGGCCAGCCGGCCGACGGCGGCGGCGTACAGCAGGGCTCCGAGCGGGGTGGACAGCCGGGCCAGCAGCGGCTGGGTCTCCGGGTCACCGAAACGGGCGTTGAACTCGATCACCCGTACGCCGCGGCTGGTCAGCGCGAGGCCGGCGTAGAGCAGGCCCACGAAGGGCGTACCGCGGCGGGCCATCTCGTCGACGGTGGGCTGCAGGACCGCGCGGGTCACGTCCTCGACCAGCGCGACCGGAGCCCAGGGCAGCGGCGTGTACGCCCCCATCCCGCCGGTGTTGGGGCCCGCGTCACCCTCGCCGACCCGCTTGAAGTCCTGCGCCGGCTGCATCGGTCGTACCGTCACGCCGTCGCAGATACCGAACAGGCTGACCTCGGGACCGTCCAGGAACTCCTCGACCACGACGCGTTCGCAGCTCAGTCCGTGCGCGATCGCCGCGGCCCGGTCGTCGGTCACGACTACGCCCTTGCCGGCGGCGAGACCGTCGTCCTTGACCACGTACGGCGGCCCGAAGTCGTCCAGCGCGGCGGCGAGCTCATCGGGATCGGTGCAGGTGTGGGCCCGCGCCGTGGGCACCCCGGCGGACTCCATCACCTGCTTGGCGAAGGTCTTGCTGCCCTCCAGCTGGGCGGCGGCGGCGGACGGACCGAAGCAGGCGATGCCGGCCTCGCGGACGGCGTCGGCGACCCCGGCCACCAGTGGCGCCTCCGGACCGACCACGACCAACTCGACCCCGAGGAAGCGGGCGAGCTCGGCCACAGCCGTCGGGTCGAGGGCGTCGACGGGATGGTTCTGCGCGATGGCCGCGGTGCCGGGGTTGCCCGGAGCGACGTGCACCTGGGTCACGCCGGGGTCCTGGGACAGGGCGAGAGCGAGGGCGTGTTCCCGGCCGCCGGAACCGACGACGAGGACAGACAAGGGAGCGACCACGAGCCGTAAGCCTACCCAAGACCCACTCCGCGGCCGGTAACCTTCCTTCGGTGCCCGATCCGACGTTCCCGCGCCTCCACATCCGCCCCGAGCAGGGTTGGCTGAACGACCCGAATGGGGTCAGCCTGATCGACGGGGTCTATCACGTCTTCTTCCAGTTCAACCCGGACGCACCCACGCACGGTTCGATCCACTGGGGTCACGTCAGCTCGACCGATCTGCTGACCTGGCGGCCCGAGCCGGTTGCGCTCTTCCCGCGGGCCGGCTCGGTCGACGAGGTCGGCTGCTGGAGCGGCTGCGTGGTCGACGACACGGGCGTACCGACGGCCGTCTACACCGCCATCCCCGACCACGCCTGGAACGGCGGGGTCGCGCTGGCCACCAGTGACCGGAGTCTGACGACCTGGCAGCAGACCGACACCTTCGTCGTGGGCACGCCGGAAGCGGCGGAGATCGAGGAGGTACGCGACCCGTTCGTCTTCACCCACGAGGGCCATCGCTACGCCATCCAGGGGGCGGGTGCGCGACACGGGCGCCCGCAGCTGCTGCTCTACGGCTGCGACGACCTGGCCAACTGGACCGAGCTGGGCCCGTTCCTGACCGACGAGGATCCGATCGCCGTGCAGGTCGCCGAGGCCAACATCTGGGAGTGCCCGAACCTCGCCTTCGTCAACGGCCACTGGGTGCTGCTGATTTCGCTGTGGCGCTGGCGCGACGAGGTGCACGAGCTGGCCGGGGTCCGTTACCTGATCGGAGACGTGGTCGCGGCTGGGGTCGGGCTGCGCTTCGTCACCCGCTCCGGCGGCGTGGTCGACGCCGGGCCGACCTTCTACGCCCCCCAGCTGCTGTCCACCCCGGACCGGACCCTGCTCTGGGGTTGGGCCTGGGAGCTCGGCCGCAGCGACGAGCAGATCCACGCCGCTGGTTGGGCCGGAGCGCTGACCTTCCCCCGTGAGCTCTTCGTCCGCGACGGCGAGCTCGGCTCCCGGCCCGCCGCTGAGCTGGTCGCGCTTCGGCAGGGTGAGGTCGCCTGGACGCCCGGCGACCCGTTCGCCGAGGCGGCGTACGAGGTCGTCGCGACCGGACCGGTCACCCTCCGACTCGTCGACGGCGACGCGAATGACGTCGTCGCCGAAACCTCCGGTACGCCCGAGGCACCCGCCCGGATCCTGGTCGACGGCAGCATGGTCGAGATCTACGCCGACGGCGCCGTCTTCACCACCCGTGCCTACCCCACCGACACGAGCGGCTGGGTCGTCGACGGTGCCGACGCGACCGTGTTCCGCCTCGGCGTCTAGAGCTGGCGGCTAGGCCGGCGCTGGACCGGTCGAAGCCCTCAGGTCCGGGGGGCAGACGAAGGACAGCTGCCGGATCTCGGTCTCGGCGCCGGCGACCTTGCGCATCAGGGTGAGCACGGCCTGCTCGGCCATCGCCCGGTCCGGCCGTTGGACCGTGGTCAGGGGCGGCACCAGATCAGCGGCCAGATACTCGCCGTCCTCCAGGCTCACCACCGACAGGTCCTCCGGAATGCTCAGCCCGAGCTGGGCGGCGGCGAGGACCGCTCCGAGGGCGAGCCGCTCGTGGACGCACACCAGTCCGGTCGGCGCCGACGATCCGCTGAGCGCATCGCGGGCGAGGGCGGCACCGTGCTGGATCTCCCCGGCGCCGGCCCAGAGCACCGGGGGCGCGAGTCCGGCCGAGGCCATCGCCGCATGCACGCCGGCGACCCGTTCGCGGACCTGGGCGGTCGGGGCGTCGTCGGTCAGCAAACCGATCCGGCGGTGGCCGTGGTCGATCAGGATCTGCGCCGCCACGAGCGCGGCCCCGAACTCGTCCGGCACGATGCTGGTGACGTGGTGCTCGGGGTCGATGCAGTTGACGAGGACGGTCGGGGTGCCGAGGATCGCCTCCGGGGGCCGGAACTCGACGAGCTCGGGTGCCACGACCAGGAACGCGTCGACCTGGCGGTCGAGCAGGCTCGTCACGGCTCTGGGCTCGTAGACGTGCCCGACGCCCATGTCCATCAGGATCGAGAGATAGCCGCCGGCCGCCGCCGTCTCGCCGGCCGCGTGCAGCAACCGCTGGGGAAACCCGAGGGCACCCTGCCAGGTCAACACCCCCACCGTCCACGTCCGCTGGCTGCGCAAACTCAGAGCCAGGGCGTTCGGCCGGTAGTTGAGCTGTCTGGCGGCCTCGACGATGGCTTGCTGCTTGACCGCGGCGATGTTGCCGTCTCCGCGACCGTTCAGGACCAGCGAGACCGAGCTCCGGGACACGCCCGCGAGATCGGCCACGTCCTGGGCCGTCGGTCTGCGTGCCATGGTGCCCAACCTAGTGGTGCGGTGCGGAAGTTCCTCGACGCTTGGCGGCGTTCAGATCCGTGCTCGGGCGTCGCCAAGCGGTACGAGACTTCGACACCGTGCCCCGGGTTCAGGGGCCTTGTGCTGACGTCCGCGTGTGACCCCTAGAGCAGGTCGTTGATCACGATCGACTGCTCCCGCGACGGGCCGACACCGATACCGGAGATCCGCGCGCCGCACAGTTCCTCGAGCCGGTTGACGTACGCCTGGGTGTTCTTGGGCAGGTCGTCGAAGGACCGGCAGTCGCTGATGTCCTCGGTCCAGCCGTCCAGCTCCTCGTAGATCGGCACGGCGTGGTGGAAGTCGGACTGGGACATCGGCATCACGTCGTGCCGGACCCCGTTCACCTCGTAGCCGACGCAGATCGGGATGCTCTCCCAACCGGTCAGGATGTCGAGCTTGGTCAAGAAGATGTCGGTGAATCCGCTGGCCCGCGCCGCCGCCTCCACGACCAGGGCGTCGAACCAGCCACAGCGTCGGGGACGCCCGGTCGTGGTGCCGAACTCGCCGCCGTCTTGACGCAGCTTCTCTCCGGCGGCGTCGAGCAGCTCCGTCGGCATCGGACCCTCACCGACCCGGGTGGTGTACGCCTTGGCGATGCCGATCACGCGGTTGATCCGGGTCGGACCGACCCCGCTGCCCACGCAGGCGCCGGCGGCGATGGGGTTGGACGAGGTCACGTACGGGTAAGTGCCGTGGTCCACGTCGAGGTGGTGCGCCTGGGCGCCCTCGAACAGGACGACCTTCTCCTCGTCGAGGGCCTGGTTGAGCACCCGGCTGACGTCGACCACGTGCGGCTTGATCCGCTCGGCGTGGGAGAGCAGGTGCTCGGTGACCTGGGCCGGGTCCATGGCGCGTCGGTTGTAGACCTTCACCAGCAGGTGGTTCTTCTGCTCCAGCGCCGCCTCGACCTTCTGCCCCAGGATGGAGGGGTCGAAGAGGTCCTGGATGCGCAGCCCGATCCGGTTGACCTTGTCCGAGTACGCCGGGCCGACTCCGCGTCCGGTGGTGCCGATCTTGTTCTTGCCGAGGAACCGCTCGGTGACCTTGTCGATCACCTGGTGGTACGTGGTGATGATGTGGGCGTTCGCCGAGACCAGCAGGCCCGAGGCGTCCACGCCGCGGGCGGCCAGCCCGTCGATCTCGTGGAACAGCACGTCGAGGTCGACCACGACTCCGTTGCCGATCACCGGCACGCAGTTTGGGTTCAGGATGCCTGACGGCAGCAGGTGCAGCGCATAACGCTCACCGTTGACGACGATCGTGTGGCCGGCGTTGTTGCCGCCGGAGTAGCGGACGCAGTAGTCGACGCGGTCCCCGAGCTGGTCGGTCGCCTTGCCCTTACCCTCGTCGCCCCACTGTGCTCCCACCACCACAATGCCCGGCATGTGATCGCCGCCCTTCGGTTGCCTACGCCTACCCCGGCGTAGGAAAGACTGAAGTCCCTGAGGCGAACGCCTGAGGGACTCTTGCGACCCGACTCTACCGAACTTCGTCCGGAGTGTCGCGTACCTCCTGCTCCATCGCGGCGGACTGGCCCGAGAGCTCGGCGTACGCCGTGGCGGAGGAATCGCGCAGGAACTGACCGCAGCGCTCGAACTCGTCCTCGTCCCCGATCCGCTTCGCGGCCAGGGTCAAGGCCCAGAGTGCGCGCAGGAAACCACGGTTCGGCGCGTGCTCCCAGGGGATCGGTCCCGCACCCTTCCAGCCCGCGCGGCGCAACGCGTCGAGGCCGCGGTGGTAGCCGGTGCGGGCGTACGCGTACGCCCCCAGGTTGCCCTCGGGCGAGTTGATCTTGAGCGAGCCCTCGGCGAGCAGGGCCCAGCACAGGCTCGATTCGGGGTGGGCGCTGACGATCTCGATGAAGCGTTCGCGGCCCGTCTCGGCGAGCTCACCGACCGCCGGGTCGATCGGCAGCAGGGTGGGCGCAGACCCGGGTCCGAAGGCCAGCAGGTTCTCGTGCGTCGTATCGGTCACGTCGACAATCTAGCCGGGTCAGCCCCCGGCGCCTCGCAGCGACCAGACCCGGACCAGGACCCGCTTGGTACGCGTTTCGCGCCAGTCGGTGCCGGACGAGCTGCGAACCGGCCCGATCCTGCCCGGATGAAGCCAGTCGGTGCCAAACGAGTCCCCACCCGAGCCGCCACCCGCCCCATCGGACCTGCTCCGTTCAGACCCAGTCCTTGCGGCGGAAGATCACGTAGAGCAACAGCCCGGCGGCGATCATCAGCACCACGTAGACCCAGAACCCGAGGGTCGTGCCGTCGAGGGGGAAGTTGACGTTCATCCCGACGAACCCGGTGACCAGCGTCGGGACGGCCAGGATCGCAGCCCACCCGCTCAGCTTCTTCATGATCTGGTTCATCCGCAGATCCGCCAGGGACAGGCTCGTGTCGAAGACGGCCGCCAGCACCTCGCGCAACCCGTCGGCGGAGTTCGCAACCCGGGTGTGGTGCTCGCAGATCAACGTCCAGCGGCGGGTGATCACGCTGGTCCTGGTGGTGGTCTTCCCCTTCAGACCAACCGCCGGGTTCTCGACGATGTCGGCCATCACCGCCCGCATCGGATCAG
This sequence comes from Propionibacteriaceae bacterium, assembly GCA_036524735.1. Lineage (GTDB taxonomy): Bacteria > Actinomycetota > Actinomycetes > Propionibacteriales > Propionibacteriaceae > Microlunatus. The sequence goes on from DATDBS010000002.1 coordinate 6,250, forward strand.
TCAGCCGGCGGAGCTGGGACAGCGAGGACCGCAGGCGGAAGGCGTACAGCTGCTCGGTCCGGTTCAGCGGCCGCTCCTCGAACAAGGCGTTGGCGAGGTCGTCACTCGCGTCCTCGAGGAACTGGATGACGTTCTCGTAGGTGTTGATCACCGCCGTCATCAACAGCTGCAACCCGGCCTCCACCCCGCCGGTGGCCAGGGCCTCCTCCTGCTGGAAGAACAGTTGCGCGGGCCGGAAGGTGTCGGTGGGGGTGACCAGGCAGATCAGGGCGCGGTCGGTGACGACGACCGACACCGGATGCACCGAGAGGGCGGCCGTCTGGGGGTCGAGCGACACTGCGTTGGTGATGACCAGCCGAGCCTGCCCGACCGTTTCGAACTTCGCCCGGCGATCGTGGGCGAGCAGGTCCTTGATGGCCAGGTGGTCCAGGTCGAGGGCCTTCGCGACCTCCCGCAGCTCCGAGGCGGCGTATTGGTCGTCGCGCGGTAGCACCCACCAGGCCGAAGCGTCGGAGTGCAGCTCGAGGACGTCACTGAGGTCGTCGCCGGTCAGATCTTCGGCGACGATCTTGCCCTTGGCTGACCAGACCCGGCTGAGCGGGGTTGGCCTCGAAGCCTGGGCGACCGTCACGCCGTCAGCCTAGCCCCGGACGCAGGGGTCGACCCCCGCGGCCGGAGCCTGGCGACGTGACTACTTGTTGCTGAGCGCGGTGCCGGTCGAGCGCAGGTCCTCGCACGCCTCGATGACGCGCTTGGCCATGCCGGTCTCGGCGGCCCGGCCCCAGGCACGCGGGTCGTAGGCCTTCTTGTTGCCCACCTCGCCGTCGATCTTGAGCACGCCGTCGTAGTTGGCGAACATGTGCGCAGCGGCAGGACGCGTGAAGGCGTACTGGGTGTCGGTGTCGATGTTCATCTTGATCACGCCGTAGTCGACCGCAGCGCGGATCTCCTCGAGCGTCGAGCCGGAGCCACCGTGGAAGACCAGGTCGAAGGGGTTCTCCTTGCCGATCTTCGCGCCGACCTGCTCCTGGATGTCCTTCAGGACCTCCGGGCGCAGCTTGACCGCACCGGGCTTGTAGACGCCATGGACGTTGCCGAAGGTGAGCGCGGTGATGTAGCGACCCTTCTCGCCGGCGCCGAGCACCTCGATGGTGCGCAGCCCGTCCTCGACGGTCGTGTAGAGCTTGTCGTTGATCTCGTGGCTGACGCCATCCTCTTCGCCACCGACCACGCCGACCTCGATCTCCAGGATGATCTTGGCGGCCGAGGTGAGGGCGAGCAGCTCGTCGGCGATCGAGAGGTTCTCCTCGACCGGCACGGCGGAACCGTCCCACATGTGCGACTGGAACAGCGGCAGGCCACCGTTCTTGACCCGCTCGGTCGAGATGGCGATCAGCGGGCGGACGAAGGAGTCCAGGTTGTTCTTGGGGCAGTGGTCGGTGTGCAGCGCCACGGTGATCGGGTAGTTCTTGGCGACCTCGTGGGCGTACGCCGCGAGCGCGACCGCGCCGGTGACCTTGTCCTTGATGGTCGGGCCCGATGCGTACTCGCCACCGCCGGTCGACACCTGGATGATGCCGTCCGAGCCCGCTTCGGCGAAGCCCTGCAGACAGGCGTTCAGGGTCTGCGAGGAGCTGACGTTGATGGCCGGGTAGGCGAAGGAGCCCTTCTTGGCCGCGTCCAGCATCTCGGCGTAGACCTCAGGAGTAGCGATGGGCATGTGTCAGTGCTTCCTTTCGTACCGTGCATGACGAGTCGCCGCCCGCGTACGCGCAACGGCCTGGGTCAGTCTCTCAAAGATCCCCGCGGCGGGGGAAGCGTGCCCAGCTCACTCAGTTCTCGAGCGCCGAGAGATCGACCCCGTGTCGTCCCCCGGAGAACGCCCGCGCGGCGGTGTCCAGGGTGGCCGGAAAGACCGAGACCTGGTCCAGTCCCACCCGCGTCTCACGACCATCCGCGAGCTTCAGCTGCAGCGCCGGACTCCGCCCCAGCTTGGCCTTGGTCACCGAGAGCGAGGCGATCTCGGGCCAGGATGCGTACGTCCCGGCCAGCTCGACGCCAGGTCGACCGATCCGCAGCGCGATGCCCTGCCCGACCGCTCGGAGCGCCTTCCTCGCCCGCAGGAACAGGATGAGGACGGTGGCCAGCCACGCGAGGGAGACCCCGAGCACGAGGCCGTAGACCGCGAAGAAGCCCGCGCCGGCCTCTTGGAGCTCCTTGCGCCGCCAGAAGTAGATGGCGACCAGGATGACGACGGTGATGCCGAGGCTGATGATCCGGGAGCGGACCTGGGCGCGCCGCTTGGCCACCCGCCCGAGCAGCTCGCTCGGGTCGTAGGGCAGGGTCAGCTGTTCGATCGGTCCGGCGCTCATCGCTCCAGTGCTCATGGGTCTAGGATCCGTCAGTTCTCACGGGCACCGCGGGGGGTGATCGCCATGTGGATCCGATAGCGGTCCGCGCGGTACCACGACGTCGACAGCTCGATGACCCGGTCACCGGCGTAGGTGACGCGCTCCTGGACCAGCAGCGGCGCCCGCTTGGCGATGCCCAGGACCCGGGCCTGGTGCGCGTCGGCGGACTCGGCGCGGACCGTCTGCTCACCGCTGGTCACGACGACGCCGTACTCGCTGGCGAACACGTCATAGAGGGCCCCGAGCTCGCGCTGCAGGAGTCCGGGGAACAGCATGGACGGGTAGTGGCCCACCTCGTACGCCATCGGGGTTCCGTCGGCGGTGCGAAGCCGCTCGACGCGGACCACCGGACGTCCGGGGCGGACCCGCAGCGCGTACGCCACGTCGTCGTCGGCCGCTTCCTCCCCCGCCGACAAGACGACGGTGGCCGGGATGAGCCCACGGTCGCGCATCTCGCGGGAGAACGACGTGAGGTGCAGCCGGGAGTCGACCTGGGGTCCGGTCACGTAGGTGCCCTTGCCGTGCACCCGCTCCAGCACTCCGGCGTCGACGAGATCGGCGATCGCCTGCCGAACGGTCACCCGGCTGACGGCCAACCGGACGACCAGCGCCCGCTCGGACGGGATCGCGTCCCCGGGGTGCAGCTCGGTGTCGATCAGCTTTTCGAGGATGCTGCGGACCTGGGCACGTTTGGTGGTGGACGACGCCATCGGACGCTCGAACCGGTACGTCGAGAAATCGCCGCGTACGAAGTCTTGCTCCACTGTGTGCTCCTACTGACGGCGCCACTCAAGTCCGCTTTGACTAGACCAGTCCATACCAGTATGGCCTGGTGTGCGCCACCTCACAAATTGGAGCCGTCAGCCCGTACTCGAGTGAACTCGTCCGCTCGCGCACCTCATCTCATGACCGCGGCTGCATGAACACCGCCACAGTGCGGGCCGGCACGTTGAGGGTCGACGCACTGGCATCCCAGGTGGAGGTCTTGACCACCGGGTCTGATCCGGACGCCTGCACCGAGGACAGCATCAGGGGCTTACCGGTCAGACCGGGGACCTTCTGGGCCACGGCGGCGTCTGAGGTGTTGAAGACCACGATGACGTTGGCGTAGCGGGGATCCACCCGCTTGCCGATCGTGTCGTTGATCCGCATAGCGATGACCCCGTCGTGGGCGTCAGCGGTGCCTGCTGCGGGGAACGTGACCTTCTGGTTGATCAGGTCAGCACTGCCCAACCGGAACAACGGGCTGGAGAACCGCAGCCGGAGCAGGTCCTCGGCCTGAGCACTGGCCGTCTTCACTTCGGCCGCGGTGGGCTTGAGGGCCGGGTTGGCGAGCAACGGCTGCTGGTACTTCCACTTGGCCTCGTTGTCGGCCTTCGGCGGCAGACCGTGCCCGAAGCCGTTGTCGGCCCCGGTCCAGTCGAGGGTGTTGAACCAGTCCCCCGAGTTGTAGGAGTTGCGGTCCAGGCTCTTGCTCCGCAGCAGGTCAGCGCCTGCGTGCCAGAACGACGGGGTCTGAGAGAGCGCGGTGAACGACAGCGCCACCGAGTTCATCCGGACCCGGTCCGCCATCGCCGTCTCGACGGGCAGCTTGTAGGTCAGCTCGTCGAACAGGGTTTCGTTGTCGTGGGCGTCGACGTAGGTGACCACCTCGTCGGGCTGGTCGGCGTAACCGGCCTTGGCCCCGTTGTAGTCGACCTGGTCACCGCGTACGGTCTGCCCGTCAGCGTTGGTGAAGGTGAACGATCGCAGGTTGCCGGCCAGCCCCAGCTGCGCGAGATCGGTGTAGTTCTTCAGCCGGGCCGCAGCCGTGTCCTGCGGGGCAGCGTTCGGGTCGGTCACCAGACCGGTGCCCAGACCCTGCACCCGCGGGTCGTCCTCGAAGGGCCCGCCACCGCGTACGGCATCGCGCAGCCGGTCGGAGAACGTGCCGATCCCGGTGTTGCCCAGCTGGCCCTGGGTCGCTTGGTAGAACCGGGCGTTGTCCGCCACCTCGCCGAAGTTCCAGCCCTCGCCGTAAAGGTAGACGGCCTTTCCGTCCACGCCGTCCTTGCGCAGGGTCAGCTTGTCGAGCGCCGCCCGGACGGCCAGCATGTTGGCCTTGGAGTGGTGGCCCATCAGGTCGAACCTGAAGCCGTCGACCTTGTACTGCTTGGCCCAGGTGACCACCCCGTCGACCATGATCTTCTGGCCCATCGTGTTCTCGGTCGCGATGTTCTGGCAGCACGTCGAGGTCTCCACGCCACCCGTCGCGTTCAGCCGCTGGTAGTAGCCCGGCACGATCTGATCGAGCACCGACGTGTCGGCCTGTCCGGACGTCGGGGTGTGGTTGAACACCTGGTCCAGCACGACCCGCAGGCCGGCCTGGTGCAGCCCGCCCACCATGGTGCGGAACTCGGCTACCCGCTGGCCGCCGTCGGCCTTGGCCGCGGACGAGGCGTACGAGCCCTCCGGCGCCATCCAGTGCCACGGGTCGTAGCCCCAGTTGAACGCGTCCTTGCCGGCGATCGCCGCGACGCAGGCCTGCTGCTCCTCACTGTCCGGGGCGTACGACGCCAGGTCGCAGTCCGGCTTGGCCTGTTTTGCCGGGTCCTCCTCGATCGAGGCGATGTCGAAGGTCGGCAGCAGGTGAACGGTGTTGAGCCCAGCCTTGGCGAGCTCCTCGAGGTGCTGGTACCCGTTGCCCTGCTGGTCGGCGAAGGCCAGGTAGGAGCCGCGATGCGCGGCTGGGACGGACGTGTCGTTGATCGAGAAGTCGCGCACGTGCAGCTCGTAGATCGTCGAATCGACGTTCTGCTTCAGAGTCGGCGCCTTGGTCTTGGCCCAAGCCTTGGGGCGGTAAGCCTTGTCGTTCAGGTCGACCGCAACCGACCGGGTCGAGTTCAACGTCAGGGCCACCGAGTAGGGATCCGTGACCAGGTTGGTCTCGACCTTGCCGGTGGTCGGCACGTAGACGGTCACCGCGTAGAGGTAGCGGGTGCCCTTGGGCGCGGCGACCCGGGCGCTCCACGAGCCGTCGGCCTTCCGGCTCATCGTGGTTGATTTAGCCGCGGCCGCCGGTTGGTCAGCCGAGCCGGCGGGCCAGGTCAGCAGCTTGACCGCCTTGGCCGTCGGCGCCCAGAGCCGGAAGGTGGGCTTGCCCGACCAGGTGATGCCGTACGCGTTCTTGGCCGCCGAGCCGTAAAGCGAATCGACCACCCCGGCGATCTGGACCCCGGTTCCGTCGATGATCTGGTGCTGGTCGTCGTAGAGCCCGACCGCCAGCTGCCCCCGGAGGAGCTTCTTGACCAGCGCCTTGCCGTGGTTGGTGAACCGGAGCGCGACGTAGCCCTGGAGCTGCGGGTACTGAGCGACGACCGACGCCGGGAGACCACCGACGTCGTACCCCAGGTTATAGGTCTGGTCGCTGGTGATCCGCTCGGCGTCGTCGGTGATCCCGCCCTGCGCGGAGGTGTGCAACCGCCACCGCAGCGTGGCCGGCTCGACTCCGGCGGGAAGTGACCCCGCCGGCCAGGCCAGCAGGTTGGGGCTGACCCAGTAGGCCTTGGCCTTGGTCAGATCGGTGGAGGACGCCGGTGAGCTGATCACCACGGTCGGGACGTGCGTCGAGGCCACGAACTTGAACTGCACCGTGAGG
>DATDBS010000003.1:0-33702 GCA_036524735.1 Propionibacteriaceae bacterium
CGCCTCGATGTCCACCCAGCTCGCGGGTCTGCCCTTCACCGGTCCGATCGGCGGCGTCCGCGTCGCATTGATCGGTGACCAGTGGGTCGGCTTCCCCGACGTCGACCAGCTGGGCGACTCGACCTTCGACATGGTCGTCGCCGGCCGCGTGCTCGCCGACGGCGACGTCGCGATCATGATGGTCGAAGCCGAGTCGACTCTGCAGACCTGGGAGCTCGTCCGCTCCGGCAAGACCGCCCCGACCGAAAGTGTTGTTGCCGCGGGTCTCGACGCTGCGAAGCCGTTCATCAAGGCCCTGTGCGACGCGCAGGCCGAGCTGGCGGCGAAGTTCCCGAAGACGACGGCGGACTTCCCGATCTTCCTGGACTACCAGGACGACGTGTACGCGGCCGTGTCCGACGCCGGCTCGACCGAGCTGTCCGAGGTCATGAGCATCGCGGACAAGCAGACCCGTGAGCAGTCGACGGAGGCCCTCAAGGCCAAGCTCGTCGGTCAGCTGTCGGAGTCCTTCGTCGGTCGCGAGAAGGAGATCTCCGGAGCCTTCCGGGCGTTGACCAAGAAGCTCGTCCGGTCCAAGATCTTGACCGAGCAGGTCCGCATCGACGGCCGTGGTGTGAGCGACATCCGTACGCTGTCCGCCGAGGTCGGCGTGATCCCGCGCGTGCACGGTTCGGCGCTCTTCCAGCGCGGCGAGACCCAGATCCTGGGCGTCACCACGCTGAACATGCTGGGCATGGAGCAGAAGCTCGACACCCTGGCGCCGGAGACGACCAAGCGCTACATGCACAACTACAACTTCCCGCCCTACTCCACCGGTGAGACCGGTCGGGTCGGTTCGCCGAAGCGTCGCGAGATCGGCCACGGTGCGCTCGCCGAGCGTGCCCTGGTCCCCGTGCTGCCGACGCGCGAGGAGTTCCCGTACGCCATCCGTCAGGTCTCCGAGGCGCTGGGCTCCAACGGCTCTACCTCGATGGGCTCGGTCTGCGCCTCCACCCTGGGCCTGCTGAACGCCGGAGTGCCGCTGCGCGCCCCGGTCGCTGGCATCGCCATGGGCCTTGTCTCGGACACCGTCGACGGGGAGACCCGTTACGTCGCCCTGACCGACATCCTCGGGGCCGAGGACGCCATGGGTGACATGGACTTCAAGGTCGCCGGTACGAAGGAGTTCATCACTGCCCTGCAGCTGGACACCAAGCTCGACGGCATCCCCGCTTCGGTGCTCGCCGGTGCGCTCAACCAGGCCAAGGACGCGCGCGACACGCTCCTCGAGGTCATGGGCGAGGCCATCGACGGTCCGGACGAGATGAGCCTGTTCGCTCCGCGGATCATCACCATCAAGATCCCGGTCGACAAGATCGGCGAGGTCATCGGCCCGAAGGGCAAGGTGATCAACCAGATCCAGGACGACACCGGCGCCGACATCTCGATCGAGGACGACGGCACGATCTACGTCGGTGCGGACTCGGGCGAGAAGGCCGAAGCCGCACGGGCCATGATCAACGCGATCGCGAACCCGACGATGCCGGAGAAGGGCGAGCGCTACCTCGGTACCGTCGTCAAGATCACGGCCTTCGGCGCGTTCGTCTCGCTGCTGCCCGGCAAGGACGGCCTCCTGCACATCTCCAAGCTCCGCCCCCTCGCCGGTGGCGCCCGCGTGGAGAGCGTGGAGGACGTGGTCAGCGTCGGCCAGAAGATCCAGGTCGAGATCAACGAGATCGACGACCGGGGCAAGCTCTCGCTCATCCCGGTGGTCGAGGAGACGGCTTCCGTCTAACCGATGGCTGCTGCTTCAACCGCACGTTATGCACGGCGTCATCCCTTCGGGGGTGGCGCCGTGCCGCGATTGCGCGGCCGCGTGCTGAGGAGGAGTGAGCAGGCCCGCTTTTGGTCTGCGAGAGACGAAGTAGCGGCCTCCGAGCGCAGTCGCCCGTGAGCGGAGCGAACAACATGATCAGGCGTTCTGTTCTGCCCAACGGTGTTCGCGTGGTCACCGAGCACATGCCGGCCAGCCGGACGTTCTCGATCGGCATCTTCGTCGGCGTCGGCTCGCGGCAGGAGTCGGCGAGGTTGCACGGGGCGTCGCACTTCCTCGAGCACGTGCTCTTCAAGGGCACCCGGCGTCGTAGCGCCGAGGAGATCTCCGCCTCGATCGAGGCGGTGGGCGGCGAGCTGAACGCGTACACGGCCAAGGAGCACACCTGCTTCTACGCCCGGGTGCAGTCCGGTGACGCCGACCTCGCGGTCGATGTCCTCACCGACATGATCTCCGAGTCGCTGATCACGGCGGCTGATCTCGACGGCGAACGCGCCGTGATCCTCGACGAGATCGCCATGCACAGCGACGATCCGGGTGAGGTCGTCGGAGAGTTGGTCGCGGACACGATGTTCGCCGGCTCCGGTCTCGGACAACAGGTGATCGGCTCACCGGCCTCGATCGCCGCCTTGACCCGCAGCCAGGTCGTCCGCCACTGGCGCAAGCACTACCAACCGTCGTCGCTGGTCGTCGCGGCGGCCGGTGATCTCGACCACGACCACCTGGTGGAGCTTCTGGGCCCGCTGGACGCCCGACCCCAGAGTGCGCACCCGCGGGCCGACCGTGTGACGCGGGTGGCCGTCCAGGGCGGTCTGGTGACCCGTCAGCGACGCGTGGAGCAGTGCAGCGCCGTGCTCGCCTTCCCGGGCGTCGGGGTGTTCGACCCGTCCACCGGCGGGTACGACGACCGTCGCTACCCGATGGGCCTGCTGTCGCTGGTCCTGGGCGGCGGGATGGCCTCGCGGCTGTTCGTCGAGGTGCGGGAGCGCCGCGGGCTCACCTACGGCATCGACGCGGGGGAGACCGCCTACACCGACGCCGGGCTGTGGAGTGTGGACTGGCAGTGTGCGCCCGACAAGTTGGCCGAGATCCTCAATCTGGTCCGGGCCAACCTGGACGAGGTCGCAACCGACGGCGTCACCGAGACCGAGCTGAACCGAGCCAAGGGTCAGATCCGGGGCCAGACGGTGCTGTCGTACGAGAGCGCCGGCGCCCGGATGAGTCGCCACGGGAGCAACGCCCTCTACGGTGACGAACGGACTCTGGCTGAGGTGGTGGACCGCTACGACGCCGTCACCCTCGACGACATCCAGCAGGAGGCCGTACGGCTGTTCAGCCAGTCACCGGTGCTCGGTCTGGTCGGGCCCCGGTTGCCCGCCAAGGTGCTGCGGCAGTGGGGCGGCTGAGTCGGTCCCAGGGCTGGCCACCCGACGTGTCGGGCTCATGGTGAGCGAGGCCTTCGGCGGTTACTGGAAGACTGGGCTCCTTCGATCGGAGCCGCGCTGACCGTGGCCGCTCCGGGTCGAACCAGGGAGAGGAAACCATGACACAGGTGGGCGTGTTCGGGGCCAAGGGCAAGATGGGCGAGGAAGTCTGCCGTGCCGTCGAGGCGGCGGACGGGTTGACCCTGGTCGGTGGCATCGACGCCGGTGAAGACCGGGTCGTCCTCGAGTCCGCCGACGTCGTCGTCGACTTCACCCATCCCGACGCGGTGATGGACAACCTGTCCTGGGCGATCCAGCACGGCATCCACGCCGTGGTCGGGACGACTGGATTCACCGACGAGCGGCTCGACCAGCTCCGGAATCAGCTGCGGGGCCACGACGTCGGCGTGCTGGTCGCCGCCAACTTCTCCATCGGGGCCGTGCTGATGATGCACTTCGCCGAGCAGGCCGCGGCCTTCTACGAGAGTGTCGAGATCATCGAGCTGCACCACCCCAACAAGGTCGACGCGCCCTCGGGGACCGCCGCGACGACCGCCCGCCGGATCGCCGGCGCCCGGGCTGCGGCCGAGCTGCCGCCGCCCCCCGACGCGACCGTGCAGGAACTCGCTGGGGCTCGCGGAGCCGATATCGACGGCATCCGCGTGCACGGTGTACGCCTGCGCGGGTTGATCGCCCATCAGGAGGTCCTCTTCGGCTCCGAGGGCGAGACGCTGACCATCCGGCACGACTCGCTCGACCGGGTCTCCTTCATGCCGGGGGTGATCGCCGCCGTACGCGCCGTCGGGGACCGCCCGGGGCTCACCTTGGGCATCGAGTCGCTGCTGGGGATCGGCGCCCGGTGAGTCCACCTCGACGCAGCCACCCGGTTCGCAACCTGCTGATCGTCCTCGTGGTCGCCGTGCTGCTGGTGGGCGGGCTCTACTACGCCGACGGGTACGCCCACGAAAAGATCGAGGCGCGGGTCGCGGCGGATCTGCAGACCCAGCTCGGCACCCCGACCCCGCCCCAGGTGGACATCGCCGGGTTCCCGTTCCTCACCCAGGTGGTGACCCAGTCGATCGAGACGGTCCGGGTCACCGGGGAGGATCTGGGCCAGCAGAACGAGGCTCAGCTCGTCGTCTCGGAGGCCGATCTGACCCTCAGTGACGTGACCAGCGACGACTGGTTCAAGACCATGAACGTGGCCCACGCGGAGGGAGACGCGCTGGTCGGCTTCGACCAGCTGCAGGCCCTGGCCGGGGTGCCGCTCACCTACGCCGGTGGTGGCCGCTTCGAGATCGACTCCACCACCACCGTGCTCGGCTACCCCGTCAAAGCGCGCATCACCGGCGGCCTCGAGCTCAACGTGGCGGACCAGACGGTGACCTTGAGCGAGCCCAAGGTCGAGGTTGCCGACGTGACGCTGCCCGACATCGCCGCCAAAGCTCTGCTCAAGGCGGTGGTGAAACCGATTCCGATCACGGGCATCCCGTTCGGACTGACCCTGACGTCGATGAAGGTCGAGGACGACGGACTGCACGCAGATCTCGCCGGCGACAACATTGCGATCGGCGGCTGAGGCCCCACGCTGAGGCGCCCGCCGCCTCACGTGCAGTTGACGCAGACCAGCTTGAGGCTCGTGCCGGCTCGAACTGGCGGACCTGTTGGCGCCGCATGGATTCTCACGTTCTGGGGCCGTCACCCGAGGGTCCTAGGTGGTGCGTAGGTCGGTGTGCAGCCGGATCTGCTTGATGCGTACAGACTCGTCCTCGGTGCCGATCTCGCGGTGCGCACCGTCGGGGGCCCAGCCCGCGTCGGTGAGGAACCTGCGGTACGCGTCGTCGACCGTCAGCACCCAGCACAGGGCCCGCTCGAAGCCATCGGCACGCAGCGTGTCGGCGCAGGCGTTGAGCAGCCGCGAGCCGTGGCCGCGCTGGCGGGCCGGCGGGTCGATCACGAACTGGTCGACCTCGCCGTCGCGCAGGGCTTCGGCGTCGGTGTCCTCGCTCGGCAGGGTGGTGGCGAAACCGATGAGGTGGCTGTCTCCGTCGACGGCGACCAGCACCCGGAACTCCGCCTTGGGTGGCCGGGTGATCACCTGGTGCCAGACGGTGGTCATGTCCGCCAAGGAGATGGCGGACAGCATTGACTCGCTCATCGCGGCGGGCAGAGTTCCCCAGCTGCGGCGCTGCAGCTCTGCGATGGGAGCGGCCTCGGCCGGCCAGGCCAGGCGTACGGAGTCGGCCACCCGACCGTCGGTGGGTGACGTCATGGCTCGATCGTATCCTCGGTCCGACGTGTGTCTGACATCACACATGTGTGGTGCTAACGATCAGCGGCCGAAGAGCGATTACCTCACCGGAGTCCGCGGTTACCTGAACCCCCGAGCAGGCAACCGCGGACTTCCTCATGTCCAGGTCGGGTCGACGCATGGTCTGCACGTGCGGCGATCGGGGAGGACCGAGCACCTCACGGGTGAGCGATCAGACCGGGCTGGAGGGGTGGGTGTGTAACCTTGCCTCCCGTGGCCGCTAGCAGCTTGAAAACCCCGCCCCCCTTGAACAACAAGGCGCTGCGGGTGATCCCCCTCGGCGGCCTCGGTGACATCGGTCGCAACATGACCGTGCTCGAGTTCGGCGGCAAGCTCCTCCTGATCGACTGCGGCGTCTTGTTCCCCGAGGACACCCACCCGGGCGTCGACCTGATCCTGCCGGGTTTCGATGCCATCGCCGATCGGTTGGACGACGTCGTCGGACTCGTCTTGACCCATGGCCACGAGGACCACATCGGAGCGGTTCCCTACCTGCTGCGCCAGCGCAATGACATCCCCCTCATCGGGTCCAAGCTGACGTTGGCCTTTCTCAGCGAGAAGATCCGCGAGCACCGCATCCGTAACGTCGAGCAGCGGGTGGTCACCGATGGTGAGCGACTCAGCCTCGGCAAGTTCGACCTCGAGTTCATCGCGGTCAACCACTCGATCCCCGACGCTCTGGCCGTCGCGGTGCGTACGCCCGGTGGCACCCTGCTGCACACGGGTGACTTCAAGATGGACCAGCTCCCCCTGGACGGCCGGATCACCGACCTACGCGCGTTCGCTCGACTGGGGGAGGAGGGCGTCGACCTGTTCCTGGTCGACTCGACCAACGCCGAGGTACCTGGTTTCACCACCTCGGAGCGCAACATCTCCCCGGCGCTGGAGCGGGTGTTCTACACCAGCAAGCAGCGCGTCATCGTGGCCTGTTTCGCGTCGCACGTGCACCGGGTCCAGCAGGTCCTCGACGCAGCGGTCGCCCACGGGCGCAAGGTCGTCTACGTCGGTCGGTCGATGGTCCGCAACATGGGGGTGGCGCGCGACCTCGGCTACCTGAAGGTGCCCGGTGACACGCTGATCGAGCTCCGCGACATCGACAACTACAAGCCGTCGGACGTCGTCATCATCTCCACTGGCTCCCAGGGCGAGCCGCTGTCCGCGCTGTCCCGGATCGCCAACCGCGAGCACCCGGTGATCCAGCTGAAGCCCGGCGACACGGTCGTGCTGGCCAGCTCGATGATCCCGGGCAACGAGAACTCGATCTATCGGGTGATCAACGGTCTGAGCCGCCTCGGTGCGCAGGTGGTCCACAAGGGCAACGCCATGGTCCACGTCTCCGGCCACGCCAGCGCGGGCGAGCTCCTCTACTGCTACAACATCGTCCGGCCGCGCAACGTGCTGCCGGTGCACGGCGAGGCGCGGCACCTGATCGCGAACGCCGACCTGGCGATCGCTACCGGGGTGCCCAAGGAGCGGACGATCATCGCCGAGGACGGTGCCGTGATCGACCTGCAGAACGGTCGGGCCCGGATCGTCGGCAAGGTCGACGCCGGCTACATCTTCGTGGACGGCTCGACCGTCGGCGACATCTCGGAGACGTCGCTGACCGACCGCCGCATCCTCGGCGAAGAAGGCTTCATCTCCGTGGTCACCGTCGTCAACACCCACGCGTCCAAGATCATCAGCGGTCCCGACATCCACGCCCGTGGGTTCGTCGAGGGAGACTCGATCTTCGACTCCGTGCGTCCGCTGATCACCCAGGCCCTGGAGGCCGCCCTCGCCGACGGGGTGGAGGACACCTATCGCCTCCAGCAGGTGATCCGTCGCCGGATGGGCAAGTGGGTCAACGACACCCACCGCCGCCGCCCCATGATCGTTCCCGTCGTCATCCAGGCTTGACTTTCTGGGCCTTGCCCCTCGCCCCGGGTTGATCGTCCGTGGTCGGTACTCCGTTTCGCGCCAGTGGGCGCATGACGTCGTACGTGGGGCTGGATCGGCCCCGTTTCGCGCCAGTGGGTGCCAGACGTGTTGGATTTAGCGCTGATCGGGATCGTTTGAGGCCACTGGGCGCATGACGTCGTACGTGGGGCTGGATCGGCCCCGTTTCGCGCCAGTGGGCGCATGACGCGTTGGATTTCGCGGTGATCGGGATCGTTTCGGGCCAGTCGGCGCAAGATGGGGATCGTGTCGGCCGTACCCGGGTTCCTCGCTCAGGACGGGCAGAAACTACCGATGACGGGTGTTATTGCACACCGTCACGTCCATCTCGCAAACACAACAAAAAACCCGCCCCTGGTGGGGGCGGGGTTCTCGTTGCGGAGAGGGGCAGTCAGTCAGCGGGTGACTTTGCCGGCCTTGATGCACGAGGTGCAGGCGTTGACCCGCTTCGGGGTGCCGGACACGATGGCCCGGATGCGCTGGATGTTGGGGTTCCAGCGACGGTTGGTCTTCTTCTTGGACCAAGGGACGTTGTGGCCGAAGCCCGGTCCCTTGCCACACACGTCGCATACTGCAGCCACTGGAATTCACTCCCACAAACTTGGAGACAACTTGAGATTCGCCCGAACGGGCAACCGGAAGAGCGTACCTGAACCGAGCGGCCCCAGGCCAATCGAGTACGACGCTGGATAGGCTGAGCGCCGTGTCAGCTCCGAGCGGTCAGCAGGCGCCCACGCTCTGGCACGTCTGCGACGCCTGGCTGCGTCGGGCCACCGTCGTCATCGCCGAGTCCGCCGACGCTCTGAACGCGATGAACGTCTTCCCCGTCTCCGACGCCGACACCGGATCCAATCTTCGCCTCACGATGGCGGGCATCGCCCAGGCCGTGCCCCCTCTGAGCGCGACCTCGGCGGTGAGTCCGCCCCAGCTCGACGCGTTGGTCCAGGCCGCCATCCTCTCCGCCCACGGCAACTCCGGAGCCATCGTGGCCGAGATGTTCACCAGCGTCTGCCGCAGCCTCGAGCACGATCATCCGGCGCTGCGCTCGCTCGGCGCGGGGACCCTGGTCGCCGTCCTGCTGCGTACGGTGGCGACGGCGGCCCGGCGGGCGGTGGCCCGACCGGTGGCCGGCACCATCCTGACCGTCGCCGACGACGCGGCCACGGCGGCTGAGCAGGCCGCGACCGATCACGGTGACGATGCTCTCGCCGTCGCCACCGCCGCGCAGACCGGTGCCCGGGAGGCGCTCGCCCGGACTCCGGACCAGCTGGCGGTGCTGGCCGACGCCGGCGTGGTCGACTCGGGCGGTCAGGCGTACACGTTGCTGGTGGATGTCCTGGTCGAGGTGCTCGGCGGCCCGCTCGCCCAGTCCCTCGTCGTGGACGGGTCGACCCCCACCAGAGTCCCGATCCGCCTGCAGGTCCCGGAGGAGTACGAGGTGATGTACGTCCTCCGCGGCGCAGGTGTGGCCACGTTGGACGCGCTGCGCCTGACTCTGTCAGAGGTCGGTCATAGCGTGGTCGTCGTGGGTGACCAGGCCATGGCGCAGGTGCACGTCCACCTGCGGGACGCGGGGGCGGCGATCGAGGCTGCCCTGGGTCAGGCCGAGCTGAGCCAGATCCGCATCACGGCCCTACCGGGTGACTCCGCAACGGCGGAGCGGAGCGTCATCTCGGTCGTGGCCGGTCCTGGCCTCGCCGAGGCGGTCACCGCGCTCGGCGGTCTGGCGTTGCTGGCGCAGGACGGCCAGGTCTCGGCCGCGCGGCTGCAGGCCGCTCTCGACGAGACGTGGGGTGACGTGGTGATCCTGCCGAACGACCCGGCGACCCTCGAGATCGCCGGCCACCTCGCGGCGCAGCTCCGCGGCACCGGACGGCGGGTGGCGGTCATTCCCACCCTCGCCCAGGTCCAGGGACTGGCCGCCATGGCGGTCCACGAGCCCACCGCCGACTTCGAGTCGGTCGTGGTCGCCATGAGCAGTGCGGCCGGTCACGCCCGTTACGGAGCGGTCACCGTCGCCGAGGTCCCGGCCATGACCATGGCCGGCCGGTGTGAGGCCGGCGACGTCCTCGGGGCGGTCGACGGTGACTTCGTCGCGATCGGGACCTCGGCCGTCGAGGTCGCCTGGGCCGTCGTCCAGCGACTGTTGGCCACGGGTGGCGAGCTGCTCACCCTGGTGACCGGCGCCGACGCGCCGGACGGCCTGGTCGCCGACCTGGGCGATCGCGTACGCGGTCTCACCCGCACCGTCGACGTCGAGGTCGTCGCGGGCGGCCAGCCCCGCTACCTGCTGTTGATCGGTCTCGAGTGACCGTCCTCGCCCTCACGCCGTGGCGCACGGAGGCGTACCGGCGCCTCTCGGTCAAGCTCAGCCGGGTGATCGGGGACAAGACCGCCAAGCAGTTCGAGCACCTGAAGCTGCAGACGGTCGATGACCTGATGCACCACCTGCCGCGCCGCTACTTCTCCGGCACCGAGCTGAGCGACCTCTCGATCCTGCAGCCGGACGAGGAGGCCGCGGTGATGGCCGTCGTGGAGTACACCAAGTCCTACAACATGCCGTCGACTCAGTACGTCCAGCGCATCGGTCAGAAACCACGCCTGGAGGCGGTGGTCACCGACCACCGGGGGACGCTGACGGTGACGTTCTTCGGCAAGCCGCACCTGATCAGCTACTGGGAGAAGCAACTGAGGCCCGGGGCGCGCGGGATCTTCGCCGGCAAGGTCAAGGAGTTCAACAACCGGCTCCAGCTGGCCAATCCGGATTTCGTCATCATCAACGACAAGGGCGAGATGACCGGGGGAGCGGCCCGCAACGCCGCCCTCGCCTCCGCCTCCCAGCAACAGCTCGTCGGTCTCTACCCGATGGCCGGCAAGCTGCGGACCTGGACCATCGCCGAGTCGGCCGGAATCGCGCTGGCCTCGCTGGAAGGGATCACTGACCCCCTGCCGGAGTGGATCCGGACCGAGGCCGACGTCGACGACCTGATGACCGCGCTCACGGCCCTGCACCAGCCCCAGGACCGGGCCTCGATCGGTCGCGGTCGCGACCGTCTCCAGTTTGACGAGGCCTTCGCGCTCCAGCTCACCATGGCTCGCCGGCGGGCCGACGCGGCCGCCCACGGCGCCATCCCACGGCCGAGCCGCTCCGGCGGGCTGCTGGACGCCTTCGACGCGCGGCTGCCGTTCACCCTGACCGCCGGACAGGTGGAGGTCAGCGCCCAGATCCTGGGCGAGCTCGCCCGACCGCAGCCGATGCAGCGACTGCTGCAGGGCGAGGTCGGCTCCGGCAAGACCCTGGTCGCCCTGCGCGCCATGTTGACCGTCGTCGACGCCGGCGGCCAGGCGGTGCTGCTCGCTCCGACCGAGGTCCTGGCCGGCCAGCACTTCCAGACCATCACCCGGATGCTCGGTGACCTCGGGCTCGGCGGCACCTTGGGGGCGGCCGAGCACGCGACCGGCGTGGCCCTGATCACCGGTTCGATGAGCGCCGCGCAGCGTCGCCAGGCCACGTCGCGCACCGCCAGCGGTGAGGCAGGGATCGTGATCGGCACCCACGCCCTGCTCAGCGTCGGGGTCGAGTTCGCCGAGCTGGGCCTGGTCGTCGTCGACGAGCAGCACCGGTTCGGGGTCGAGCAACGGGCCGCCCTGAACGCCAAGGCGACGGCTCGGCCGCACGTGCTGGTGATGACGGCGACACCCATCCCGCGGTCGGTCGCCATGACGGTGTTCGGTGATCTCGAGACCTCCGTCCTCAAGGAGATCCCGGCCGGCCGAGCCGAGGTCGCGACCGTGGTGGTGAACACGAAACGGCAGCCGGGCTGGGTCGACCGCGCCTGGCAGCGGATCCGCGAGGAGGTGGCGGCCGGACGGCAGGCGTACGTGGTCTGTGCCCGGATCTCCTCCACCGAGAAACCCTCGGCCAAGACCGAGGGAGAGGACCTGGAGGCCGAGGGTCAGGAGCCGGCCATCGCCGTCGAGGACCTCTACGCCGAGCTGAGCAGCGGACCGCTGGCCGACCTCCGGGTCGACCTGCTGCACGGTCAGCTGTCGGGCGAGGACAAGGACGTCGTGATGCGGCGCTTCGCGGCCGGCGAGTCCGACGTGCTGGTTGCGACCACCGTGGTCGAGGTCGGGGTCGACGTGCCCAACGCCTCCGTGATGGTCATCTGCGATGCGGACCGGTTCGGGATCTCCCAGCTGCACCAGCTGCGCGGTCGGATCGGCCGCGGGGCGCACCCCGGGATCTGCCTGCTGCTCACCCATGCCGTCGAGGGCGGGCTGGCCCGGGACCGGCTGGACGCCGTCGCCCGGACCCGCGACGGCTTCGTGCTGGCCGACATCGACCTGGCCCAACGCCGGGAGGGTGACGTGCTGGGAGCCAGCCAGTCCGGTCACCGTTCCAGCCTCAAGCTGCTGCGCGTGCTGGACGACGCCGAGGTGATCGCCGTCGCCCGCGACCTGGCGGAGCGCTGCCTCGAGCGCGATCCTCAGCTCGAGGACCCGGGCCTGGCCGACATCGTGACCTCCGTCGAGCAACGGGCCGCCGGGGACTGGCTGGAGCGGTCGTGAGCAGGATCATCGCCGGCTCCCGGGGGGGTCGGAGGATCACCATGCCGCCCGGGGACGGCACCCGGCCGACCACCGACCGCGTACGCGAGGCGCTGTTCTCCGCCATCGCCTCCTGGATGGGCACCGCGGTCGGTCCGGCCGACCAGGCGATGGCCGGACTCGGCTTCTGCGACCTCTACGCCGGGTCCGGGGCGGTCGGTCTGGAGGCCGGCAGCCGGGGCGCCGGACCAGTCCTGCTGGTGGAGGCCGACCGGCGTACGGCGCAGCTCAGCAGCCGCAACGCCTCGGATCTCGGCCTGGTCGTCGAGGTGCGGACGGGGCGGGTCGAGCAGCTGACCCGGCAACCCGCTGCCCGGGCCTTCGACGTGGTCTTCGCCGATCCGCCGTACGACGTACCCACCGAGACGATCGACGCACTGCTCGGCGACCTGGTCCAGCAGGGCTGGCTCGCACCGGACGGACTCGCCATCATCGAGCGCTCCCGCCGTACGCCGACCGTGACCTGGCCGGCGGGATTCACCGAGCACTGGGAGCGCAGCTACGGCGAGACCGTCCTCCACTACGGAGCGCGATAGCGTCGGCTCTCGATCCGCACCCGCCCAGGACCGAAGGGACACCGATGATCGACCCGGTACGCCGCCCGCCCGCCCGCGCCGTCTGCCCGGGGTCGTTCGACCCGGTCACCCACGGACACCTGGACGTGATCAAGCGGACGGCGGACCTGTTCGACGAGGTCGTCGTCGCCGTCGGGGCGAACATGTCGAAGACCGCCCTGTTCACCCCGCAGGAACGGACGGCGATGCTCGAAGCGGCGTGCGCCGACTGGCCCGGGGTCACCGTGCAGTTGTTCAGCGGCCTGCTGGTGGACTTCTGTCGCCAGCAGGGGATCACCGTGATCAGCAAGGGACTGCGCGGTGGCGACTTCGACTACGAGCTCGCCATGGCGCAGATGAACCGCCAGCTGACCGGGGTCGACACCGTGTTCCTACCGACCGATCCCCGGTGGTCCTACGTGTCGTCCTCGCTCGTTCGCGAGGTGGCCACGCTGGGCGGCGACGTCGAGGCGTTCCTGCCGTCCCCGGTGGCCGACCAGACCCGTCGACGGGTGGCGGAACGGCTCCTGGCTCACCCGACCCGCGGCGGCTGATTCTGTGAGAGGTTACATTTCAGGGTCAGCAGAAGCTCTGCTGGGGGCGTTGCCGCTCGGTTCTCGGAAACCAGAGCGGTTCGAAGTATGAGGTGAGGGAGTTCTATGGCTGACCGGCAAACGGCAGAGGAGAAGCTGGAGCATCTGCGGGAGCTCATCCTCAACGCTCGGGCCATGCCGATGTCTGCGTCGTGCGTCATCAACCGCGGTGAGGTGCTGAAGGCGATCGACGACGTGATCGGCAACCTGCCCGACGAGATCGCCGGCGCACAGCAGGTGATCGACAAGGCCAACAACAAGATCGCCGAGGGCGAGGCCGAAGCAGGACGGATCCTGGCCGAGGCTCGCGAGCACGCGGCGAGTCTGGCTCAGCACAGCGAGGTCATCCGGGTCGCCGAGGAAGCGGCCGCGAAGCTCCGGTCCGATGCCGCCGACGACGTCGCTGCGCTGCGTCGCGAGACCGATGGCTTCATCGACTCGCGGATGGCCAGCTTCGAGTCGGTCCTGCACAAGACCGCCAGCCAGGTGAAAGTGGCTCGGGTGCGTCTCGCCGAGCGCAGCGGGCTCGACAGTGGGCTGTCGGCTCAAGATCTGGAGTCCGACTAGCGAGCAGCCGTCCCCGGCGGGTTTGGTGAGCCGCGCCCGCGCCGGTAAGGTTGGGCGTCGGTCATGACAACAACAGACCGCTTGGCTTGGAGGGATCGCGATGGGTTCGCCGCATCGCCCGCTGGACCGCCGTTCGGGGTTGGTTCTCGACACCCATGATCTGGGGCGTCGTGCGGGTGCGATGAAGGTGGTCCAGACGTCTGTCGAAGCTCCGGCGGAGCTGGGAATTGACGTGATCGGTGTGCCACCCGGATCACCTGTCGAGCTCGATCTGCGGCTCGAATCGGTGGTCGAGGGAGTGCTGGTCAGCGGAACTGCGACCGTCGTCGTGACGGGGGACTGCGTACGGTGCCTGGACGAGATCTCCGACGAGCTCGAGATCGACGTCCAAGAGCTGTTCGTCTACCCCGACAGCGAGGCGACCGAGGACGAGGCCAGTCGGCTCGAGGACGATCTGATCGATCTCGAGCCTTTGCTCCGCGACGACGTGGTACTCGAACTGCCGTTCCAGCCACTGTGCCGGGAGGACTGTGCAGGCCTGTGCGTCGAGTGTGGCGCGAACCTGAACGACCAGCCCGATCACAGCCATGCCGCCCCAGTCGATCCCCGGTGGGAAAAGCTGCGCGGTCTTGAAGGCTGAGCACAATAAAATATACGATGTAAACATTCGTACCCAGTTGAAGATTGACCCCGCGCGCACACGCCTGCGGGACTATGCGAGGAGACAACCGTGGCCGTTCCCAAGAGGAAGATGTCGCGCAGCAACACGCGACACCGTCGTTCCCAGTGGAAGGCGACCCTGCCGGTCCTGGTGACCTGTGCCAATCCGGCTTGCCGCGAGAAGCACCTGCCCCACGTCGCGTGCCCCTCGTGTGGCCAGTACGGGCCCCGGGCCGCCCGCCGTCAGGTGCTCGCGTCCTGATCCGTCCTGAGGCGTCTCGACGCCTCCCTGCCGGAGCGCTGCTCACCGAGCTCGGGATGAGTGTGGATCCCGAGCTCCTGGATCGTGCGCTCACCCACCGCTCGTACGCGTACGAGCAGGGCGGTTTGCCGACCAACGAGCGGCTGGAGTTCCTCGGGGACTCGGTGCTCGGAGTCGTGGTCACCGAGCACCTCTTCGTGTCCTACCCGGACCTTTCCGAGGGCCAGCTGGCCAAGCTGCGTGCTGCCGTGGTCAACTCCCGGGCTCTCGCCGACGTCGCCCGAGCCCTCGATCTCGGCGCCGTCATCCACCTCGGGCGGGGCGAGGAGAGCACCGGCGGACGCGACAAGTCGTCGATTCTCGCCGACACCCTGGAAGCGCTCATCGGTGCAGTGTTCCTGCAGCACGGGATCGATGCCGCCCGGATCTTCGTGCATCACCTGTTCGACGCGTTGATGGTCGACGTGGCCACCCGGGGCGCTGGACTGGATTGGAAGACGAGTCTCCAGGAGGCCGCTTCGCTGTCCGGTCTGGGCGTACCCGCGTACGAGGTCGTCGAGTCAGGTCCCGACCACGCCAAGACCTTCCAGGCCATGGTCAGGATCGAGCACGAGCGCTACGGTCCTGGCGCCGGCCGCAACAAGAAGGAAGCCGAGCAGAACGCCGCGGCCATCGCCTTCGCCGCCCTTCGGGGCGGACAGGGTGCCACCCCCGCTGCTCGCTGACCCGGCCCGATGCCTGAGCTGCCCGAGGTCGAGGTCGTCCGTCGCGGTCTGGCGTCGGGGATCACCGGTCGCACCATCGCCGCCGTCCAGGTGTTGCATCCACGTCCCGTCCGCCGGCATCTGCCCGGACCCGAGGACTTCGCCGCTCAGCTGCGCAACCGCACCTTCGCCGAACCCCGCCGCCGCGGCAAGTACCTCTGGCTGCCGCTGGCCGACGGCGACGCGCTGCTGGCCCACCTCGGGATGAGCGGCCAGTTCCGGCTCGACGCCTCCGGCGCGCCGCTGGCCCCCAACACCCGGATCATCTTCGACTTCGCCGACGGCGACCCGCAGCTGCGCTTCGTGGACCAGCGGATGTTCGGTGGGGTATCGCTCTCGCCGGGGGGTGCCGAGCTGCCGACCGAGGTCGCCCACATCGCGCGCGACCCCTTCGACCCCGAGTTCGACCCTGCCGAGGTGGTGTACCGGCTGCGGCGCAAACGCACCGGACTCAAGCGCGCTCTGCTCGACCAGCAGCTGATCTCCGGGATCGGCAACATCTACGCCGACGAAGCGCTCTGGTCGGCTCGGGCGCACTACGCCCGGGCTACGCAGACCATCGCCCCCCGGCAGGCCCAGGCCGTGATCGCTGCCGCCACCGACGTGATGCGCACTGCGCTCGGTCAGGGCGGGACCTCCTTCGACGCGCTCTACGTCAACGTCAACGGAGCCAGTGGCTACTTCGACCGATCCTTGGCGGTCTACGGCCAGGAGGGTCGGCCCTGTCCTCGCTGTGGAAGTCCGATCCGCCGGGAGCCGTTCATGAACCGGTCGTCGTACCGGTGCCCCCGCTGCCAACGGACCCCGCACGGCTCGGCGTACGCCCCCTAGCTCGTGAGTCGTACCACACCCGGTCGACACCCCACGCTCGACCCCGGCGACACACCCCGCTGAGGGACCTGAGCAATTCGTCTCGCGTCCGCCCCAGGGGTAGGCTCGGTCGATCGTGGAACGTCTTCGGCATTTTCTCTTCGTGCGTCACCGACACAACTGGACACTACTTCTCCGGTTCGGACTCGTCGGTGGTTCTGGCGTCCTCGTCAACCTCTTGGTCACGATCATCCTCAAGCGCAGTGGGCCCCACTTCGAGGATGTCCTGTTCGACCTGCCACTGACCGACTTCAACGTCCGTTGGTACCACCTCTACTCGATGGTCGCCTTCCTCGTCGCCAACCTGGGCAACTTCCAGCTGAACCGGATGTGGACCTTCCGCAGCGCGAAGCACTCCGGGTGGTTCCGGGAGTACGGTCCGTTCCTCGCGGTCGGTCTTGCTGCTCAGATGGTCGGGCTCGGCATCTTGACGCTGCTGATGCACCCGGGTTCGTTCATCGCGTTGCCCTCCGACGTGTTCGACAACTCCACCGGACTGCGGACCAAGCTCTACTGGGCTCAGCTCATCGTGATCGCCATCACCGTGCCGATCTCGTTCGTGTTGAACAAGCTGTGGACGTTCTCCTCGGTCCGTGGTGGCACGCACCCGACGCTGGAGGAAGAGGAGGCTGCAGAGGCGGCGGAAGCCGCTCGAGCAGGCGGCCTCGTGCACAACGACACCCCGGCCCCCTGAGCCCGCGCGCCTCGGACCCGGCCGTCGCGGCTGTGGTTAGAGTGAAGGCGCCTTCCCGCGGCCGGAGAAAGGTCTCCACGTGTACCTCAAGAGTTTGACCCTGCGCGGATTCAAGTCCTTCGCGTCGGCGACGACCCTGAACTTCGAGCCGGGGATCACCTGTGTGGTCGGCCCCAACGGGTCCGGCAAGTCCAATGTCGTGGACGCGCTCAGCTGGGTAATGGGGGAGCAGGGCGCCAAGACGCTGCGCGGCGGCAAGATGGAGGACGTCATCTTCGCCGGCACCTCCGGCCGAGCCCCCCTGGGCCGCGCCGAGGTCGTGCTCACCATCGACAACTCCGACGGCGCCCTGCCGATCGAGTACGCCGAGGTCACCATCGCGCGGACCATGTTCCGCAACGGCGGCTCGGAGTACGCCATCAACGGGAACCACGCCCGGTTGCTCGACGTCCAGGATCTGCTCAGCGACTCCGGCATCGGCCGCGAGATGCACGTCATCGTCGGCCAGGGCCAGCTCGACTCCATCCTCCAGGCCACCCCCGAGGGCCGCCGCGGGTTCATCGAGGAGGCGGCGGGGGTCCTCAAGCACCGCAAACGCAAGGAGAAGGCCCTGCGCAAGCTAGAGGCCTGCGAGGGCAACCTCAACCGGTTGGCCGACCTGATCGCCGAGATCCGCCGGCAGCTCAAGCCGCTCGGACGCCAGGCCGACGTGGCCCGCAAGGCTGCGGTCGTCCAGGCCGAGGTACGCGACTCGCGGGCCCGGCTGCTGGCCGACGACCTCGTCCAGGCGACGTTGGCCCTCGAGGCCGACCTGGCCGACGAGGCCGCGATGAGACAGCGCCGGCTCACCCTGGAGGCTGCCCTCGAGCGGGCCCGCGAGGTCGAGCTCGAGGCCGAGGAAGCCGTACGCCAGGGTGTCCCGCGACTGACCGAGGCGCAGGAGACGTGGTACGCCCTGGCCGCGCTCCGCGAGCGGGTGAGTACCACGGTGTCGATCGCCCGGGAGCGGATGCGCAACGCCGAGCGGGAGCCGGGTGACGTGCGCACGGGGCGGGACCCCGACCAGCTCGATCGCGAGGCGGAGTCAGCGGCCGCCCAGGAACGTGATCTCTCCGCCGAGGTCCGGGCCAAGACCGAAGCCCTGACCGCCGCCACCACGCACCGGACCGAGCGGGAAGAAGCCCACCGGGTCGAGGACCGCCGACTCACCGGCCTGCTGCGGGCGGCCGCTGACCGCCGCGAAGGTCTGGCCCGGTTGACGGGTCAGGTCAACGCGCTGCGTAGCCGGGCCGAGGCTGCTGAGGCCGAGATCGGCCGGCTGACCGCGGCGAGCGAGCAGGCTGACCACCGCTCCGCCCAGGCGTCGCTCGCCTTCACCTCGTTGGAGACCCAGGTCGCCGGGCTGGACGACGGCGAGCTCGGCCTCGACGAGAACCACGAGGAGGCCGTCGAGGTCCTGAACGCGCTCGACGCCGAGCTCGCCGAGCTGCGTCGTCAAGAGCTCGCTGCGTCCCAGGACCGCGCCGCCCTTGCTGCCCGGGTCGAGGCGCTCCACCTCGGACTGCAGCGCAAGGACGCGTCGTCGGCGTTGCTGGCCGCGACCGACTCCGTCGACGGCCTGCTCGGCTCGGTCGCAACCCTGGTCAAGGTCCAGGCCTCCTACGAGACCGCGGTGGCCGCGGCCTTCGGGGCGGCCGCCGACGCCGTCGCGGTCACCGGCGTGGACGCGGCGCTCGGCGCCTTCGACCACCTCAAGACCGAGGACCTGGGCCGGGCCGGTCTGCTGCTCGGGGGGTCTGACGCCGCCGACGACCGGGACCGGTGGCCGGTCCTGCCCGACACCGTGGTCTACGCCGTCGAGGTGGTCGAGGTGCCGGCCGGGCTGCTCACCGCCGTACGCCGGGTGCTCCGCAAGGTGGCCGTGGTCGACGACCTGCGCGCCGCTCGCTCGCTCGTCGCCGACCTGCCCGACGTGGTCGCCGTGACCCGCGAGGGTGACGTGCTGGGCGCCCACTTCGCGGCGGGTGGCTCGTCCTCGCAGCCGAGTCTGATCGAGGTCCAGGCTGCGATCGACGACGCCGAGACCCGACTGGCCGAGGCCGGTCATGTCTGCGACCGGCTCCGGTTCGCCCAGAACCAGCTCGCCGAGCAGCACCGGGAAGCCACCCGCACCGTCGAGGTGACCCTGGCGCAGCTGCACGAGTCCGACGCTGCGATGGCGGCCGTGGCCGAGGAACTGGGCCAGCTCAGCTCTACCGCCCGCTCCGCCCACGGCGAGGCCACCCGGCTGCGGCAGGGCATCACCCAGGCCGAGCAGGCCCGTGACCGCGACCTCGCCGGTCTCGCCGAGCTCGAGCAGCGGCTGGCGCTCGCGGCCGACGGAGATCAGGCGACCGAGCCGGACCCGGCTGATCGCGATCGCTTCGGCGAGCAGGCGCGATTGGCGCGCTCCGCAGAGATGGACGCGCGGTTGGCGCTGCGCACCGTGGAGGAGCGCGCTCGCGGTCTTTCCGGTCGGGCTGATGCGCTGCGCCGAGCCGCGGCCGGTGAGCGGCAGGCGCGGGCCAAGGCCATGGCCCGTCGCGAGCGGATGATCCGGGAGGCCAAGGTGGCGGCCGCGGTGGAGGTGGGGACGGCGTACCTGTCGCAGCTCGTCGAGCGCTCGCTCGCTCAGGCCGCCGTCGAGCGTACCGAGGCCGAAGCCGCCCGGGCCGAATCCGACGCCGCCCTGCGGACCGCGCGGGCCGCCGTACGGACGCTGGGCGGTGACTTCGAGACGCTCGTCGACGCGGTGCACCGTGACGAGATGGCGCGTGCCGAGCAGCGGATGCGGGTCGAGACCCTGGTCGAGAAGGCGATGACCGAGCTCGGGTTGGACGCCGAGACGCTGACCCGGGACTTCGGCCCCGACCAGCCGGTGCCGGTGTTGACCCGGCCGGACGGTTCCGCGCTCACCGCCGAGGACGAGCAACCCGAGCCGGTCGCCTTCGTCCGCACCGACCAGCAGAAGCGGCTGCGGAAGGCCGAGCAGGCCCTCGGCGTACTGGGTCGGGTGAACCCGCTGGCGCTGGAGGAGTTCGACGCCATGCAGGAGCGGCACCAGTTCCTCTCCGAGCAGCTGGAGGATCTCCGCAGGACCCGCAAGGACCTGATGGACATCATCAGCGAGGTCGACACCCGCGTGGAGCAGGTCTTCGCCGACGCGTACGCCGACGTCGAGCAGGCGTTCGTCCGGGTCTTCGCCCGGCTGTTCCCCGGCGGCGAAGGCCGGTTGATCCTCACCGAACCGGGCAACTGGTTGACCACGGGCGTCGACGTCGAGGCGCGACCGCCCGGCAAGAAGGTCAAGCGACTGTCGCTGCTCTCGGGTGGGGAGCGGTCGCTGGTCGCCGTGGCCTTCCTCGTCTCGCTCTTCATCGCCCGGCCGAGCCCGTTCTACATCCTGGACGAGGTCGAGGCCGCGCTGGACGACACCAACCTCGGCCGATTGCTGGAGATCTACGAGGAGCTGCGCTCGAACAGCCAGCTGCTCGTCATCACCCACCAGAAGCGCACGATGGAGATCGCCGACGCCCTGTACGGCGTGACCATGCGGGGCGACGGGGTCTCGGCCGTGATCTCGCAGCGACTTCGCGAGAGCGAGTCGGTCGCCTGACGCTGGGTGTGGGCCGAGAACGTGACCGAATCGAGAGCAATCGCCCAGGTTCACGCCAGGGTCCGCTCAGGTTCGACTGCGAGAATCAGAGTCGTAAGACAGTTCCTTCCCCAAGGCTGTTTTCGACTGTCTGAAAGGCAACTCCCATGACCGCCATCCTCATTTCCATGATCATCATCTTGGTCATCGCCGCGAGTACCGTCGGCATCGTCCTCATCGGCATGGAGGGTCGCGGCAAGAGTCACGCCCCCAAGATCGCGGACAAGATGGCCCGGGCCGCGCAGCACCTCAACGGTGACGGCCAACCCCCGCGCAGCCTGCAGCGCCTCCTGCACTGACCTTGGTCCTGGTGTACGAGAACTCTCGACTTCGGGAGTTTCTGCGCAGCGTCTGGTCTCCGGCGTCGCCCCTAGGATGAGCCGGTGGATTCAACGACTCTCTGGTTCATCATCGGCGGCGTCCTGCTGCTCGCGCTCGTCTCGGTCGGGCTCGTCGCGACCCGGCGCCGCGCTGCCCTGCGGCGCGGCCAGGAGACGCGGGAGCTCGGTGCCGGCGGACGGGCGGGTGATGACGGTGCTCCCGGCCGAGCCCGGGGCGGCGTGGCGGCGCCCGACGACGTCGAGCCCGGGCTGCTGGACCTCGAACCCCAAACGCCCGGCCTCGAACAGCCTGAGGCGCCCGAGAACCGGATGGCACGGCTGCGTCGCCGGCTCGCCGGCTCCAACAGTGCGCTGAGTCGTGGCCTGCTCCTGCTGATCAGCCGGGACCGGATCGACGAGGACACCTGGGACGCCTTCGAGGAGACCCTGATCACCTCCGACCTGGGCGTGGGACCCACGACCGAGCTGGTCACCGCGCTGCGCGCCCGGCTCCGGGTCGACGGGGTCGCGAACCCCGCTCAGGCCAAAGCCGTGCTGCGCGAGGAGCTGGTGAAGCTGGTCGACCCGTCGATGGACCGGAGCCTGGACACCCAGCGCGGCCTGACTCCGGCCGTGGTCATGGTCGTCGGGGTCAACGGGACCGGCAAGACGACCACCGTGGGCAAGCTGGCGCGGGTGCTGGTGGCCGAGGACAAGGACGTGCTGCTCGGGGCGGCCGACACCTTCCGTGCCGCCGCAGCGGACCAGCTGGAGACCTGGGGGTCGCGAGTCGGGGTCCCGACGGTGCGCGGGGCCGAGGGCGCTGACCCGGCGAGCGTGGCGTACGAGGCGGTCAAGGTCGGGATCGAGCAGGAGGTCGACGTCGTGCTGATCGACACCGCCGGCCGGCTGCACACCAAGACCGGCCTGATGGACGAGCTGGGCAAGGTGAAGCGGGTCATCGAGCGGCAGGCTCCGGTCGGTGAGGTGCTGCTCGTGCTCGACGCCACCACCGGTCAGAACGGGCTGACCCAGGCCCGCATCTTCCGCGACGTGGTCAACATCACCGGCATCGTGCTGACCAAGCTCGACGGCTCGGCCAAGGGCGGGATCGTCGTCCAGGTCCAACGCGAGCTCGGCGTACCGGTGAAGCTGATCGGCCTCGGTGAGGGAGTCGACGACCTCGCCCCGTTCGACGCGGAGGAGTTCGTCGACGCCCTGCTCGACCCGGCCTGAGAGGTCTGCGGGTCGAGTCGGAAGCCGGTACGCGGCGGGCGGGGCCGACCCACCGCGTACGCAGTCGAACCGAGCGTCAGGCGGCGACGGCGGTCACCGTGACGGGGACGTTGCCACGGGTGGCCTTGGAGTAGGGGCAGACCTGGTGGGCGCCGTCGGCCAGCTCCTGGACCTTGGCCAGCTCGACGCCGGGGATCGAGACCTCGAGGTCGGCGGTGATGGCGAAGCTGTCACCCTCCGGACCGAACCCGATGTTGGCGGTGACCTGGGCGGCGGAGGCGTCGATGCCGGCCTTCTTGGCCACCATCATCAAGGCGCCGTTAAAGCAGGCGGAGTAGCCGGCGGCGAAGAGCTGCTCGGGATTGGTACCGGTGCCCGGACCACCGGTCTCCTTCGGCGCGGTCAGGGTCAGATCGAGGAGGCCGTCGCTGGACACGGCGCGGCCTTGGCGGCCCCCGGTCGTGGTGGCGGAGGCGGTGTAGACGATCTTGGTCGGAGTCTGTGTCATGTTCGGCTCAACCATCCACCAGGGGTAGATCTTCCCGCTAGACGCCCATCGCGGCCGAATGAGACGCTCGACACAGTTGGCCACCGGCGGCCCGAACTCGCAGCTCCGGCGTCACGATCCGCACATTGTCAGTGGCCGGGTCTAGCCTCGCATGCGTGGATCTGAACCTGATGCTGGACGACGAGCACCTGGTCGCCAACCTGGGCGGCGAGACGGTCGCGCGCGGCTCCAGGTACGCCCGCGACGGGCACGTCAACCACCTCGAGTTCGACGAGCACCTGCTCGAGGTCCAAGCCGAGGTGGAGGGCAGCCGGCACCACCGCTACCAGGTCAAGGTCGAGCTGAACCGCTTTCCGCCCTTCGATCACGTCGGCAGCTGCACCTGTCCCATGAGCTTCGACTGCAAGCACGTGGTCGCGACCCTGATCACCCTGCGCCGGTCGCGGAACCTGCTGCACGGGCTCGGCCTCGGTTCCAAGGGTGGTGTGGAGCCCCCGACGCCCAGTCCCCCTCAGACCGGCACGAAGAAGGCTCGAGTCACCGGGCCGCGGTGGGAGGCCGATCTGAACGCTCTCCTGGGTCGGGCCAAGGCAACCGATCCCGTCGGTGAGCCCTTGGGGCTGCGGGTCGAGGCGCTCGTGGGGCGGACCGTCTCCCGACTCCAGTGCCGCCCGGTCCGCCGCAGTCCGAGCACCGGGCGGTGGGTGCAGACCGGCGCCGCGTGGCAGGACGTCATGTACGACTTCCGCCGCCAGTTCGTGCCGGCGCACATCCAGCTGCTGAAGCGGCTCCGGCACGCCGCGGTCGACGTGGCGTCGGGCACCTACTACGGCGGGTACGCGGGCTCGCCCTGGCTACCGCTGGACGGCGCCGAGGAGAACCTCTGGCCGATCCTGCATCAGCTCGTGGGATCGGGTGTCACGCTGGTCGGAACCACCGACCGGGACTCGGTGGTCATCGCCGACCACGCGTTGGAGGTCGTGGTCGACGTGGCGAACGGTCAGGCGGGTGGACTGCAGGTCCGCCCGGTGCTGAAGCAGGCCGGAGGTGAGGTCCCGGTGGGGCCGTTCGTCTTGATCGGGGAACCCGGGCACGGGCTGGCCCGGATCACCGAGGGGCACGGGCGCAAGACCCTCGAGCTGAACCGACTGACCCGCCCGGTTGAACCTGCGCTGGCCCGCTGGTTGACCGCGGGGAACACGGTCGCCGTCCCGGCCAACGACCGGGACCGGTTCCTGCAGACGTTCTACCCCAACCTGCGCCGCGAGGCGGTCGTGGTCTCGCTCGACGACTCGGTCGATCTGCCGACACCGGTGGCGCCCGTGATCCGGCTGACCGTCCACCATCCGGCTGCCGAGCAGCTGGAGCTGCGCTGGGCGGTGGGCTACGGCGTGGCCGGCGTCGGCACCGAGTTCCCGCTCGGCGACCACCACGGGGGCGAGGTAAGGGACTCGGCGGCCGAGCAGGCACTCTGGACCGAGCTGGCGCCGATCCTCCACCGCGCTCCACCCGAGGTGCTCGACCCGGTCAACCCCAGCCGACCGCGGGTGCGCGGGTTGCTGGCTGGGCTGGCGGCCGCCGAGTTCGCCTCCGAGCGGCTGGCCGAGCTGGAAGCCGCCGGGGTCGAGGTCAGTCACAGCGGAGAACGCACCGACTACCGCCGGGCCGAAGGCGCCCCGCAGGTCGTGGTCTCCACCGACGAGCGACCGGGTGGCTCCGACTGGTTCGACCTGACGATCTCGGTCTCGATCAACGACGAGCCGGTGCCGTTCGTGCTGCTGTTCCGCGCGTTGGCCGAAGGGGCCGGGCACCTGATCCTGCCCAGCGGTCTCTACTTCTCGCTGGCACAGCCCGAGTTCCACCAGCTCGCCGAGCTGATCGGGGAGGCCCGGGCCCTCCAGGACCGGGAGCGCACCACGCTGCGGATCCATGTGCACCAGGCGGGTCTGTGGGAGGAGCTCACCCGGCTCGGCGTGGTCGGGCGCCAGGCAGCCCGGTGGCAGACCCGGGTGGCCGACCTCGCCCAGCGCGGGGCGCCGACGGAGATCGCCCCGCCGGTGGGTCTGCGGGCGGACCTGCGGCCGTACCAGCTCGAGGGTTTCGCCTGGCTGTACCGACTCTGGGAGCTGGGCCTGGGCGGCATCCTGGCCGACGACATGGGCCTGGGCAAGACTCTGCAGGCGCTGGCGCTGATCGTCAAGATCCGTGAGGAGCAGCAGCAGGGGAGCCGTCCCGGTTCCGGACCGTTCCTGGTCGTCGCGCCGACCAGCGTCTCGGCGACCTGGCTCACGGAGGCGGCCCGCTTCACGCCGGGCCTGAAGGTGGTCGTCGTCCAGCAGACCGAGGCGAAGCGCGCCACGTCGCTGGCGGAGCTGGCCGCGGGGGCCGACGTGGTCATCACGTCGTACACGCTGGCCCGACTGGACGCCGAGGCCTATCACGCGCTGCAGTGGCAGGGGCTGATCCTCGACGAGGCACAGTTCGTGAAGAACTACCAGGCCAAGACGTACGCCAGCCTGCGCAAGCTCGACGTCGACTTCACCATCGCGATGACCGGCACCCCGCTGGAGAACAGCCTGATGGACCTCTGGGCGATGCTGTCGCTGACTGCGCCGGGCATGTTCCCGAGTCCGGACCGGTTCAGCGAGTACTTCCGCCGCCCGATCGAGCGCAACACCCGGCCGGAGCGGCTCGACCGCCTCCGGGACCGGGTCCGTCCGGTGATGCTGCGGCGGACCAAGGAGCAGGTGGCGACCGAGCTCCCGCCGAAGCAGGAGCAGGTCATCTCGGTCGACCTGCACCCGAGCCACGCCCGGATCTACCAGCGGCAGCTGCAGCGGGAGCGGCAGAAGATCCTGGGCCTGATCGGCGACCTCGACAGCAACCGTTTCACCATCCTGCGGTCGCTCACCCTGCTGCGCCAGCTCAGTCTCGACGCGGCCCTGGTCGACCCCGAGCACGAGGGCGTGCCGTCGGCGAAGGTCGACCTGCTCGTCGAGATGATGACCGAGCTCGTCGCCGAGGGTCATCGTGCGTTGGTCTTCAGCCAGTTCACGACGTTCCTCAAACGGGTGGGGGATCGCCTGACCCAGGCGGGCGTCGAGTACGCCTACCTCGACGGCCGGACCCGCAACCGGGCCCGGGTGATCGAGGGCTTCAAGTCCGGGACGAGCGGGGCGTTCCTGATCAGCCTGAAGGCGGGTGGCTTCGGGCTCAACCTCACCGAAGCCGACTACTGCTTCGTGCTCGACCCGTGGTGGAACCCGGCGTCGGAGGCGCAGGCGGTCGACCGCGCCCATCGGATCGGGCAGGAGCGGCCGGTGATGGTCTATCGCCTGGTCTCCAAGAACACCATCGAGGACAAGGTGATGGAGCTGAAGTCCAAGAAGCAGCAGCTGTTCGACCAGGTGATGTCGGCCGACGGGCTGCCGTCCGGAGCGTTCACCCCGGCGGAGATCCGGTCGCTGCTGGCCGGCTGATCACCCGATTGACAGGTGAAATCCTGTAATGACAGGATGCTAACTCGCGCAACCCGCAGGAGTGATGTGACCAGTTCAGTTGTCGGTGGATGGGCCGCGGGATCGGTCACGGTGGTCACCGGGGCCGCGGGGGGTGTGGGCCATGCCTGCGCCGCCTGGTTGGCCGAGCGCGGCGCCCAGGTGTTCGCCCTCGACCGCCGTCGTCCGGACGCCTCAGTCGGGACCTTCGTCGAGGTCGATGTGCTCAGCGAGGCCTCGATCGAGGCCGCCGTGGCGCAGGTGGTGGCCACCGCCGGACGCATCGACGGACTGATCGCGGCGGCCGGTCTCTCCGAGGAGCCGACACCGGCCGAGGAGATGGATCTTCCGGTCTGGTCGCGGACGATCGGGGTCAACCTGACCGGGGTCTTCCTCACCTGTCAACGCGTCGGTCGGGTGATGCTCGAGCAGGGGTCGGGGCGGATCGTCACCATTGCCTCCATGTCGGGCGCCCACATCGTCAACGTGCCGCAACAGCAGGTGGCCTACAACGCGTCCAAGGGCGGGCTGGTGGCCATGACCAAGTCGCTGGCCTTCGAGTGGGCGGCCCGGGGCGTACGGGTGAACGCGCTGTCGCCGGGGTACGTCGACACCCCGTTGCTCGGCAGCAAGCACGACCTGCACGAGCTCTGGAAGTCGGCGACCCCGCTGCGCCGGTTCGCGGCGCCGCACGAGATCGCCGCGGCAGCCGCGTGGTTGCTGAGCGACGAGGCCGCGTTCTGCTGTGGCACCGAGCTGTTGATGGACGGCGGCTACTCACTCGCCTGAGGCGAGCAGGCCGCCAGGACGAGACCAGGAGAGAACCACGATGTCCACGATGCATGCCGTCGTCTACGACCGGCCCGAGCACTTCGTGGTCCGCGAGCTGCCTGTACCCGAGCCCGGACGGGGGGAGGTCCTGCTCAAGGTGTTGGTGGCCGGCGTGTGTGGCACCGATGCTCACCTGCACCTGGGGGAGTTCGGGCCGTCGTACCCGCTGACGCCGGGTCACGAGTTCGTCGGCGAGGTGGTGGCGTACGGAGACGGCGTGGACCCCGGTCTGCTCGGTCATCGCGTCGTGGTCGACAACTGCGCCGCGTGCGGCTTCTGCGTGGAGTGTCGCCGAGCTCGGCCCGCGTTCTGCGAGAACGGGGTGGCCCAGGGGGTCAACGCCCCGGGCGGATTTGCGGAGTACG
Organism: Propionibacteriaceae bacterium; assembly: GCA_036524735.1. GTDB lineage: Bacteria > Actinomycetota > Actinomycetes > Propionibacteriales > Propionibacteriaceae > Microlunatus. Next base: position 27,513 of record DATDBS010000003.1, read on the forward strand.
TGGTCACCGACGCCGGACGGTGCTTCCTCGTCGACGACCTCGAACCCGAGGTGGCGGTGCTGACCGAGCCCGTGGCCTGCGTCGTGCACGGCCTTGACATGCTCGCTCTGCAGCCCGGGTCCGACGTGCTCCTGTTCGGAGCCGGGCCGACCGGGCTGATCCTCACGTCGCTGCTGGCTCGCTCGGGAGCCGGCCGGCTGACCGTGGCCGCACCCACCGCCGCCAAGCTCGCGCTGGCTCGAGAACGTGGGGCCGACGAGGTCGTCCAGCTGGATCGGTCCGACCCCGAGGCTGCTCATCGCCGGCTCAGGGAGTTGGCTCCGTCGGGTTTCGACGTGGTCATCGACGCCACCGGGGCCATGGCGGTGCTGAGCACCACCGTCGGTCTCGTCCGCACGGGCGGCACGATCTTCGTCTACGGCATGACGGCCGAGGCTGCGCAGTGGCCCGTGCCGCCGTACGAGATCTTCCGCCGCGAGCTGACCATCAAAGGTTCCTTCGCCCAGCAGTTCTCCTTCGACCGCGCTCTCGTGGCGCTCCGCACCGGGCGGGTGGACCCGTCAGGGCTGATCACCCGGCGCTTCGGGCTCGACCAGTACGCCGAGGCGCTCGCTGCTGTCGCCGACAGCTCCGTGGTGAAGGCGGTCCTGGTCCCCTAGGGCGACGGACAGGCACTCACCGCATCAGGTCGTGACGCGCATCAGGGGTTCGAGATCGGCTCCGTCGGTCGACCTGCTGCGACTCAGGGTCACTTCGAAGCGGCTGCGGTCCCCGCGGTGGTAGGCGACGAACATCTCGACCGGGCGGACTCCGGACAGCGCGGTGCTGCGCAGTACGAGCACGGGGTCACCGACCGCGACACCCAGGCTGGCGGCCAGCGTGTCCCCGGCCACGGCGGCCTCCACCGCACGACGCCCGTGGGTCACGGTGACGCCGTACCGGTTCTCGAGCAGTTGGTAGAGCGACTGGTCGCTGAGGTCCTCGTGGACCAGGCCGGGCGCGACGTCGTACGGCAGATAGCCCGTGACCAGCACCCACGGTTCGTCGTCGACGAAGCGGAGCCGCTCCACGACGATGACGGGCGCGCCGACCTGCACCTCGAGCTCGGCGGCGACCTGCTCGTCGGCCGGCACGACCTCGAGCCGGCGCACCTGGCTGCGCAGGTGGGACCCGCGGGCGGCGACGTCCTCGTAGAGCCCGGTCAGGGACTGGACCAGATGTTCGGAGGTTTTCTCCGGGGCGACGAAGGTGCCCCGGCCCTTCAGCCGGACGAGCACGCCCTCGGTCTCCAGCTCGGCCAGGGCCTGGCGTACGACGGTGCGGGACACGTCGTAGGTCGCACAGAGCTCGTGGTCTCCGGGCAGCCGATCACCGGGGGAGAGCTGCCGCTCACGCAGCTCGGCGAGCAGGATCTGCTTGAGCTGGTGATAGAACGGCAGCGGCGAGGAGCGGTCGATCACGCTGGGCATGCAGCGGAGTCTAGTGCTTGACGTCCTGTACGTACAGGACTACCTTTCCCTCGTGCCCTCCTCGCCGCTCGCCCTGGTCACGAGCCGGTCGTTCTCCTCCGGCGACCTGGACCTGACCGGCGAGCTGGCGGCGGTCGGCTGCCGCATCGTGACCGGACCGTCCGACCACGACCTCGCCACCCTGCTTCCGCTGCTGGCGGAAGCCACCGTCTGGATCGCGGGCACCGGCCCGGTCACCGATGCGCACCTCGAGGCCGCCCCGCACCTGCGACTGATCGCTCGCTACGGCGTCGGGGTCGAGGCGGTCGACCTGGCCGCGGCGGGCGCTCGGGGCATCCCGGTGACCAACACCCCCGGCGCCAACACGGGAGCGGTGGCCGACCACGCCGTCGCCCTCATGCTGGCGGCACTGCGAGACGTCGCGTCCGGGGACCACGGCGTCCGCGCGGGGGACTGGGGCGTACGCCGCACCCGACAGCTCGGCGGCCAGACGGTCGGTATCGTCGGGCTCGGCCGGATCGGCCGCGAGGTGGCCGCCCGACTCCGCGGATTCGGCTGCACCCTGCTGGGCTTCGACCCGTGGGTCCGGCCCGCGGACGTGACCGACCTCGGCATCGGGGTGGTCGAGCTCGACGAGCTGGTCCGGCGGAGCAGCCTGATCACCCTGCACGCGCCTGGGGAGCACATCGTCGTCGACGCGCACTTCCTCAGCCTGACCCGCCCCGACCTGGTGCTCGTGAACACCGCCCGCGCCACGCTGGTCGACGAGCCGGTCCTGGCCGAGGCGCTCCGGAACGGCCGGCTGCGGACGTACGCCGCCGACGTCCTCGGCAGCGAGGCGGGCCGCCACGACAACCCGCTGCTGGCCGACGACCTCCGCGACCGAACGCTGTTCACCCCGCACTCCGCCGCCCAGACCGTGGAGGCGGTCGACGGCATGGGCCGCGGCGCGGTCGACGCCGTCCTCGCCCTGCTCCACGGCGAGCCGCTCCCCAACCTCGTCCCGACTCCCGGAGGACCCCGATGACCGACCCCGCCCGCTCCTCGAGCCTGTCGAAGGGCCTGAGCCCGTCGAAGGGCGTGGCCGGCCTCCGCGCAGCCACCGTGGTCGCCGTGCTCCGCGCACCGACGGCCGAAGCGGGCATCCTGGCCACCGACGCACTGGTCGCGGGCGGCGTGACCGGCATCGAGGTCACCTACAGCACGCCCGACGCGGCGGCGGTGATCCGCGAGGTCCGCCGTCGGCACGGCGATGCGGTCTACCTCGGCGCCGGCACCGTCCTGCACCCGGCCCAGGCCCACGAGGCCGTCGAGGCCGGGGCCGAGTTCCTGGTCAGCCCCGGGACCGAGCCGGCGCTGGCCGGGGTGATGCTCAGCACGGGCGTCACCGTCCTGTCCGGCGCGATGACCCCCAGCGAGGTGATGACCGTGCTCCGGCTCGGCGTCCACGTGGTCAAGCTCTTCCCGGCGTCGCTCGGTGGCCCGGCCTTCCTGAAGGCGCTGCGGGCCCCGTTCCCGGATGTCGACTTCGTCCCCACCGGGGGCGTCAACGCCCAGAACCTGGCCGAGTGGCTGGCCGCCGGGGCGGTCGCCGTGGGTGCGGGCGGTGAGCTGTGCTCCGCCCGGGCGATGGCCACCGGCGACTGGGAGGCGATCACCGCGACGGCCCGTCAGTTCAGTGCCGCGGCCCGCGCGGCCCGCGCGGCCCGGAGCGCCGCCGCGTGAGCGACGGGTCATCGATGGGGTTCGTCGGGGTCAGCACCGGCGGCTCCTCCATCCGTGCCGTCTTCCCGCAGTGGGCCGACGCGCTGGGGCTGCCGACCCGCACCCTGGTCGGCCACGACGTACCCCTGGACTCCGCGCCGCAGGTCTACCGCGACGTGGTGACGATGATCCGGGACGACCCGCAGCAGCGGGGTGCTCTGGTCACCACCCACAAGATGGCCGTCCACGCGGCGGCTGCGGACCTGTTCGACGACCTCGACGAGCTGGCCCAGACCTTCGGTGAGGTCTCCTGTATCGCCAAGCGGGGCGACCGGCTGTTCGGCAGCGCCAAGGATCCGGTGACGGCCCGGCTCGCGGTGGAGGAGTTCCTGGCCGCCGACCACTTCGGCCGGACCGGTGGCGAGGCGCTGATCCTCGGCTCCGGTGGGGCCGGTACGGCGCTCAGCCACCAGCTGGGGGTGCGTTCCGACCGACCCAGCCGGATCACCTGCACCGCCTTGACCCAGGAGCCCCTCGACCACGCCCGGGCGGTGCACGAGCGGGCCGGGCTGCCTTCCGGACTGGTCCGTTACGTGGTGACCGACGGGCCCGACGACGGTGACGCCCTGGTCCGGGACCTGCCGCCGTCCAGCCTGGTCGTGAACGCGACCGGGATGGGCAAGGATCGGCCCGGCTCCCCCCTGGCCGACACCACCTCGTTCCCACACGACGCTGTGGTCTGGGAGTTCAACTACCGCGGGTCGCTGGAGTTCTGGCACCAGGCGCAGGCCCAAGCGGAAGCCCGCGGGTTGCGGGTCGAGGACGGCTGGCGCTACTTCGTGCACGGCTGGAGCCAGGCCGTCGCCGAGGTGTTCGACATCCCGATGCCGCCCGAGACGGTGGACGAGCTCGGCCGGATCGCGGCGCGGCTGCGGTGAGCGTCCCGCCCGTCCCGGCCCGCGCGGCCCAGATCCGCGCGGCCCAGATCCGCACGGACCAATTCCGCAGGGCCCAGATCCGCACGGCCCAGATCCGCACGGCCCAGATCCGGACGGTGCTTGGCGACATCGATGCCGGGTCCGTCGGGCGGACGAACTACCACGAACACCTGTTCCAGGTCAGCAAGCTGCTGCTTGGTGACGAGCTGGACGACGAGTCCGCGAGCCGAGCGGAGGCGGTCTCGCTGCGGGGTTCCGGTTTCGTCGCCATGGTCGACGCCACCCCCATCGGTCTCGGTCGCCGACCCGAAGCCCTGGCCCGGATCAGCGCGTCCACGAAGCTGACCGTCGTGGCCACCACCGGCGCCCACCGCGAGCCGCACTACGGGCCCGGGCACTGGCTGCTCGAGCTCAGCGAGACCGAGTTGGCCGAGCGCTTCGTCGCCGACGTCGACGCCGGGATGCCGGTCCTCGACGGCCCGACTTTCGGGCCCCGGGCTCAGGGACCGAGCGGTGCCGGCGTACGCGCCGGCGTCGTCAAAGCCGGGATCGGCTACTGGAGCATCAGCGCGTTCGAGCACCGGGTGCTGGCGGCTGTGGCCGTCACCTGGCACCGGACCGGCGCCGCGGTCATGGTCCATCTCGAGCACGGCAGTGCGGCGTTCGAGGTGCTGGCCCTGCTGGCCGGACACGGCGTACCGGCCAATGCTGTCGCCCTCGCCCACGTCGACCGCAACCCCGATCCCGGTCTGCACGCCGAGCTGGCCGCGACGGGGGCGTACCTCGGGTACGACGGCTGGGCCCGGAGCCAGCGCTGGCCCGACTCGGTGCTGCTCGACTGCCTGCTGGCCGCCGACGCCCAGGGGGCGACCGACCGGTTGCTGATCGGTGGCGATGTGGCCCGAGCCACCCGCTACCGGGCCTACGGCGGGATGCCGGGGCTGGCGTACCTGGGCGAGCGGGTCCTGCCCCGGCTCGAGCGCGAGGCGTCGACCGAACTGGTCCGGGCTGTCCTCACCACCAACCCCGCTCGTTGGCTGAGCGGAGACCATGACCAGGCCCGAACTGGGTCGACCCGACGAAGGAGCGAACCATGAGCACAACTGAGGTCCGGCCCGTGCCGCCGGTGGCCCTGACCCTGCGGCCCGACACGGGTCAGCTGGAGGGCAGCAACGGCCGATACGAGAAGTTCGTCACCGATCTCGAGGGGCTCTACCGCGACGGGGCGGCGTACGAGGAACGGCTGGCCGCCGACGACGGCAAGCCGGTCTACTGGGTGGAGACCACCCAGACCGAGGACGGCCCCGGCGGGCTGATCACCGGGATCAGCGTGCTCGAGCCCGGCACCGTCGGAGAGGAGTACGCCATGACGCGCGGCCACCTGCACGCGATCGCCGACCGTTCCGAGCTGTACGTCGGGCTGTCGGGGCACGGCGTGATGATTCTGGAGACTCTCGACGGCCGGACCGAAGTGCGCGACGTCACGCCGGGCCAGGCGGTCTACGTGCCCGGCCACTGGGTGCACCGCAGCGTGAACGTCGGTGCCGAACGGTTCTCCACCCTGTTCTGCTACGCCGCCGACGCCGGCCAGGACTACGCGATCATCGAGCGCGCGGGCGGCATGAAATCCCTGGTCGTGCGGGACGGGGACGGATACGCCGTACGCGTGAACCCGGAGCACGTCGGCTACCGGCTGGCCGAGTGACCATGATCATCTCGCACGACCTCGGCACCACCGGGGACAAGGCCACGCTGGTCAGTGACCAGGGTGAGGTGGTCGCTGCGGTGACGGCGACGTACGGCACCGACTTCGGTCCGCGCGGCAAGGCCGAGCAAGATCCGGCGGCCTGGTGGACCGCGCTCTGCTCCGCCACCCGCGACCTGCTGGACCAGGCGTCGGTCGCCGCGGCGGACGTCTCGGTGGTCTCGTTCTCGGGCCAGATGATGGGCGCGGTGCTGCTCGACGGGGCCGGAGACCCGGTACGACCGGCGATCATCTGGGCGGACACCCGGTCGGTCGCCCAGACCGCGACCCTGGTCGAGCGCGTGGGGATGGAGCGGGGCTACCGGATCACCGGG
>DATDBS010000004.1:0-22438 GCA_036524735.1 Propionibacteriaceae bacterium
GACAACGCCGGAGGTTGATCGGCGAGCACCCGATCCAGTGGCACCGGGCCGTCGGACGGAGGCGACGGAGCGGTGGGTGGCGTAGCAGTCACGAGGTGAACTCCTTCGTTCGAGGCGTCTCGGCGACGCGAGCACCGGCCAATCGAGATCCCGGCCCGTACCTGCACACGAGACTCGGGGTCCTAGGGAGTACTGTACGGGTATCCGTAGATCCTATAGGGTTTGCCTGACGACGATGTCCGGGGAGTTCAATGACCAACCAGATCGAACGAGTGGCCGTAGTCGGCGCTGGTTACATGGGTGGAGGGATCGCGCAGGTCCTGGCCATGGCCGGCCTCGACGTGGTCATCGTCGACGCCGCACCGGACGTCACGCACCGCCACCTCGACCGGCTGTGCCGCGAAGCCGAAGAGTTCGAGAACCAGGGTCTGTTCGAACCGGGATCGGCCGAGCGGGTGCGAACGAACCTGCGAGCGGCCGAGAGCTTGCCGGAGGCCGTCGCCGGGGCTGACCTGGTCGAGGAGGCTGTGTTGGAGCAGCCCGAGATCAAGGGTCCGGTGCTGCGCAGCATCGAGGAGTCGGCTCGTCGGGACGCCATCATCGGCAGCAACACCTCGACCATCCCGATCGGGGGCTTGGCCGCCAACCTGGAGCACCCCGAGCGCTTCCTGGGCGTCCACTTCTCCAACCCCGCCCCGTTCATCCCCGGAGTCGAGCTGATCGCGCACGAGAGCACCGACGCCGCGGTCGTCGACGCGGTGGAGGCTCTGGTGGCCCGGACCGGCAAGCTCTCGGCCCGGGTCAACGACAAGGCCGGCTTCGTGCTGAACCGCCTGCAGTACGTGCTGCTGAAGGAGGCCGTCAGCCTCGTCGAAGAAGGAGTGGCCACCGCGGAGGACGTGGACATCATCGTCCGGACCACCTTCGGCTTCCGGCTCCCGTTCTTCGGCCCGTTCGCTATCGCCGACATGGCCGGACTCGACGTGTACGGCGACGGTTTCCGTACCCTCGAGCAGCACTACGGCGAGCGGCTCGCCACCCCGAAGATGCTCACCGAGCTCGTCGAGGCGGGCCGGTACGGCGTCAAGCAGGGTGGCGGTTTCGTCACCCCGGCGGGCGACCAGGCCGCTCTGGTCGCGTACCGCAACACCGTCTACGCCCGCCTCGGTCAGCTGCTGCGCGAGCTCGGGCCTGCCCCGATCTGATCCACCCGACCACGCCTACCACTGATCCCCGAAAGAAGAGTGAGCCGCCTGATGTCCTCAGCCGCCTACACCGCCGACAACTGGCCCATTGCGGCCGCCATGCTGCCGTTCGGCAGCGTTGACTCCCACGGTGGCCCCATCCACGACGCCGAGCCGGAGGAATGGGCCCGGCATCTGCGACTGGTACGCCGCCAGGGCTTCACCGAGGTCGATCCGACCGACACCTGGGTGCGGGTCGGTGACCTCAGTCCGGAGCGTCTGGCCGACTTCAAGGTCGTGCTGAAGGAGGCCGATCTCACCATTCCGGCCATCTCCACCTCGCGCCGCAGCGTGATGGATCCCGTTCACGGCGCGGAGTACCTGGCCTACAGCCACCGGTTGCTCGACAAGGCGGCCGAGCTGGACGTACCCGTGGTCAGCTTCGGGTTCTTCCAGGATCTGACGGCCGAGCAGAAGCAGGCCCTCTGGTTCTGGCTGGTCGACGGCTGGCACGACGACGAGTCGGCCGAGGCCCGTAGCCGAGCGGCGTCCCTGGTCCGGGAGCTGGCCGAGCACGCACAGAGCAACGGCCAGCAGATCACGCTGGAGATGTACGAGGACACCTACGTCGGGACGGCCGACGGGGCCGTCGCCTTCTTGGAGGAGGTCGGCCACGAGGCGTGCGGCCTCAATCCCGATATCGGCAACTTCGTCCGGCTGCACCGCCCACTGGAGCCGGTGCCGCAGATGTTCGAGAAGCTGCTGCCCCACGCCAACTACTGGCACGTGAAGAACTATCTGCGTGACGAGGACCCGGAGACCGGGCGGGTCACGACCTTCCCGGTGCCGATGGACTTCGGGCTGATCAACTACCGGGCCGCGATCGAGCAGGCCATCGCCGTGGGCTTCCGCGGTGCTTTCCTGTGCGAGCACTACGGCAGCGACGCGGTCACCGTGATCGGCAAGAACCGCGCGTACCTCCGCAATGTCCTCGCCGACATCCTCGGTTGACCGGCTCGGCGAACGGGCCAGGTCGGCCGGACCGGAATTACACCGACGGAGGACGGCACATGCGCTGAGCGCTCCCCGAACCACCGACTGACCCAGATCTTCACAAGGCCGGCGATCCGGTCCACACACCTTGGTGAGCGAGTTTTTTCGAGTTTGATGGGAGACGACGATGTCTAAGACCTCCATCGCCGATGCAGAACGCCGGCGACGCCACGAACTGAGCGAGGTGGCCACCAAGAAGGTGTTCCGCCGGCTGCTCCCGTTCCTCCTGCTGATGTACGTCATCGCGTTCCTGGACCGCAGCAACGTCTCCTTCGCCCAGAAGGAGTTCGAGATCGACTTCGGGATCAGCGCGGGGGCCTACGCCTTCGGGGCCGGGTTGTTCTTCGTCGGCTACGCCGTCTTCGAGGTACCCAGCAACATCTTGCTGCACAAGGTCGGGGCGCGATGGTGGCTGGCCCGGATCATGGTGACCTGGGGCATCGTGGCCGCCTGCTTCACCTTCGTCCAGGGGGAGAAGAGCTTCTACCTGCTGCGTTTCCTGCTGGGGGTCACCGAGGCCGGCTTCTTCCCCGGGGTCATCTTGTTCCTGACCTACTGGATCCCGGCCCGCCACCTGAGTCGGGCCCGCGGGTATTTCTACATGGGCATCGCGATCGCGGGCATTCTGGGTAATCCACTGTCCGGCGGTCTGCTCGAGCTCAACGGAGTCGCCGGCCTGCGTGGCATCCAGTGGATGTTCCTGGTCGAGGGACTGATCGCGGTCATCGTCGGCGTGTGGGCGTACTTCTACCTGACCGACCGGCCCAAGGACGCGACGTGGCTGAGCGCCGAGGAGCGCACCGCCCTGGGTGAGACGATCGCGGCCGAAGACACCGCCAAGTCGGCGGGGCACGCCCCGCAGAACGTGCTGAAGACGCTGGGGAACTGGCGGGTCTGGTATTTCGCCGCGATCTACTTCTGCATTCAGATCGCCGTCTACGGCTTCACCTTCTTCCTCCCCAGCCAGGTGGTCGCGATCACCGGTCAGAAGCTGGGCTTCCAGGCTTCGCTGGTGACCGCCATTCCGTGGGTGTTCGCTCTGGCCTCGGTGGCGTTCTTCCCCGGACTGGCCGACCGGACCCGCAAACACCGGACGATCGGCTGCGCGCTGTTGCTCACGACGGCCTTCGGCATCACCATCTCCGGTGCCCTCAGTGGCACTCCGGTGCTGGCGATCGCCGGGCTGGCCCTGGCGGCCATGGGGTTCGTGGCCATGCAGCCGATCTTCTGGACCCTGCCGACCGAGTACCTGACCGGGTACGCAGCGGCTGCCGGCATCGGTCTGATCAACTCGCTGGGCAACCTGGGTGGATTCACCGCCCCGATCCTGCGGGACTACTTCAACCGGACCGTCGGTGGGAACGCCGGACTCTACGTCCTCGCCGTCGGCGCGGTGATGGGCGCGATCCTGTTCGGCCTCACAGGACTGTTCAAGAAGGCCAACGACATCGAGGCCGGTCGTCTGGACGAGGTCGACTCCCTCGCGATCAAGGGCTGAGGGGAGCAAGCATGCGCGCACTGGTTCTTCGGGGCGACTACGACATCGCGGTGGAGGAGCGACCCGACCCGCGGCCGGAACCGAGCGAGGTGGTCGTGGAGGTCATCGCCACCGGCATCTGTGGATCGGACTTCCACGGCTACTCCGGCGAGAACGGCCGGCGCCATCCGGGTCAGGTCATGGGCCACGAGACGGTCGGCCGGATCGGGGAGATCGGTTCGGCGGTCACCGGGCTGACGGCCGGTCAGCTGGTCACGGTGAACCCGGTGATGGGTTGCCACAACTGTGCGGCCTGCGCCGACGGCCAGTCGCAGTGGTGCAGTCGCAAGGTCGTGTTGGGAGTGGCCAAGGAGATCTCAGCCGCCTTCGCCGACCGCGTCGCGGTGCCGGCGGCCAACATCGTGAGCCTGCCCGAGGACATGCCGGCCGAGCTGGGGGCGTTGGTCGAGCCGCTGGCGGTGGGCTTCCACGCGGTGCGTCGTGGCGAGGCGACCCCGGCGGACCGGGTCCTGGTCATCGGCGGCGGGCCGATCGGGCAGGCGTGCCTGCTCGCAGCGCGCCGGTTGGGGGTCGAGAACCTGGCTCTGTCCGATCTGAGCTCGTCTCGACGTGAGCTGTGCGCAAACCTCGGAGCGCAGGTCATCGACCCGTCGACCGGCGAGCTGGCGGGCCTGGTGGAGGCTGCGTTGGGCGGACCGGCGACCGTGGTGATCGACGCGGTGGGCGTCAGCCGTACGGTGGCCGACGCGCTGGCTGCTTCCGCCCTCGGCGGGCGCATCGTCCTGGTCGGGATGGGATCGCCTCAGCTGGACCTGGCGGCGTACGCGATCACCACGACGGAGCGGAGTCTGATCGGTTCGTTCACCTACAGCGCGTCGGAGTTCGCCGAGACGGCGGCCTGGGTCGGTACGGTGCCGGCGGGGGTCGCATCCCTGATCGACGGACGGGTCGGCTGGGACGAGGCCCCGCAGAGCTTCGACGACCTCGCTCGGGGGAAGAGCTCGGCCAGCAAGATCCTCGTCTTTCCTCAGGGCGCACCCGAACCGGAGCAGCAGCAGTGAGCACCCCACGGATCGTCGCCGTCCGAGCTTTCACCGTCAGTGCCGGCGGGGGAGCGGACTACCACGACCAGGAGGGCTACCACTGGATCGACGACCACATCTCGACCCCGATGTCTCGCTACCCCGGGTACGACCAGAGCCGACGCAGCTTCGGCATCAACGTGCTCGGCACCTTGGTGGTGGAGGTGGAGGCGGACGACGGCACCGTGGGCTTCGGGGTGACGACCGCCGGGGAGCCCGGCGCCTGGATCGTCGAGCGGCACCTGGCTCGCTTCGTCGAGGGTGCGCTCGTCACCGACGTGGAGAAGGTCTGGGACCAGATGTGGCGGTCCACCCTCTTCTACGGTCGCAAGGGCCTGGTGCTCAACGTGATCAGCGCGATCGACCTGGCCCTGTGGGACCTGTTGGGTCGGCTCCGGCAGGAGCCGGTCTACCACCTGCTCGGCGGCGCGGTACGCGACGAGCTCACGTTCTACGCCACCGGCGCCCGGCCCGACCTCGCGCAGGAGATGGGCTTCATCGGCGGGAAGATGGCCCTGCACCACGGTCCGCACGAGGGTGTGGAGGGCTTGCACGCCAACATCGCCGAGCTGGCCGCGATGCGGGAGAAGGTCGGTGACGACTTCTGGTTGATGTGGGACTGCTGGATGTCGCTCGACCTGGACTACGCCGTCCGGCTGGCCGATGCGGCCCATGAGTACGGGCTGAAGTGGCTCGAGGAGGCGTTGATACCGGACGACTACTGGGGGTACCGCGACCTGCGCAAACGGGTGCCGCGCGGCATGCTCGTCTCGACCGGTGAGCACGAGTCGACCCGGTACGGGTTCCGGATGCTGCTCGAGATGGGGTGTGCCGACATCCTGCAGCCGGATGTGGGCTGGTGCGGGGGTATCACGGAGCTGATCAAGATCTCCGCGCTCGCCGACGCCTCCGGCGCCCTGGTGATCCCGCACGGCTCGAGTGTCTACTCGTACCACTTCGTCATCACCCGCACCAACAGCCCGTTCGCCGAGTTCTTGATGATGGCGCCCGAGGCGGACGAGGTCGTCCCCATGTTCCAGCCGCTGCTGCTCGGTGAACCGGTGCCGGTGAACGGTCGGATGACCCTGCCCGACACGCCGGGCTTCGGGGTCGAGCTGAACCCGGACGTCGCCCTGGTTCGGCCCGTCAACCGGTGACGGTCGCCCCGTACCCCTCCAACCCCACCCAGACAGGAGTCCTCTATGTACCTCATGCGCATCGGCCCGCCCGGCGCGGAGAAGCCGGTCGTCCGGGTCGACGACACCCACTACGTGGACGTCTCCGATGTGGTCGACGATTTCGACGAGGCGTTCTTCGGCAGGGGCGGGATCGCCGAGCTCCGGACCGTCGTCGGCCAGCGCGTGGCGGCGGGCCAGCTGAGTGAGTTCGCCGACGAACGCGTCGGAGCGCCCATGGCCCGGCCCCACCAGATCCTGTGCATCGGCCTGAACTTCAGTGATCACGCGGCCGAGACCGGTGCGGCGGTCCCCGAGGAGCCCATCCTGTTCACCAAGTCACCGAACACGTTGATCGGCCCGTACGACGATGTCCGTCTGCCGCGGGGGTCGACGAAGCCCGACTGGGAGGTCGAGCTCGGGATCGTGATCGGCGCCCGCACCAGCTATCTCGACAGCGTCGACGAGGCCCGGGCTGCGATCGCCGGATTCACGGTGGTCAACGACGTCAGCGAGCGTGCCTTCCAGATCGAACGCGGGGGTCAATGGTCCAAGGGCAAGTCGGCGGAGACCTTCAACCCCGCCGGCCCGTGGCTCGTGACCCCGGACGAGATCGACGACGTGCTCGACCTGAAGATGTGGCTCGACGTCAGCGGCGTACGGCGGCAGCACGGCTCCACGTCGACCATGATCTTCGATCCGTACTTCATCGTGCACTACCTCAGTCAGTTCCTCGTGCTCGAACCCGGGGACCTGATCAACACCGGCACGCCCCCCGGCGTCGGCATGGGCCTGCGTCCACAGGTGTGGCTCAAGCCCGGCGACGTCATGGAACTGGGGATCGAACGACTGGGCAGCCAGCGCCAAACGGTGATTGGCCCACGCTAGCGAAGGAGAGGAACTCACCATGCATGTTGCCGTGATCGGTGCTGCGGGGATGATCGGACGCAAGCTGACGGATCGGCTGGTCGCCGAAGGACGGGTGGGTGACGTCGCCGTCGACCAGTTCACCTTGGTGGACGTGATCACCCCGACGGCCCCGGCCGGATGGACCGGGTCGCTGAAGCTCGACACGGCGGACCTCACCGTGGTCGGAGCGCCGGAGGCGCTGCTGGAGGGCCGCCCGGACGTGATCTTCCACCTCGCCGCAGTGGTCTCGGGCGAGGCCGAAGCCAACTTCGAGAAGGGTTACCGGGTCAACCTCGACGGCACCCGAGCCCTCCTGGAGGCGATCCGCGCCGCCCACGCGGTGGACGGCTATCGACCGCGCCTGGTGTTCACCTCCTCGCTCGCGGTCTACGGGGCTCCGTTCCCGAACCCGATCCCGGACGACTTCCACGTCACGCCCCTGACCAGCTACGGCGCTCAGAAAGCCATGGGTGAGCTGTTGATGAACGACTACACCCGGCGCGGCTTCGTCGACGGCATCGGGGTCCGGCTGCCGACCATCTGCATCCGTCCGGGCAAGCCGAACCAGGCGGCGTCCGGGTTCTTCTCGAGCATCCTGCGTGAGCCCCTCGTCGGTCAGCCGGCCGTGCTGCCGGTGCCGGACACGCTCCGGCACTGGTTCGCGTCGCCGCGAGCTGCCGTCGGGTTCCTGCTCCATGCCGCTGCTCTCGACGGAGACGTGGTCGGCTCCAACCGGGTGCTGGTCATGCCGGGTCTGAGCGCCACCGTGGCCGACGAGATCGAGGCGCTCCGGACGGTGGCCGGGGACGATGCCGTACGGCTGATCAGGCGGGAGCCCGACGAGACGGTCATGAAGATCGTCGAGAGCTGGGCCCCCGGTTTCGAGGCGCGTCGGGCTCTCGACCTGGGCTTCGTCGCCGAGAACTCGTTCGAGGACATCATCCGCGTTCACCTGGAGGACGAGCTCGGTTCTTCGAGCGCCGGGTGAGGACGCGTTCCGCCTGAGTCCTGACGGGGTCAGCCGGCGAGCAACGAACGTACGGCGGCCGAGAACTCACCCAGATGGGCACGAGCAGCGCGGCGGGCAGCAGCGGCGTCGCCTCGGACGATCGCGGTCACCACGTCGCGTTGGTCACGGCCGGCCGCGAGGTGGGTGGGCACCCGCCGAAGACCGAAGTTCCAGATGCGAATGGTCAGGTTCAGGTACTGGGTGAGGTTGGCCTCGAGGAAGGGGTTGTGGGACGCCGCGTAGATGGCCTGGTGGATGGCGTAGTCCACCCCCAGGGAGTCGGCGGTCAGGTGGTTGGCGTGGTCGTCGTCGAGGTCGTCGATCAGGCCGGTCAGCGCGACCCGCTCGGCGGAGGTGGCCCGCTCGGCCGCCAGGGCGGCTGCGGAACCCTCCAGATCCTCGCGGATCTCGGTCAACCAGCGCTCGTCGCTGACCAGGATGTCGGAGGCGAAGGTCCCCCGACGCGGGTACGTCACCACCATCCGCTCGAGCGCGAGCCGCTTCAGGGCGTCACGGACCGGCGTCAGGCCCAGGCCGAGCGCCGCACTGATCCGTTTGTCGTCCAGGGGCGCACCCGGCTCGACCCGCAGGAAGATGATGTCGTCCCGCAGCCGTACGTAGGCCTGTTCGGCCAGGGCCACCGGCCGACCGAGGTCAGTGGGGTCCTCGTTCAGCATTCGATGATGTTGACCGCCAGCCCGCCTCGGGCGGTCTCCTTGTACTTGGTGCTCATGTCCGCGCCGGTCTCCCGCATGGTCTTGATCGCCTTGTCCAGGCTCACCGTGTGGATCCCGTCGCCCTGCAGGGCCAGCCAGGCGGCGTTGATGGCCTTGACGCTGGCGATGGCGTTCCGCTCGATGCAGGGAATCTGCACCAGCCCGCCGACGGGGTCGCAGGTCAGGCCCAGGTTGTGCTCGATCCCGATCTCGGCGGCGTTCTCGACCTGCGCCGGCGTACCGCCGAGCACCTCACACAGAGCACCCGCGGCCATCGAGCACGCCGAACCCACCTCACCCTGGCAGCCGACCTCGGCCCCCGAGATCGAGGCGTTCTCCTTGTAGAGGATGCCGATGGCGGCCGCGGTCATCAAGAAGCGCACGATCTTGTCCTCGGTCGCACCGGGCACGAAGCGGACGTAGTAGTGCAGCACGGCCGGGATGATCCCGGCCGCACCGTTGGTGGGTGCGGTCACGATCCGGCCACCGGAGGCGTTCTCCTCGTTCACCGCCAGGGCGAACAGGTTGACCCAGACCAGCGACTCGAACGGGTCGGTCGACGGTTGGTCGGTCAACCGACGAAACAGTGCCGGCGCCCGCCGCGGCACCTTGAGGCCGCCGGGCAGCACGCCTTCGCGGTGACAGCCGGTCTCCACGCACTGGGCCATCACCTGCCACAGGTGCAGGGCGTCGGTACGGATCTGCTCCGGCGTACGCCAGGCCTGCTCGTTCTCGAGCATGACGTCGCTGATGCTCAGCCCGGTTTCGGCGCATCGCGCCAAGAGCCCGTCACCGGTCGTGAACGGATGCGCCAACGGCGTCTCGTCCAGCACGACCCGGTCCGCGCCGGCCGCCTGCTCGTCGACGACGAAGCCACCGCCGACCGAGTAGTACGTCCGGGTCTCCAGCACTGCACCGTCGGCGTCCAGCGCGGTGAAGATCATCCCGTTGGGGTGGGCCGGCAGCGAGCGGCGCCGGTGCATCACCAAGTCGTTCACGACGTCGAAGCGGATCTGGTGCTGGCCGCCGAGCAGCAGGGCGTGGCTTTCCCGCACCGCCTCGACCCGCGCGTCGGCGGCGTCGATGTCGACGGTCGCCGGGTCTTCACCCATCAACCCCAGGATGACCGCCTTGGGAGAGCCGTGTCCGTGACCGGTCGCACCGAGAGACCCGTAGAGCTCCGCCTCGACCCGCTGGACGTGTTCCAGACTGCCGTTTCGGATCAGGCTCTCGACGAACCGCTTCGCGGCGCGCATCGGACCCACCGTGTGGGAGGACGAGGGGCCGATCCCGACGGAGTAGAGGTCGAAAGCGCTCAGCGCCATCAGGCCACCTCGGGACCCGCGAACTCGGCCACCGCATCCAGCAGCCAGCGGGCCAGGTAGGAGGCGTAGGAGATGCGCGGGAGCAACCGGTAGGTCGACTCGCCGGTCTGCCACAGGATCAGCGGCACGGGTCCGAGGTGGGTGGAGATCGCCTGCCCGGCCCGGAACGCCGAGGGATGCAGATCGACCGGGCACCCCTTCTCGAGCACCCGACGGGCCGAGGGGCCCGAGAGCTCGACGATGCACCGGTTGGCGGAGAGATCGACGACGGGTACGGGGTCGGACCCGAAAGCCTCGGTCAACGTCGTGACCACGGTGTCGTCGGTGGAGACCAGCAACCACTCGTCGGGTCCGAGCCACAACGCCGTGTGTCGCACCTCGCCGTTCGCCGGGCTGCTGGTCGTGTCCCCGCACGCGCGGGGCAGTTCGAGACCCAGCACGGAGCCGATGCGCTGGTAGCCATGTCCGCCCGGCTCGGTGCGTACCCCCGCCATGGCGCCGTACGGAACCTCACGAAGGCGTACGCCCCGGTCACCGGTCACCTCGGCGGCGTCGAAGCGGCCGACGAAGTCGTGCCACGGGCTGCGACGCAGCTCTCTCAGATCAGCCGTCACGGCGCTTTCCTTCCGGGTCGTAGAGCACGGGGTCGTTGATGGTCACGCTCACGAGCTGGTCCCCGATCGGGGCGAGCAGGGTCTGCCCGATCCGCTGCCGGCCGCCGCTGACCAGGGCGAGGCCGAACGGCTGACCCAGCGTCCCGCTGTAGTAGCTGGAGGTGACGTGACCCAGCATCGGAACCGGGCCCTCGTGGGTCGACGGGTCCACGTCGGGACCGATGAGCTGGGTGCCCTCGGGCAGTCGCGTCTGACCGTCCGCGGACAGCAGGGCCACCAGCTGCCGCCGGTTCGGGTCCGAGTTGTAGGCCCGCTCGAACGACCGCTTGCCGATGAAGTCCTTCTTGAGCTTCGACACGACCCACTCCATGCCGAGATCGTGCGGGGTGACGGTGCCGTCGGTGTCCTGACCGACGATCGGGAACGCCTTCTCCGCGCGCAGCACGTGCATCGCCTCGGTGCCGTAGGGGGTGATGTCGAGGTCGCGGCCGGCCTCGGCGATCTGGTCCCAGGCCGACTGGCCGTACCAGCCCGCGACGTTGACCTCGAAGGCCAGCTCACCCGAGAAGGAGATCCGGCAGATCCGGGCGGGGATCCCGGACGCGAGGGTGGTCTCCACGAAGGTCATGAACCCGAAGCCCTCGGCCGACACGTCGAGGTCCGGCGCGAGACGACCGATGACTGTCCGCGACTGCGGCCCGACCACGGCGACCGTGCTCCACTGCTCGGTGACCGAAGTGCAGGCCACATCGAGCTCCGGCCACTCGGTCTGCAGCCATTCCTCCAGCCAGTCCAACACCTTGGCGGCGCCGCCGGTCGTCGTGGTCATGAAGAAGCGGTCCTCGGCCAACCGGAGCGTGACCCCGTCGTCGAAGACCATCCCGTCGACACCGCACATGACGCCGTAGCGGGCACTGCCGACCGCGAGCTTCTTGAACCCGTTGGTGTAGATCCGGTTCAAGAACTCGCCGGCGTCGGCGCCGCGGATGTCGATCTTGCCGAGCGTGCTGGCGTCCATCATGGCCACCCCGGTACGGGCGGCACGGCACTCCCGAATCACCGCGGCTTCGGCGTCCTCCCCGTCCTTCGGGTAGCAGAACGGGCGGAGCCACTGGCCGACCGCCTCGAACTCCGCACCCAGCTCGACGTGGCGGGCGTGGATCGGCGTCAGCCGCTCGGGGTCGAAGAGGTCCCCGCGTTCGCGGCCGGCCAGGGCCGCGAACGACACGGGGGAGTACGGCGCCCGGTAGGTGGTGGTGCCGATCTCGCCGACGTCGAGAGCCGCGGACCCGTCCGCGGCCAGGGCGGCCGCGATCACGCCGATCGCGTTGACCCCGGCGGTCTTGCCCTGGTCCTGCCCGGTGCCGATCGAGGTGTACCGCTTGACGTGCTCGACGTTGCGCATGCCCGCGCCCGTCGCGCGCCAGACCTCGGCCACGGTCTGGTCGCGTTGCAGGTCGACGAAGTGGTCCTTCCAACCGCCCGGATCACCGGTCAGCCCGGGGACCAGCCACAAGGGTCGGACCGGCCCGTACGCGGTGGCGCAGCCCTCCGCCGTCGGCTCGTCGAGCTGAGCGGTACGACCGGTGGCCGCCACGGCTCGCACCCCGGCGGCCGACCCGTCGCGCAGGGCTGCGGTGAGCGGGAAGACGCCGGCCGCAGCACCGGCTGCGGCGAAGTTCGGCACCGGTGACGCCGGGACGAAGGCCACCAGCTCCGGATCCCACCGGGTCCCGCCCTGGCGCTGGCTGTGCAGGTGCAGGACCGGACTCCAGCCGCCGGAGACGGCCACCAGGTCGGCCTCCACCCGCGTGGTCGGACCGGTCAGGTTGCCCTCCGGATCGAGCGCGGAGACGGTCGCGGCGGTGACCCGGGGGTCGCCTTCGGTGTGGACGACCGCGCTCCCGGTGATGATCTGAACGCCGACCGCCTGCGCTTGGACGGCCCGGGCGGACAGCTCGGGGCGAGCGTCGACCACGGCCGGCACCTCCGCCCCGGCGGCCAGCAGGTCGTCGACCAGGTCGTACGCGCTGTCGTTGGTGGTGGCCACCAGGACCCGTCGGCCGGGCAGCACGGCGTACCGGTTGAGGTAGGTCCGGACCGCGCCGGCCAGCATGACGCCGGGCCGGTCGTTGTCGGCGAAGACCAGTGGGCGCTCGTGAGCGCCGGTGGCGATGATCACCTGCGCGGCGCGGATGTGCCAGAGCCGCTGGGAGGACACCCCGGCCGGGACGGCGATCCCGGGCTCGGAGCGACGTTGCACGGCCAGCATGTAGTTGTCGGGGTAGGCGCCGAACGCCGTGGTCCGGCGCAGCACCGTCACCTCGGGCGCGGCGTCCAGCTCGGCGGTCACCGAGGCCGCCCAGTCGGCGGCCGCAAGGCCGTCGATGGTCTCGACCGAGGTCGCCAGCAGCGAGCCGCCGGTCTCGGCCTGGTCGTCGACCAGGATGACCCGGGCCCCGGCTCGGCCGGCCGTGCGGGCGGCGGCCAGTCCGGCCGGCCCGGCCCCGACCACGAGCACGTCGGTGTGCACGAAGAGCTTGTCGTAGATGGCCTCGTCCTCGGTCGGGTCGAGCCAGCCGAGACCGGACAGGAACTCAGCACCCAGGCCGTCGTGCAGCGGGACCGTGGTGGCGGGCAGCATCGGCTCGGCGCAGCGGCCGGCGACCTGGAGCAGGGCGTTGGGCTCCTCGATGCCGGCGGTCAGGATGCCCCGGGGGCGGTGGGCGTAGATGGAGTCGCCGACCCGGATGACTCCTGCCGCCAGCAGAGCCGAGGCCACGGTGTCACCCGGGTGACCGGCGTAGTCGATGCCGTCGACGTTCATCGTCCAGACGCGACTGCGGTCGATCCGGCCGCCGGCCTCGCGTCGGCACGGCTGCGTGGGCACAGGCTGGCTCACGACTCACTCCTGACGAGCTGGGGGCGGGGGTCACCGGGGCGGTAGGTGGCCAGCACCCGGTAGTTACGGGTGTCGCGGACCACGTTGAACCAGCGCCGGCAGGCGCCGGAGTGGTTCCAGCGTTCGGCGAAGGGTCCGGCCGGGTTCTCCCGGAAGAACAGGTACTCGGCCCACTCGGCGTCGGTCAGGGTCGAGGGGTCGGAGGGGTAGGCCACGTGGGCCTGACCGCCGTAGCCGAATTCCGTCTCGTCTCTCAGCCCGCACCACGGGCAGGACAGCTGCATCATGATCGTCGTCGCTCCTGGTCTTGGGTGTGGTGGGTCAGTGGGCGACGGCGGCAGCGCCGTGCTCGTCGATCAGTGCGCCGGAGGTGAAACGCTCCAGCCCCAGGGCCGCGTTCAGCGTGTGCGGGGACCCGGTGGCCATGGTGTGAGCCATCATCCAGCCCGCGGCCGGGGTGGCCTTGAAACCGCCGGTGCCCCAACCGCAGTTGACGTAGAGCCGTTCGACCGGGGTACGCCCGATGATGGGTGACGCGTCGGGGGAGACGTCGACGATGCCGCCCCAGGTCCGCAGCAGGTGCGCCTTGCCGAAGATGGGGAACAGCTCGAGAGCCGCGGCCATCTGATGCTCGATGATGTGGAACGACCCGCGCTGGTTGTAGCCGGTGTACGCGTCCACGCCGGCCCCCATCACCAGCTCGCCCTTGTGCGCCTGCGACACGTAGACGTGCACGTGGTTGGACATCACGACGGTCGGGTGGACGGGTTCGTACAGCTCCGAGACCAGGGCCTGCAGAGGGTGGGACTGCACCGGCAGCCGTACGCCGGCCCGCTCGGCCAGCACACTGCTGAAGCCCGCGGCGGCCATACCCACGGCACCGGCCGCGATCGGCCCGCGGTTGGTCTGCACACCCCGGACCACGTTGTCGACGATGTCGAAACCGGTCACCTCACAGTGCTGGATGAGGTCGACCCCCATGGCGTCGCAGGCCCGAGCGAGTGCCCAGGCCACGTGGTCGTGCTTGGCGATGCCGGCCCGGGGTTGGTAGGTGGCGCCGAGAACCGGGTAGCGGACCTTCGGGGAGACGTTGACGATCGGGCAGACCTTCTTGACGTCGTCGGGGTCGAGCCATTCGCCGTCGACCTGGTTCAGCCGGTTCGCGTTGACCCGCCGCATCGACTCGCGCACGTCGCCGAGGGTGTGGGCCAGGTTGAGCACACCGCGCTGGCTGAACAGGAAGTCGTACTCCAGCTCATCGGGCAGGCCCTCCCAGAGCTTGAGCGCGAACTCGTACATCGCTGCGCTCTCGTCCCAGAGGTAGTTCGAGCGGATGATCGCGGTGTTGCGGGCCATGTTGCCGCCCGCCAGCCAGCCCTTCTCGAGCACGGCGATGTTCGTCATGCCGTGGTTCTTGGCCAGGTAGTAGGCGGTCGCCAGACCGTGTCCGCCACCGCCGACGATGATCGCGTCGTAGCTCGCCTTGGGCTCGGGATTGCGCCAGAGCCAATTCGGGTGCTCGGGGAGCTGCTGGGTGCCGATCTGCCGGGTCATGACTGAGCCCGGCTTCCGACCAGCTGGGTCTGCGCGTAGAGGGGGAACTTGAGCGCGATGGTGGTGACCCGGTTGCGCAGGTCGATCAGGTCGGCTTCGTCCGGCTCCCCGGTCAGGGCGAGAGCGATGATGTCGGCTACCTCGGCGAAGTCGTCGGCCTGTAGACCCCGGGTGGCCAGCGCCGGGGTGCCGATTCGCAGTCCCGACGAGATCATGGGCGGGCGTGGATCGAACGGCACGGCGTTGCGGTTGACCGTGATCCCGATCTGGTGCAGCCGGTCCTCGGCCTGCTTGCCGTCCAGCTCGGATTCACGGAGGTCGACGAGGACGAGGTGGACGTCGGTGCCGCCGGTCAGCACGCTGATGCCCCGGCTCTTCACGTCGTCGGCGCTCAGCCGGTCGGCCAACACGCGGGCTCCGGCGAGGGTGCGCTGCTGCCGCTCCCGGAACTCGTCGGTGGCCGCCAGCTTGAACGACACGGCCTTGGCGGCGATGACGTGCTCCAACGGGCCGCCCTGCTGACCGGGGAAGACCGCACTGTTGATCTTCTTGATCAGGTCCGACGTGCTCAAGATGATGCCGCCGCGCGGCCCGCCCAAAGTCTTGTGCGTGGTGCTGGTGACGACGTGGGCGTGGGGTACGGGGTTGGGGTGCAGCCCCGCGGCGACCAGGCCGGCGAAGTGCGCCATGTCGACCATCAGGTAGGCCCCGACCAGGTCGGCGATCCGTCGGAACTCCGCGAAGTCGAGCTGGCGGGGGTACGCCGACCAGCCGGCCACGATCATGGCCGGTCGGTGTTCGAGGGCGAGAGCCTCGACCTCGGCCATGTCGACCAGCAGGTCGTCCTCGCCTACGTGGTAGGCCACCGCGTTATAGAGCCGGCCGGAGAAATTGAGCCGCATCCCGTGGGTGAGATGGCCGCCGTGGGCCAGGTCCAGACCCAGCAGGGTGTCACCGGGCTTGAGGAGTGCGGCCATCACGGCGGCGTTGGCCTGGGCGCCCGAGTGGGGCTGCACGTTCGCCGACTCCGCGCCGAAGAGCGACTTCACCCGGTCGATGGCGAGTTGTTCGACAACGTCGACGTGCTCGCAGCCGCCGTAGTAGCGGCGTCCGGGGTACCCCTCGGCGTACTTGTTCGTCAGCACGGAGCCCTGGGCCTGCATGACGGCCGTCGGAGCGAAGTTCTCCGACGCGATCATCTCCAGCGTCTGCTGCTGGCGGCTCAGCTCGGCGTCGACGGCGGCAGCGATCTCCGGGTCAACCACGGCGAGCGTGCTATCCAGGTCAGCAAGAGGTCGGGCGATGGTGGTCACGTGTGCCTTCCGTCGACAACTAACATTTCAGTTGTGTAGTAGAGTACGGGGCGTGTCGATCACCGTCAAACCCGCCCCTGCTGCGTCGCCGGCCGGCGACCAGCTGTCCTCGGGGGACCTGCCGAAGCTCTCCGACCGGGCGTACGCCTGGATTCGGGACGCCTTGGTGCTGTTGGAGATCCGCCCGGGTGATCCGGTCAACGAAGAGCGACTGGCGGCGGAGCTGGGGATGGGCCGGACGCCGATTCGCGAGGCGTTGAAGCGCCTGGAGTCTGAGCTGCTGGTGGTCTCGTTTCCACGTCGCGGCACGTATGCGGCCGAGATCAACGTGCTGGATCTCAGTCATCTCTTCGACGTCCGACGACTGCTCGAGCCACTCGCGGCCCGCCAGGCTGCGGTTCAGGCCAGCGCCGCCGACCGGGCCGGACTCGGCCGGCTCCTCGACGGCATCGGCGTCGCTGGGGACACGGTTCGTTCGTCGCGCGAGCTGTTGCGAGCCGACCTGAGCATCCACCGCGCGCTGTACGCCGCCGCGCACAACCCGTTCCTGGAGGACACGCTCACCCGGTACGACAACCTCGCCACCCGCATCTGGGGATTGGTGATCACCCACGTCGCCGACGTGACCGGACACATCGATCAGCACGCTGCACTCCTCGAGGCGGTCATCGCGGCCGACCCGGAGACCGCGGCCCAGCTGGCCTTGGAGCACGTCACCGACTTCCACGAATCGGTCCGTCGGGTTCTCTGACCGCCGTCTCGACGAGGGTCACGAGGCAGAGAGCTCCTCGCCGGGGGTCTTCGACGTGAGCTGCCCGTGGATGCGGGCGGTCGCGTTGAGGAGGGACTCGTTGGTGATCTCAGCCGCCAGGTTGGCGTCGCCACTGCGCGCGGCCGCGAGGAGCTGGGCCTGGAACCGCCACAAGGGGGAATCGTCGTCGGCCTGCAGGGTGGCCCTGGCGCCGACGATCTTGTAGAACCGGCACTGCTCCCACAGGGTCCGGATGGTGCCGGTGAGAATGGTGTTTCCGGACGCCTGATAGAGCACGCTCAGGAACGCCTCGTCGTGATCGAGCACGGCGATCGCCTCGCCGGCCTCGATCGCCGCCCGCATCTTGTCGTACTCCACCTGCATCAGGCCGATGTCGGACTCCTCGATGGTGGCCGCGCCCAACCGTGCGGCCTCCACCTCGAGCAGTCGGCGGACGCCGTAGACGTGCAGCAGCTCGTGCAAGGTCAGGCCCTTGACCACAGCGCCCTTGTGCGGGATGCGCTCCGCCAGCCCGGCTTCTTCCAGCCGTTGGATGGCCTCGCGCACCGGCATCACGCTGGTGCCGACCAAGGCGGCGATGTCGCGGATGCGGAGGCGGTAGCCGGCCGGCATCTCGCCGTTCACGATGGCGGTCCGGATACTACCTCTTCTACCCGCAGATCATGGCCGGGCTCGGTCGCACACTGCTGCTGACCGCCATCTCCATGTCGATCCTGCTCGGGATCGTGCTGGCGTCCTTCCGGATCTTCGAGACCAAGATTCGCGGCGCTGCCCACAGCCGGCTTCGACACCGGCCCGCCCAGGGCGCCTTTGCATGCTCTCAGCGCCGACGATGGGCACGGATCGTCCAGCTGGCCTCACGTTTCAGTCCACAGCGCGTCGGCTGACTCGGCCAAGATCCCTGCCGGTCGAACCGACCTGCGGGTGACACATCCACGGGCCGGTGCCGTCGGTGAGGTTATCGGGCTTCAAAGCCTGGTCCGCGCGTCGGTCATGGCGGTGATGACCGCAGGGTGAGTGTCGGCGATGGATCGGGCGCCCGCGACGGCCTCCGCGTTCTTCCCGTTCTTGATCTCGTCCTCGGCGATGTTGAGAGCGCCTTGGTGGTGTCGGATCATGCCGTCGAGGTAGAGCTTCTGCGCACTCGGGGTGTCGGCCAGGTCGAGGTCTTTCATCTGGTCCTCAGTCATCAGCCCGCCCTGGCCGCCGTGATGTCCGACACCGTCCTGGTCAGGGTCTTCGATGTGCGAGGCGGTGGCGTCGGTCGCCCAGGTGCCGGCCCAGGTCGTCATCGCGTCGTACTGGGATTGGTGGGTCGCCTGGATGCGTTGGGCGAGTTCGGTGAGAGTGGGGCTCAGACCAGGCTTGTCGAGCAGCATGGCGCTCATCTCGATCGCCTGGTCGTGGTGCCCGGGCATGATCTCGGCAAAGTGCAGATCGGAGTCGTTGGCAGCCGCGTTCACCCCAGACGACACCGACGCGGGGTCGGGCGGGACCGGATCGGCGCACCCGGCCAGCCACGTCAGTGACGTCAGTGACGCCAGCGACGCCAGCGACGTGGCGAGGGCAACGGCCACCTGATGCTTGCGGTGCACCTTCTTGGGCGGTGCGCTGGACATTGGTGACGTTCCTTCTTGGGTGGCTGACGGTGGCCGGTGGAGGTCTGCGGTGCTCACTCGGCGAGAAGCTTGTTCATCTCGGCAATCTCGGTGTTCTGGGCCGTGATGATGGCCTCCGCGAGCTTCTTGGCGTCAGAGTTGGAGCCCTCGTCGAGTTCGGTCTCGGCCATCTGGACCGCGCCTTCGTGGTGTCTCACCATCCCGGTCAAGAACAGCTGGGTGGCCTGTTCAGCATCGGCATCTTTCAGAGCGTCCATGTCGGTCTGCGTCATCATTCCGTCGCCACCGCCGTGGTCCATCCCGCCCATGCTTCCGGTGCTCGGGTCGGCTCTCCATCCAGCGAGCCAACCATTCATCTGGTCGACTTCGGGGCCCTGGGCGGCTTTGATCCGGGTGGCGAGGTCTGCGACCTTGGGGTCGACACCAGTCTTGGACACGAGCAGGTCGCTCATCTCGATGGCCTGGGTGTGGTGCGGGATCATCATGGTCGCGAACATGATGTCGGCGTCGTTGTGCGGCCCGGCTGCGGGTGTGACTGACGCAGCCGGGCGGGCGGCTGGGCTGCTCGAGACGGCTGGGGTGGCCCCCGATCGCATGTCGTGGCCTTCCATCGACGACCCGCAGCCCGCGGCGGCGAACGCCAGCACCAGTAGGGCACCGGAAAGGGCGAACGTGGCTGGTGTGCGGTCCATGAAGTGGGTCTCCTGTTGATCGTCGTACGGCTGGTGAAAGGTGAGACTCAGGCGTCGAGGTCGTCGTCGGTGATCATCTCGTCGCCGTCGCGGGTTCGCGTAAGCTCGACCAACCGGCGGAGACAGTGCTCCCGCAGCGGAGTAGGGAAGTCGTCGGCGAGGCGGTAGTAGATGACCCGGCCGGCCCGCCGGTTCACCACGAGCCCGGCAGTCCGCAGCATGCGCAGGCCGTAGCCGACCGCGTCCGGTGAGGCATCGAGGACGAGCACAAGGTCGCCGACGCAGAGCTCGTCAACGGTGTCGAGGGCGTAGAGGATCCGGGACCTGACCGGGTCAGCCATGATGGCCAACAGGGACGACAGGCGCGACGCGTCCTCCGCCGACATCAACCGGGATCGAGCCTGTTCGACCCGTTCAGGGTCGACAGGGTGCAGATGGCCCAACTCGGTGTCAACCTGGGCGCCGACCTCAGACACGTCGTCCTCTCATACCCGTACGAGTGTGCGGATGTTTAAGGGTAGTGACCCGTCGTGCCGAACCCAAGGTCAGCCGTGCTCGAGTGTCGGGTCATGGGTTCACCGGACAATCAGCAGTTGACAGACCATGCCCAGGACGGCGCAGGCGCCGAGAGTGCGTAGCACTGACCACTTGGCGGCAAAGATGAGCGCGCAGGCGACGGCGGTGATCGCCAGTGCTGGCCACTGAAGGGTCGACATGTGCGGGAGTTCGACGTGCAGGATGCCCCAGCTGGCCGTACGAGTCCCGGCGAAGAGGGTGTGCAGAGCGAAGAAGGTGGCGAGATTCGCGATGACCCCGACGACGGCGGCGGTGATCCCGGTGAGGGCCGCGGACAACGCTTGATTGCTTCGGAGCTTCTCGATGTAGGGCGCGCCGAGCAGAACGAAGAGGAAGCAGGGCACGAAGGTGACCCAGGTGGTGAGCAGCGCGGCAATGATGGCGGCCGTCCAGGGATTGAGGTCGCCCGGATTGCGGTAGGCGCCGACGAACGCGACGAACTGGACGACCATGATCAGGGGGCCGGGAGTGCTTTCGGCCAGCGCGAGGCCGCGGACCATCTCTCCGGGCAGCAGCCAGCCGTAGACGTTCACGGCCTGCTGGGCGACGTAGGCCAGCACCGCGTAGGCGCCGCCGAAGGTGACCAGGGCCGCACCCGAGAAGAACAGGCCTTGATCGACAAAGATGCTGCCCCAGCCGACCGCCAGGCCGACCGCGACGATCGGGGCGGCCCAGGCGGCAAGGCCGATGCCGAGAATGGTGAGGGTGCGGCGGGCGCTGGGCAGATCTTGGTGGAGCTGGTCATCACTGATCAGGGGCGCAGCGCGGTCGTCGCTCGCAGTGACCTTCGTCGACTTCGCCGGGGCGGTGGGGCGGATCCGACTCATACCCCAGCGGATCAATCCGGCGCCGAGGACGACCGCGGGGAACGGGACGGCGAACAGGCTGAGGGCAAGGAACGCGACGACCGCCAGCACGACCAAGGCCGGGTGCGTGAGGGCGCGGCGGCTCACTCGAATCACGGCCTGGACCACGATCGCAATCACCGCCGGGGCTAGACCGAGGAACAGCCCGCTGATGACGGTCGTGTCGCCGAACCCGACGTACAGGGCGGAGAGGCCGAGCAGAGCCACCATGCCGGGCAGCACGAATAAGGTGCCGGCGACCAATCCACCGCGCAGGCCGTTGAGCAGCCACCCGGTGTAGATGGCCAACTGCTGCGCCTCGGGGCCGGGCAGCAGCATGCAGTAGTTCAAGGCGTGCAGGAAACGTCGTTGCCCGAGCCAGCGCTTCTCGTCGACCAGGGTG
The DNA here is from genome assembly GCA_036524735.1 of Propionibacteriaceae bacterium. Taxonomy (GTDB): domain Bacteria; phylum Actinomycetota; class Actinomycetes; order Propionibacteriales; family Propionibacteriaceae; genus Microlunatus. The sequence continues at coordinate 21,242 of DATDBS010000004.1, forward strand.
CGTTGCATGACGGCGATCTGCCCGGCCGGGCCGCCGAAGGTCTGCAGGCTGATCAGGAACCAGGCCTTCGTCGCCTGACCGAACGGGATTGCTTCACCTGGTCGGACGGCCCCACCGGGAGGGGTGGCCGGGAGTGCTACCGACGAGCCGGCTGGCGTGGAGGCAGACGGGCGGTTCGTGGGCTTCATGAGTGCCCCTTCCGGTGATCTGGGCGCGGTCTTGTCGGGGGTCCAGCGCGTCGGTTCGCCCGGCCGGTCACCGCTGCACACCGGATCGTCCTCCGGTGGGTGCACCATCAATATATTGGCGGTGCAGGTGGCGACTCCGGCGACAGCAAGCCTGCTGACGCCGATTGAGCCATTTCATGCCTCGGGTCGCCTCTCACCTGGGGAGCGGTCGACCTGGACCGGGGAACGGTTGCCGTGCGGGGAACCGTCTTACGAATCAAAGGCCAGGGCCTTGTCTTGAAGCCCAGCCCCAAGACCATGGCAGGGGACCGGGTCCTGGAGCTTCCGAGTTGGGCAACGCTGAAGCTCAAAACCGGTGGGCGGCTGCTACCGGCTGAGGGGATGTCGAACTGTCTGGTCCGTCAACCAGTCTGGACCGTCAGCCTGCCCTCAGGTTGCTGGGCAAAACGTAGAGCTGGCAGTTCGCATCGCTACCTGCATCTCAGGGCTGGTGCTCTGCTGGTTCGAGCGGTCCACAGATCGGGCCGTCCCCGGGCGCCATGGTGAGTGCGAGTCGCGGTTGTTGTGGCAATCCGAGGTGTCCTTTGCGCGACCCCTGGCGGCAACCCCGACTACTCGGCCCGGCCGGCCATCGGCGGTAACAGGGGTGGGTTGGGGTTCATGCCCCGGCAGGTGATGATGACGCCGTCGTCCTCCTCATCGTCAAGAACTTCGAGCAATTCGGGGTCGAGTGCTTCCAGCCGTGACCACACCTGGGACGGGTGGCCGCCGTTGCTGAGGGCGGCGGCTACACCAATTGGGCCGTACAACCACTTACACACTCGCGTCCCGACGGACAAGTCCCCGCTCAGGATGGGCCCCCGACATGGTGCCGACTGTCGATGGCATGGGCAAATACCAGGGGCTCGATCCCCTGAGCCGACAGAATCAGCCCGAGCCAGAATCTTTCTGGACTCTGCGATCGGCGATCGATACCGGTAGCTTCGTCTGCTTACCAAGCGGCCTACCA
>DATDBS010000005.1:0-12287 GCA_036524735.1 Propionibacteriaceae bacterium
CGCGGCGAGGACGAGCCAGACCATCACCTTGCGGAGCACCCGGACGCTGCCGAGCGGGCGTACGGCCATCAGGGTCGCCCCCGCGCCGGCCAGGATGACGAACGGCCAACGCCACGCCTCGCCGACCACCGCGACGGCGGCGGTGGAGATGACGATGATCTCCATCGTGGCCCAGCCGACGTTCTGGCCGATGTTCAAGATGGTCGGGGCCACCGAACCACGACGCCCGACCAGGCCGCGCAGCGACACCATTGCCGGCGCGCCGGTGGTCGCCCCGAAGTAGGCGGCGGAGCCGAGCAGCAGGGCGCCGATGCTGCAGCCGACCACGATCGCCGCCACGGCCAGCCAGACCGAGCCGGTCGTCGTCGCGATCAGCGCGCCGGTGAGCGGGCCGAAGAGGCTGATACCGAGGTTGCCCCACATGGCCAGCTGGTCGCCGAAGCGCAGCGGCCGGGGTGGGTCGGTGGTCAAGGTGAGCGGGGCCTCGCGGCGTACGCCGTCGGTCGGGGCCGGGACCGACGCCTGGACAGGCTGAGACTGGGGTTCGTGAACAGACACGACGAGCACTCCCTACGCCGGCATTACCCGGTCAGGTTCGGTCGGTCGGCGGACCCGCCCGGTCCTCGTCGGACCAGTGCACTCCGCCCTCTCAGCCCACCACGTGGTGTGAGCTCCCGAAGGTTGACGCGGTCACGCTAGCACGGCGCACGCTGCCCGGGTCGACAGTGGCTTCAGCTCCGAAGCCGGAGGGTGGGGGCCGGACAGGGATCAGGCGCCGGTCTCCACGGGCAGGCCGTCCTCGGCCCAGCGGTAGATGCCGCCGTCCAGGTTGACCGCGGTCTTGCCCTCGACGTTCAGGTACTGCGTGACCCGGGCCGAGCGGCCGCCGACCGCACACATGCAGACGACCTGCGGGCCGATCTCGTCGAGGCGGGTCATCACCTGCTCCATCGGGATGTGAACCGCACCCGGGACCCGGGCCTGCGCCCACTCGTCGTCGCTGCGGACGTCCACGAGCATCCACCCCTGGTCCACCAGGGCCCGGGCCTCGGTGTTGGTCACGGTCGGGATCTCGTCAGGCTGCACGCGCCCACTGTAGATCAGCCCGTCAGGGCCCGGCCCGGCCGGAACCTGCGGTTTGCTCCACGTCCTTCTCCTCGCACCCTCTGCAGGGGGTCCGAGGAGAGGGAAAGGGTCCGAACTTCTCGTACGAGAGCCCGTGACCCCTACTTCAGCAGCTTCGACATCCGGCGGTCGGCCAGCAGCTTGCCGCCGGTCTGGCAGGTCGGGCAGTACTGCAGGGACGAATCGGCGAAGGAGACCTCGGCGATCGTGGACCCGCAGACGTCGCACTTCTCCCCCTTACGGCCGTGCACCCGCAGGCCGGACTTCTTCTCTCCCTTGAGGTCCTTGGCGGCCAGTCCTTCGGCCCGCTTGATCGCGCCCGACAACTCGCCCTTGATCGCGTCGTACAGGGTCGTCAGCTCGTCCTCGGTCAAGGTGCTCGAGGGCTTGAACGGGCTCAGCCGGGCCGCGTGCAGGATTTCGTCGGAGTAGGCGTTGCCGATCCCCGCAATCGTGCGCTGGTCCTTGAGGACCCCCTTGAGCTGCGACCGGCCCGCCTTGGTCAGCACCGCGGCGAGGGCGGCCCGGTCGAACTCATCGGTCAGCGGGTCCGGTCCGAGCGTCGCCACCATCGGGATGGCCAGCGGGTCGGCGACCACGTACACGGCGAGCTTGCGCTGCGTGCCGGCCTCGGTCAGGTCGAAGCCGGAATCGTCGTCCAGCCGTACCCGCAGGGCCATCGGACCCTTCCCCGGTCGCAACGGGGCCGCGGGCAACGCCTCCCGCCAGCGCAGCCAGCCCGCCCGGGCGAGGTGGAAGACCAGATGCAGACCCTGGGCGGAGACGTCGATGAACTTGCCGCGCCGGGTGACGTCCTCGATCTCCAGTCCGTGCAGGGCCGAGAGCGGCGGGTCGTACGTCTTCAGCGCGCTGAACGCCGCGAGGTCGATCCGGGCGATGGAGTGGCCGACGCAGTGCTCGTGCAGGAACCGGGCGAGCGACTCGACCTCGGGCATCTCAGGCATGACCCATTATGTCCAGATCCGCTCAGCTCGCGGCGGGTGGCGTGGACCAGTCCGGCGGGCTCGTGCGCAGCGCCGCCTCGAGTCGGGACAGATAGTCCTCCCGGCCGATCTCCACCACCCCGAGCGAGGCCAGGTGCGGGGTCTGCCACTGCACGTCGAGCAACCGGTCGGCTCCGTCACGCTTGAGCAGCTCGACCAACCCGATCAGTGCGACCTTGGATGCGTCCCGACCGATGTCGGGCCGGTGGAACATGGACTCCCCGGCGAACAGCCCGCCGATGGCCACCCCGTAGAGCCCGCCCGCCAGCTGGCCGTCGAGCGTCCAGGCCTCGACCGAGTGGACGACGCCCTCCTCGTGCAGCTGCCAGTAGACCCGGCGGATCTGCTGGTCGATCCACCCACTGGGTCGGTTTGGGTCGGCACAGCCGTCGATCACGGCCTCGAAGGCGGTGTCGATCCGCACCTCGTAGCGATGCTGCATCTTGCGCAGCGAGCGCGTCACCCGCAGCTCGTCCAGCGGCAGCACGGCCCGGTCCAACGGGGAGTACCACCCCATCATGTCGCCGTGCGCCGGCATCGGGAACACCCCGTTCTCGTACGCCAGCACCGCCAGATCGGCATCGAAGACCTTGGACACCCCGATCAGGTCGTCGTCTCGCCACTGCGAGGGCGATCCGAAGGGCGAGTCCACCTGGGGATTCTCCCGCTCAGGGCCGCACCGGGGTCCTGCCGGGGTCCCGACCGACCCGTACGGCCGGTCCCGACACGTACGCTGGGCACCGGGACGCTGCCCCTGCGGCGGACGAGCACGAGCACTTGGAGGCCTGGATGCCCACTGCACAAGGTGTCGGCAAGATGATCGCCCGCGGTATCGGCCCGATGGTCACCCCGCAGGCCGCCGGCGGTGTGCTGCGCAGGGTGCTCGAGGTGGCCATCGACGGCTACGGCAAGCTCCCCGGCGCGAAGGCCGCCGCCGCGCGGCAGCTGCAGCGCAACGGTGGTTCGGTGGACGGCGCGGTCGACTCGATCGTCGACTTCCACGTCCGGCTCGCCTCGGCGCAGGGCTTCGTGACCAACCTCGGCGGCCTGGCCATGGTCCCCGTGGCCATCCCCGCCAACCTCGCGGGCGTGGCGGTGCTGCAGGTCCGGATGGTGGCCGCCATCGCCCACCTGCGCGGCTACGACCTCGACGACAACCGCGTACGCACCGCGTTGATCATGTGTCTGCTCGGCGGCGAGGAGGTGGCCAAGCACATCGCGGAGGGCAAGCTGCCCACCTCGCCGATGGCCGTGGCCACGGCCCCGGTCTTCGACCCGGATCTTGACCAGCGGGTCGCCGAAGAGGTCGTGGCCAACCTGGCCTCCCGGATCGGTGGCAAGAACCTCGCCCTGGTCGTGACCAAGCGGGTCCCCCTGGTCGGCGGCGGGATCGGTGCCGTGCTGGACGGGGTGTCGACCCACCAGATCGGTAAGTACGCGAAGGGTGAGCTGGTCCGGCGCCGCGCCCTCGCCGGCTGAGCCCTGTTCGTCGGCGCAACCGCCGCTTATCCTGCTCGCGTGATCCCCGAGCGCGTGCGCACCTGGGTCACAGCACACGCCGTCGGCGAGGTCAGCAGCCTCGAACGACTCGGCGGCGGACTCACCGACACGATCTGGGGCGTTCGACGTCGAGGTGCTGAGCCGCTCGTCCTGCGCTACGTCGCCATCGCGACCTGGGGGGAGGCCGGCCGGCGCCACGTCGAGTGCGAGGCCCTGGGCTGTGTGCTGATGCTCGACTCCGGGCTGCCCACCCCGCGGTTGATCGCCTCCGATCCCGACGGCAGCCGGACCGGCGCGTACGCCAACCTCTCGACCTGGCTGCCGGGATCGGTCCGCCTCGGCGCTCCCGGACCGCTCGAGATCGACGAGCTCGCCCGGGTTGCGGCAGCCATCCACGCCCGACCGGTCGATCCCCGACGACGGCCCCCGGCGTACGTGTTCTGGGCGCCGTCCGACCTGCACGTCCCACCCTGGGCGCGGCGGCCCGACCTGTGGCGACGGGCGATCGAGATCTTCGCCGACGGGCCGCCGCCCACCCCGCACGGGCTGGTGCACCGCGACTTCCACCCCGGCAACATCTTGTGGTCGGGTGACCGGATCAGCGGAGTGATCGACTGGGCCGAGACGTCGTGGGGCCCGCCCGACCTGGACGTCGCCCACGCCGGGACCAACTTCGCGATCCTGCACGACCTGGGTACGGCGGCGGCCTTCACCCAGGCCTACGTACGCCATGGCGGGGTCTTGGAACGCGACCCGGAGGCGGCCCGGTTCTGGGCGCTGAGCGACATCCTGGGCTTCCTGCCGGACCCGGCGCCCATCGTCGCCGCCCTGATCTCCACCCGGCCGGAGCTGACGGCCGACGTCGTACGCCAACGCCTCGAGCAGCTGCTCGGGCTGACCCTCGGCGCGGACTAGAGCCCAGCGCGCGAGTCCGAGGACTCAGTACCCGGCGAGCTTGCGGAACATCACCATCGGCATCAGCCGCATCGGCCAAGCCATGAAGGCCCAGGGCCGGGTGGGGACGTACGCCCGGGCCGGTTCGCGTTCGATGGCCGCGACCATCGCCGCCGAGCCGGTCACCTTGTCGACCGACCACTTCATGTTCGGGTCGTTCGCGTTGATCTCGGTCCGGATGTAGCCGGGATAGATCGTCGTGACCGTGATCGGGCTGTGCCACAGCTCCGCCTGCAGGCCCTCGGCCAGGGTGGCGACCCCGGCCTTGGTGGCGGCGTAGACCGTGATCTCGTTGGCCAGCCCGCGGAGCCCCGCCATCGACGCCACCACGACAAGATGGCCGGCCCCGGCGGCGCGGAACAGGGCGAGGGCCGACTCGGCCTGGTGGAGCACCCCGAGGAAGTTGGTCTGGACGGTGGCCTCGTTGTCGGCGGTGGCCCCGGTGCCGATCGAGCCTCCGCGGGCGATGCCGGCGTTGGCCACGACCCGGTCCAGCCCACCCAGCTCGGCGGCCGTCTCGCGGAACACCCGGTCGACGGCTTCGGCGTCGGTCACGTCCAGCGCCCGGATCAGCACCGTCACGTCCGGGTGGTCGGTCAGAATCTCCGCCCGCAACCGCTCGAGCTCGGGCAGCCGTCGCGCGCAGAGGACGAGATCACGACCGGCGGCCGCCCACTGCTTGGCCATCTCGGCGCCGAGCCCGGCCGAGGCACCGGTGATGAGGATGCGCTGACGGACGGGCGGCGGCTGGGTCACGCTTCCGACTCTAGGGGCGTCGGCCATGGACGGCGCTGTCGTGTCGATCACATCAGTTGCTTAAGAGGCAAGCCTGGCTTAATTTAGGGAAGGCTCACCTGCAGGTGGGCGTGTACGTGAATCGAGGATGCGGTGTTCGCGAACTTCCTGATCGGCCTGCGCGAGGGCCTCGAGGCGGCGCTCGTCGTCAGCATCCTCATCGCCTACCTGGTGAAGTCGGAGCGGCGGCACCTGCTGCCCAAGATCTGGCTCGGGGTCGGGGCCGCGGTGGTCGTCTCGCTCGGCTTCGGGGCGGCGCTCACCTTCGGTCCGAAGGGTCTGACCTTCGAGGCCCAGGAGTTGATCGGTGGTCTGCTGTCGATCATCGCTGTCGGCTTCGTCACCTGGATGATCTTCTGGATGGCCCGGGCCGCCCGCTCGATGTCCGGAGTCCTGCGGGCCCAGGTCGACCACGCCGCCGACGCCAGGCCCTGGTCACTCGCCATCGTCGCGATGCTCGCCGTCGGACGCGAGGGTCTGGAGACCGCGCTCTTCCTCTGGGCCGCCACCCAGGCCGCCGCCCGGGACACCGGCGCCACCCTGGAGCCGTTACTGGGCGCGCTGATCGGGATCCTGGTCGCGGTGCTGCTCGGCTACCTGATGTACCGCGGCGCCCTGAAGATCAACTTGACCCGCTTCTTCACCTGGACCGGCGCCTTCTTGATCGTGGTCGCGGCGGGGGTGCTGGCGTACGGGATGCACGACCTGCAGGAGGCCCGCTTCCTGCCCGGGCTGAACAACCTCGCCTTCGACGTCTCGCACATCATCGCGCCGACCTCCTGGATCGGCACCCTGCTCAAGGGCATTTTCAACTTCTCGCCCGCCACGACCAAGGTCGAGGCCGGGGCCTGGTTGCTCTACTTCGTGCCGACCCTGTCGATCTTCCTCTACAAGGTGCGCCAGCGCGCGCACGCTGCTCCTCCGCGACCGGCACCGGCCGCCGCGGTTTCGTCCGGAAGGAACTGATCTTGACCGCCCTCCCTCGCCGGGGTTTCGCCCTGGCGGCGTCCGCCGCTGTGCTCGCCGTGCCGCTGCTCGCCGGCTGCACCGACAACGCACCCAGCGGCACCCCGGGTGACGACGCCACGCCGAACGCGCGGGCGCTGACCGTGCAGGCGACAGACTCGGAATGCACCGTCTCCGCCGGCACGGCCCCCTCGGGCAAGCTCACCTTCGCGGTGACCAACTCCGGCACCCAGGTGAACGAGTTCTACCTGCTCGGGGCCGACGGTCTCCGGATCATCGGTGAGGTCGAGAACATCGGGCCGGGCATCTCCCGTGACCTGGTCCTGACCGCGCCCGCCGGCAGCTACTTCACCGCCTGCAAGCCGGGCATGATCGGCGACGGGATCCGCAACACCTTCGCGGTCTCCGACTCCGGTGAGGACCTGACCCCGCAGGGTGACGACAAGGCCCTGGTCGACGAGGCCAACAAGAACTACTCCGCCTACGTCCGGGACCAGACCGAGCAGTTGGTGAGCAAGACGGAGGCGTTCGTTGCGGCGTACAAGGCCGGCAAGGACGACGAGGCCCGCGCGATCTATCCCGTGGCCCGTGAGCACTGGGAACGGATCGAGACGGTGGCCGAGTCCTTCGGTGACCTCGACCCCAAGATGGACCTGCGCGAGGCCGACCTCGAGAAGGGCCAGAAGTGGACCGGCTGGCACCTGATCGAGAAGGACCTGTGGCCCGCTCGCGCCAAGGATTACACCGCGCTGACCACGGCGGAGCGCGGCGAGTACGCCGACGATCTGATGAAGAACACCAACACCCTCTACGACAAGACCCGGACGCTGACCTTCACCGCCGACCAGATCGCCAACGGTTCGCGGGGTCTGCTGGACGAGGTCGCCACCGGCAAGGTCACCGGTGAGGAGGAGTACTGGTCGCGGACCGACCTCTGGGACTTCCAGGCGAACGTCGACGGTGCCCGCGTCGGGTTCGACGGGCTGCGGCCGTTGCTGGCCAAGAAGGACCCGGCTCTGGACAAGCAGATCGACGAGAAGTTCGTCGCGCTGCAGACGCTGCTCGACCAGCAGAAGTCGGGTGACGGCTTCAACTACTACGACGACATCAGCGCCACCGACATCAAGGACCTGTCGAACGCCGTCAACGCGCTCTCGGAGCCGTTGTCGAAGTTGGCTGCTGCGGTCGTCTGAGCCATGATCGATCGATGAGTACCGACCAGCAGCACGTACGCCGAGCGGAGCCGTCCCCCGGGACTGCTCCGCCCGACGAGGCGGTCGAAACCCCGGGTCACGGTGGCGTCTCGCGCCGCGGGGTGCTCGGTGCCGCCGGGGTCGGCCTGGCCGGGGTCGCGGCCGGAGCGGCGGGCGGTCTCGCACTGTCGCGGTCGGACTCCTCGGCCCCGATCTCCGCGGCGGCCGGTCCGGAGAGCTACGCGTTCTACGGTCCGCACCAGGCCGGGATCGTGACCCCGGTGCAGGACCGGCTGCACTTCGCCGCGTTCGACGTGACGACCACCTCGCGTGACGAGCTGATCGAGCTGTTGAAGGACTGGACCGAAGCGGCCGCCCGGATGACCCAGGGCCTCGGCGCCGGCGAGTTCGGGCCGACCTCGGGTTCGTACGACGCTCCGCCCGACGACACCGGTGAGGCGATCGGACTGCCCCCGTCGGGCCTGACCATCACGTTCGGCTTCGGTCCGTCGCTGTTCCGGCTGGCCGGCAAGGACCGGTTCGGGATCGCCGCCCGGCAGCCGACGGCACTGCAGCGGCTCCCCCACTTCCCGGCCGACAACCTGAATCCGGACCAGTCCGACGGTGACCTCTGCGTCCAGGCCTGCGCCCAGGACCCGCAGGTCGCGGTGCACGCCATCCGCAACCTGGCCCGGATCGCCTTCGGTCGCGCTGCCCTGCGTTGGTCGCAGCTGGGGTTCGGGCGTACCTCGTCGACCTCGACCACCCAGGCCACCGCCCGCAACCTGTTCGGGTTCAAGGACGGCACGATGAACCTGAAGGCCGAGGATCCGGTCGGGGTGGACCAGCACGTCTGGGTCCCGACCGGCGCGGACAGCAAGGCGGCCTGGCTGGCCGGCGGGTCGTACCTCGTAGCCCGTCGGATCAACATGACGATCGAGACCTGGGACCGGCAGCCCCTGAGCGAACAGGAACGGGTGATCGGCCGGACCAAGGCCGAGGGCGCCCCCCTGTCGGGCGGGACCGAATTCAGCCAGCCCAACTTCGCCCTGATGGGTCGGGGCGAGCAACCGTTGATCTCCGAGGACGCCCACGTGCGGCTCGTCCACCCGGACAACAACAACGGCGTCCAGATGTTGCGCCGTGGCTACAACTTCGTCGACGGCAGCAATGGCCTCGGTCGGATGGACGCCGGACTCTTCTTCATCGCCTTCGTGATCGACCCGCGGACCCACTTCATCCCGATCCAGACCAAGATCGGGCGCGGCGACGGCATGAGCGAGTACCTCCAGCACACCGGATCGGCCCTGTTTGCCGTCCCGCCGGGGGTTCAGCCGGGCGAGTACGTCGGTCAGCCACTTTTTGTGTGAAATCCTGCCGGGTCTAACCGGCAAGATTTCACACAGAAGTTGAGACCCGACGACAGTTCCGGCAACGATCTGGGATTCCGGCCCAACCGCGCTGTCCGAGCACGCCGCCAACCTGCCAAGCAACGAGGCAGGCCCGGTCGAAGACATCGAGGTGGCCGTAGCGGAGCGTGACCTCGCCGCTCACGACGGCTTGGTTGTCGCGGCGCATGTCCCGAAACCGCCCCATCCCCTCGTGGCCCCGCCGACCGTCGAGCTCGACCACGGTGGCGAACTCGTCGTAGCGGACATCGCGCCGATCCCCCGCCAGGTTTACGTGTTGCCGAGTCCCGCGTGGGAGTCCATGAGCCCGCTCGACATCTCGGAAATACCCGACTTCGAGCGGACTCTCTGCGCCCTCGGCGACATCAGCGAGCAGGTCGGTGAGCAGCCGACGATGGGCCACCTTGTTCCGCTCGGCCATTCGTGCCCGGAGACGGCGAACGGTCGTGCGCCGGGATTGCGTGGCCTGGGTGACGAGGCCGATCAGGTCCCGGTCGTCGAGCTCAGCGGCCAGATCGAGGATGGTGTCCTCGACCGACGTGCGCGGCGGGTGGCCAGTGCCTCGACCACGCACGCCGCCACGTTCTCGTTCGAAGACCCACGGTCCGCGATCGAGACGCTGCACGCCCCAGGGAGTCTTCACGGAGATCGTGCCTGGGGGTTGCTCCTCCAGTCCGTGCAAGTGCGCCGCAGCCCGCCCCGCGAGACGAGCGTCGTCGCCACCGAGCAGGACGCCGCCCCACGCCAGGGCCGCCCAGTCGGGTTCGCCGTAGCCGACGTAGAGGAGCCCGGAACACATTCGCTGCCAGTGACCATCTCGCACGAGTCTGCCGACCGAGTGCCGGTCCAGACCCAGCCCGAACGCCTGCTCGGTCGTAACAGCTCCGGCCTGCTGCCCTACGAGCCGCAGCAACTCAGGACTTGGATCGATACGCGGCTTCACATCTGGAGTCTGCGGACGTTGACCCCGGACGGGTCGGGCGCTCAGAAATCTGTGGACAGCCGTCCCGGAGGCACCCAGAGCCTGTGCACAAACCTGTCCGGCGCCGGCTCGACCGCGGGTGACAATGGGCGGGTGAGGGTCGGTGGGAGCACCGTGAGGCGGGGGCTTGCGGCCGTGGTCGCAGCCCTGGCTCTGTCGGGCTGCTCGGGGATCCCGTACGCGCCCGGCCGCTGGTTCGAGCCGTCGCCGACCCCGGGCCGCGGTCCTGAGGTGGGGCCCACCACCGTGGACGAGCCGGACGTCGACCTCACCGGCACCCTGGTCACCGAGGACGGTCTGCGGTCCGAGGTCCGGAGCCGGCTGTGGTTCGGCGAGGCGACGACCTCACCCCTGGTCACTCGGAAGCGACCGGCGGGCTGGACCAACGTGTACGTGGCCCTCACCGGCTCGACGGCGGTCACCAACTCCACGGACCGACCCAACGCCGCCGCCACCTCGGTGATCTATGAGTACTCCGCCGCCTACCCCGCGAAGTCTCGCCTCTGCCACCTCATCCACAACCCCGAGCAAGGGGGCGGCGACCTGACCGGGGGGTACTGCTGGCAGCGAATCACGGTGTCCACGCCGTTCAGCTACGCCGAGAACAGCCCGGTCGAGCTGCAACCCGGGGAGTCCAGGTCGGTGGAGCTGGGACGGACGACCCTGAGCGCCGGCCTGTCGGTCGACGCTCCGCCCGAGGAGGTGGACGAACTCAGCGAGGCCCTCCGGCACCCCGTGCGCATCGTCGTCACCACCGATGACATCTGGCGTCTCGATCGGACCTTCCGTTTCGCGCACGCCTGCCACGGTGCCTTCACCGGGCCTTCGAGCTCAGACCAGCCGTCCGAGGAGCACCAGGAACAGCACGTGGTCGTCGGTACGACCGGACCGATCACCTGCGCAGCGTTGCCCGAGTCGACCTACTAGACCACTAGACGCCGATCGCTCGACGGTAGTCGTGCTTCTTGATCGTGAAGGCCACGAGCCCGCCGACCGCGGTCAGGCCGAGGATGATCAGCGGGAAGAACGGCAGCGCCGGACTGTCGCCCGCCGGGTCGAACACCTCCGGCCGCGGCCAGGCCAGGTTGATCGCCATGACCAGGCCGTAGACGACCGCGATGATGTTGATCGGCAGACCGAGCTTGCCCAGGCTGAACACCGGCTTGCCGTCCTCGTCGAGCTGGGTTCCGAGATCCCGCGGCCAGCCCTTGAGTCGGCGGTAGAGCATCGGCCCGGTGACGCAGAGGTACGCGAGGTAGAGCAGCACGATGCAGGTGCTGGTCAGCGCGGTGAAGACCCCGGCGTGCCCGAGGTTGATCAGCAGCAGGGCGGCAGCGAGCACGCCGACCAGGATCGAGGCGTGCACCGTGGCGCCACCGCGGGGTGAGACCTTGCGCAGGTGCTTCGAGAACGGCAGCACCTCGTCCCGGGACATGGAGTAGATCATCCGGGTCGTTGCGGTCTGGATGGCCAGCGTGCAGACGAACGCGGCGAGCACCACGTCGGCGAGGAAGACCCGACCCCAGAAATCCCCCAACCGGCTGGTCACCACGTAGGCGAGTCCGCCACTGGAGAGCTTGTCGTCCAGCGTCGGCGACGCCATCAGCGCGGCGATCAGGATCAACGCCCCGCCGACCCCGGACGCGATCAGCGCCCGCAGGATCGTCTTCGGTGCGGTCTTGCGCGGGTTGTGGGTCTCCTCGGACAGCTCGCCGGCCGAGTCGAAGCCGACGAGGACGTACGCGGCCATCAGCGAGGCGGCGAGCAACGCACCCAGCCCGCCGCTCAGACCCTCGGTGTTCAACACGATGCCCGGGCCGCGCTGCGCGGTGGAGAACAGAGCGACGATCAGCAGCGTCGCCCCGATGAGCTCCGCCGTCACGCCCACGGCGTTGACCACGGCCATCACTCTGACCGCCACCGAGTTGATGATCGTGGTGACGGTGAGCACGATCAGTCCGAGCACGATCGCGTTCGTCGCCCCGGTCAGCGTCGCGATGGACGAGTCGCCGCCGACGAGTTGGAAGCCGCTCCAGATGGCGGGTAGCACGGCCTGCATCGCGATCGCCGCCGCGGCCACGGTGACCACCTGGGCGATGATCATGGTCCAGCCGGCGAACCAGCCCACGATGTGCCCGCCCAGCCGGCGGGCCCACTGGTAGATCGCACCCGAGATCGGGTAGCGACCGGCCAGCTCGGCAAAGCAGAGCGCCACCAAGATCTGCCCGGCGAAGACGGCCGGCCAGGTCCAGAAGAACGCGGGCCCGGCGAAGCTGAAGCCGAACCCGAAGAGCTGGAAGACGGTGGTCAGGATGGAGACGAAGGAGAAGCCGGCGGCGAACGAGGCGTACGTGCCGAT
>DATDBS010000006.1:0-13481 GCA_036524735.1 Propionibacteriaceae bacterium
TCGGCGCCCGCGAGACCAGCGTCGACGACGCGCTCGCTTCGTAACCGCGACTCCACCTCATACACCCTCTGAGTTAGTCCTGCCGCACTTGTGCGTGGGTGTAATCATGTAAGTGTGTATCTGCGTAAGTGCAGGAACCGCCTCAAAGGAGTCAGGATGAACTGGCACGAACACGAAGGACCCGGGCGCGGTGGGCGCCACGAAGACGAGGACGAAGGCCGTGGACGGGGTGGCCCACGAGGTCGCGGACCGCGCGGCGGCGGTCGCGGATTCGGCCGGCCGGGTGGCTGGCAGAACGTCGACCTGCCCTCGGCGGACGACGCGCAGGCGTGGTTCGAGGGTCGACTGCCCGGTGAGTGGTTCACCGGGGTAGCGATCACGGTCGACCGCGAGGAGATCACGGTGCTGGGCACCCTGGCTGACGAAACCGGCGACGAACCGGCCGCCGCCGAAGGTCGGATCAGCCGCTTCCGGGCCGACACCCGAGGCACCCGGATGCAGATCGCCGACGAAGCCCAAACCCGCTACGGCCGCAAGGTCTCGTGGGGAGCCGAGCTCGGGGACGTACGGGTGCTGTTCACTCACATCTCCGTGCCCGTGATGACCCGGCTGCGCCAGCCCGAGCGGCAGGTACTGGACACCCTGGTGGATTCGGGTGTGGCCCGATCCCGTTCGGAGGCGTTGTCCTGGGCTGTGAAACTGGTCGGCGAGCACGCCGACACCTGGTTGAGCGACCTGCGTACGGCGATGGAAGAGGTCGACAAGCTGCGTTCCGAGGGCCCCGACCTCTGACCGGCCCCCGCCTGCCAACCGCCACCGCCATCCGCCATCCGCCATCCGCCATCCGCCATCCGAGAAACTGGCGACAGATAAGGGTTTCTGCGCCTCAGAACACCCCAACTGTCGCCAGTTTCTCCAGGTGGCGGGGAGTGGTCCGGGCCCATTGTCCACAGGTCGCGACCTCCGGAACCGGCCGTATCCACAGACCTGTGATCGGGCGCACGATCTGGGCCCTGGATTCGCATACTCCAGATATGAGTGTTCAGCCCGACCTCCCAGAGGTCTACCGTGGCCAGCAGCGCGGGTCGAGATGGTCACGGGTCTCGTACGGCCTGTACGCCGCCCGGGAACCTGAGCGTGAGCTCGCCCGGGACCTTCGGGCTTGGACCCTCGTCCTCCCGGCCGAGTCCAGTTTCACCCACCTGACCGCGGCTCGCCTCCGTGGCTGGTGGCTCCCCAACAGCGTGGCCCACCCGGTCTTTGCGGCGCTGCCAGACAACGGGTTCTGTCCACGGCGGGCCGGCCTCATCGCTAGTCGGCATCGTCAGCCGTTGCCGTTCGAACTCCTGAGCGGCGTACGGGTCACCAGCGGGGCCGAGACCCTGCTGGCCGCGTCTCGAGACCTCGGGCTCATCGACCTGGCCATCCTGGCTGATTCTGCACTCCGCCTCGGCCACACGACGATCACCGAGTTGCAGGTGGCCGCCGCTCAACGCCGCCGGGGCGCACCGATGCTTCGCGAACTCATCCCGCTGCTCGACCAGCGAAGCGAGTCCCCGTGGGAGTCGGTCATGCGGGTGCTCCACAAGGCGGCCGAGATCGAGGTCACCCCTCAGCACGTGATCACCGACGACGACGGTCAGTTCGTGGCCAGAGCCGACCTCTGGCTGGTCGGCACCCGCAGGATCCACGAGTACGACGGGGCGATCCACCGAGAGCGCAACGTGCACCGGAGCGACCTCAACAGGGATCGTCGCCTGATCGGGAGCAATTGGGAGCGAATGGGGTTCACCGCCCCAGAGCTGTTGCACGACGGCGCGGCGGTGATCAGCTCGGCCGATCAGGCTCTTGGCCGCCGATGGGACCACAACCGGTTGACCCGCTGGAGGTCACTCGTGGCTGCATCGCTGTTCAGCCCGAGTGGTCAAACCCGGGTTCTGAGTCGGTGGGGCCGCACTGAACCGCCGAAACTGGCGACAGATCGGGGGTTCTGAGGCCCGAAAACCCTTATCTGTCGCCAGTTTCCTCAAAAGACGGGGGTCAGGACTGGCGGTGCTCCCGGTAGTAGGTGATCAGGGACTGGGTGGAGCCGTCCTGGGCGGCGAGGGCGGCCTCGTCACCCTTCACGGCGGGGGTCACCTGCAGGGCGAGCTGCTTGCCGAGCTCGACGCCCCACTGGTCGAAGCTGTCGATGCCCCAGACGACGCCCTGAGTGAAGGTGATGTGCTCGTACAGGGCGATCAGCTGGCCGAGCACGGACGGGGTGAGTTCGGAGGCCATGATCGAGGTGGTCGGGCGGTTCCCCGTGAAGACGCGGGCGGGCACGATGGCCTCCGCCGTACCTTCGGCGCGGACCTCGTCGGCGGTCTTTCCGAAGGCGAGCGCAGCGGTCTGGGCGAAGAAGTTGGCCAGAAACAGCTCGTGCACGTCGCTGTCCCCGTCGACCAGCGGGTGGGCCGGGTTGGCCACCGCGATGAAGTCCGCGGGGATCAGCCGGGTGCCCTGGTGGATCAGCTGGTAGAACGCGTGCTGCCCGTTGGTGCCCGGCTCGCCCCAGAACACCTCACCGGTGTCCGTAGTCACCGGCGTCCCGTCGTAGCGCACACCCTTGCCGTTGGACTCCATCGTCAGCTGCTGCAGGTAGGCGGCGAAGCGGTGCAGGAACTGGGCGTACGGCAGCACGGCGTGGGTGTGGGCGCCGAAGAAGTTGATGTACCAGACGTTGATCAGGCCCATCAGGGCCGGCACGTTGCTCTCCAGCGGCTCGGTCCGGAAGTGCTCGTCGATCGCGTGGAACCCGGCCAGGAAGGCGGCGAAGTTCTCCGGTCCGATGGCCACCGCGACCGAGGTGCCGATGGCGGAGTCCACGGAATAGCGGCCACCGACCCAGTCCCAGAAACCGAAGGCGTTCTCCGGGTCGATCCCGAAGGCGGCGACCTTGTCGAGCGCGGTGGAGACGGCCACGAAGTGCTTGGCCACGGCCTCCTTGGCGGCATCCTCGTCGTCGCCGATGGCCCCCGACGCCTTGAGCTGGGTGAGCAGCCAGGTCCGGGCCAGCCGCGCGTTGGTCAGGGTCTCGAGCGTGGTGAAGGTCTTCGACGCGACGATGAAGAGCGTGGTCTCCGGGTCGAGATCCTTGGTCGTCTCGGCCACGTCGGTCGGATCGATGTTGGACACGAAGCGCGCGGTCAGACCGGGCTGCACGTAGGGCTGCAGCGCCTCGTAGACCATCACGGGTCCGAGGTCGGAGCCTCCGATGCCAATGTTGACGATGGTGGCGATCTTCTTGCCCGTCACGCCGGTCCAGGCGCCGCTGCGCACCTGGTCGGCGAAGGCGTACACCTTGTCCAGCACCGCGTGCACGTCCGGGACGACGTCGTGGCCGTCCAGCTCGAGCGAAGCGTCCTTCGGCAGCCGCAGCGCAGTGTGCAGCACGGCCCGGTCCTCGGTCACGTTGATCCGCTCACCGGAGAACATCGCCGTACGCCGCTCCGGCAGCCCGACCTCATCGGCCAGCTCGACCAGGGCGGCCAGCACCTCGGCGTTGACCAGGTTCTTGGAGAGGTCGACGAACAGGTCCGCCGCCGTGAAGCTCAAGGACGAAGCGCGACCAGCGTCGGCGGCGAACCATCCGCGCAGGTCCGGCTCCAGCCCCTCGTGCAGGCTGGCCAGCTTGGCCCAGGCCGTCGTCGTCGTCGGATCAACCGGTCCGGTCATATCGATTCCCCTCAGGTACGAGCGCTAGTTGGGGGCAGCCTACTGAGAACGGTCCCCCAGGGGATCACCCCATCTCGCGTACGGTTTCAGACCGGTCGGGTGTGCCCCGCGCTCTAGGCTGGATGCATGGCTGACCCCGCTGCGAACGAGGCGAATCTGCTCGCCCTGGAACGGCAGGTCTGCTTCGCCCTCGCGGTCGCGTCCCGTTCGGTGATCGGGCTCTACCGACCTCTGCTGGAGCCGATGGGTCTCACACATCCGCAGTACCTGGTCATGCTCGCGCTGTGGGAGCACGAACACCTGTCGGTACGCCGGCTCAGCGAGCTGCTGCTGCTCGAGCCGGCCACGCTGTCACCGCTGCTCAAGCGGCTGGAGGTGCAGGGCTACCTCAACCGTCCTCGCGATCCCGACGACGAGCGGGCCCTTCGCGTCGAGCTGACCGAGGCGGGTCGCAACCTGCGCGATGACGCCCTGGACATTCCGCCGGCGATCATGAGTCGGCTCGACATGTCGCGTACCGAGCTCGAAACCCTGCACGCCACCCTCACCGCCGTGATCGGCCGGGCCACCACAGCCGAGCGGCCTCCGCAGGCTCGGTAGGTTTTCGTCATGGATCCCCGGCTCGCGCGTTCCCGCCCGGAGTCCGAACGCCCGTACGCCCTGGGCGAGTCCGAGTTCCGCACCGATCTCGAGCGGATCCGCTTCGCCAGCTCGTTCTCCCGCCTGGCCGAGGTGACCCAGGTCGTCACGGCCGGCGCGACCAGCGGTGTGGTGCACAACCGGCTGACCCACTCCCTCAAGGTCACCGCGGTCGCCCGGGCGATCGCGGTCCGCCTGTTGCGCACGGAGGACCTGGACCTGCTGCACGACCTCGGCGGTCTCGACCACGTCGTCGTCCAGGCCGCCGCCAACGCCCACGACCTCGGCCATCCGCCGTTCGGTCATCTGGGTGAGCGCATCCTCGACCGGCTGGCCCGGGAGCGGTTCGGGCTGGCCGACGGCTTCGAGGGCAACGCGCAGACCTTCCGGATCCTCACCGAGCTCGAGGTGCACGGCCCGGGCGATGAGGGACTGAACCTGACAGCGGCCGTACGCGCCGCTGTGCTCAAGTACCCGTGGGGCCGAGAGCACTACCCCGATCCGCACCCGACCACGTGGGACGAGCCGCCGCGCGGGGCCGGTCACGGGTCCTCTGGCACCGGGGCGGCGAAGTACTCGGCGTACGTCATCGACCTGCCGGAGATGCTCGACGCTCTGGCCGCCTTCCCCGACCTGCCACCCGGTCGTCAGACGCTCGAGTGCTCGGTGATGGACCTGGCCGACGACATCGCCTACTCGCTGCACGACGTGGAGGACTTCCACCGGTCCGGCGTGCTGCAGTTCTCCCCCGTCTCGGGCGAGTTCCGCTCCTGGGAGCTCGACCGCGCGGTCTTCGCGGCCCGGACCCCGAAACGACTCGCCGAACTCGGCCGGATGCCCGGAGCGGGGTTGGAGCGGTTGCGTCGCCGGCTACGGACCCGGGACGGCTGGATGTTCGACGAGGAGCAGTTCGCGGCCGCCGTCGCCGCCGTCGGGGACGAGTTCGTCGACGGCGTGCTGGCCACCCCCTACGACGGGTCGATGATCGCCGACCGGGCCATCTCGGGCTTCACCTCCCGCTGGATCGACCACCTGATCGGCTCGGTCCGACCGATCGCGGACCCGCCGACCCGCTCGGGCTACGTCTGCATGAGCTCGCCGGCCTGGCACGAGGTGCAGGTGCTGAAGTTCGTCAACCAGTACTTCATCCTGGAGCGACCCGACCTGGCCATGTTCCAGCGTGGTCAGGAGCAGACCCTCGAGCAACTCGTCACGGCCTTCGACTCCTGGCTCTCCGACCGGGAGGACGCCTTTCGCGCCCCGCGGCGGCTGGTCGACCTGGTCAACGCGGCCGGATACGGCTATGAGCGCATCCTCGAGACCCACCCGGAGTGGCTCGACGGGCACAGCACTGACGCGGACCTGGCCAGGATGGCGCGCGGCCGCGGGATCATCGACTTCGTCTCCAGCCTCACCGACGCGCAGGCCGTCGCCTTCGCCGCCCGGCTCGCCGGGACGAGCGGCCTGCTCTGGACCACCGGAGCCCTCTGAGGTCGACCCCTGTTTCTGTCAGACCCCGCAACTAGGCTGGCCGCATGCCCAATCCGTCCCCCTCGGACACCCGCCGGGGCGTCGCCGTGCTGGTGCTGGCGATCGCTCAGGTCGTGTCCTCCCCGCTCACCACACTCGCGCTCGGCCCCTCGTCCAACACGGGCGCGATCTCCGACGCGAACGTCACCCCGGTCACGCCGGCCGGATACGCCTTCGCCATCTGGGGCCTGATCTACCTGGCCTCGCTGGCGTACGCGGTGTATCAGCTGCTCCCCAGCCAACGTGGACGCGAGGTGCACCGGCGTACGGGTTGGTGGTTGGTCGCGGCCTTCGCGGCGAGCACCCTCTGGGTGCCGATCTTCGGTGCTCAGGTCATCTGGCTCTCCCAGGTCGTGATCCTGGCCCTGGTCGCCTGCCTGGCCACCGCCACCTGGCGATTCACCACCCTCGGCCCGGCGTCGGGAACCACTGAACGCGCGCTCTTCCGGCTGCCGGTCACGGTCTACCTGGGCTGGGCGACCCTGGCCTCGGCCGCCGGGTTCGGCCTTACGTTCCGTTCGCTGGGCATGCCCGCGGATGGCGCCGGGGTGACCGTCGTCTCGCTGGTCCTCGTGCTGGTCGCCACCCTCGCCTCGATCACCGTGGTCACCCGTTTCAACGCAGCAGCCGGGTTTGCCTTCACCGCCTGCTGGGCCCTGATCGCGGTCGCTGTCGCGACATACGTCGAAGGGGTTCGAATCGCAGCGCTGGTCGCCATCGTGATCGTGCTCGGGTTCCTGGTCGTCCGCGCGGTTCGGAGCCGCAAACCTGTGGCTGTGCTGCTCGGCTGAGGAACACTGGAGCGATGGAGGTCATCGCGGAGATCTGGCGCCGGGCGACCTCGGTCCAACCGGCGCCCTCCTCGGCCGTCGTCGCCTTGACCGCACTGGTCGCGCTCGTCCTGGTCGTGCAGCCCGCCGCCTGGCGGGTGACCCGGATGCTGGTCACCATCACCCACGAGGGTGGCCACGCCGTCGCCGCGCTGCTGTCCGGTCGCCGGCTGCAGGGCATCCGGTTGCACTCCGACACTTCTGGGCTCACCGTGTCGAGCGGTCGGCCCACCGGCGCCGGCATGATCGTGATGCTGCTGGCCGGTTACTTGGGTCCGGCCGTGGTCGGGCTGGGCGCGGTGGTCGCGCTGCTGGCCGGTCGGAGTCTCGGGCTGCTCTGGATCCTGACCGCCCTGCTCGCGGTCATGCTGCTGCAGATCCGCAACTTCTACGGCGTCCTGGTCGTCGTCGGCTGTGCAGCGGCCCTGGTCGGGGTCAGTTGGTTCCTGCCCGCGACGACCCAGTCCACGCTCGCCTACCTGATCACCTGGATCCTGTTGATCGCGGCGCCCAAACCCGTGGTGGAGCTGATCAGACAACGCCGCCGCGGTCGCGGCGCGCGCTCTGACGCAGACCAGCTGGCCGGACTCACCCGTAGTCCGGCATGGGTTTGGATGGGGTTCTTCCTGGTGACAAATATCACAGGCCTTCTGGTGGGTGTCGCGCTGCTTTTGCCGGCCCTGGTGGATCTGGCCCGCACGATGGCAAGCAGCTCGGCGACCTGATCCGGGCATGACAAAGGCTCCCATCCAGCCGGATGGGAGCCCGTTCATTCCTGGCCGCGAGGGGTCTGGCTCACCGCAGCGAGCTGAATCCTCCGTGACGCTGAGCAACGAGGATCAGCTCGTCGCGCATGGACGGGGTGGCAGCGTTGCTGATGGCCCGATCCAGTTCTTTGCGGGTACGGCTGATCTCACGGTGGCTCCGGATGGCCTTCGCGAGGCGTGACATGATGGCGCTTCCTTTCGGTTGTTCGGAATCGAAACCTTCGATTTCGAAACTATAGCATCAACGTGCCTGCGGACATGAAAATTCCCCGCCCTCGACGAGGACGGGGAAGAGGCCAGATGAGTCAGGCAGCCTGTCCGTAGCGACGGTCGGTGACCATCACACCCGCGCGTTCCAGCTCAGCCTCGATCCGGATGCGCTCGATATCGCGCTCGAAGCCAGCCGACTCGGCGGCGAGCTCGTGCTCGATCTCGAGCATCTCGCAGGTCTGGCTGAGGAGCTGGTCGTAGGCCATCCGGTTGCCCAGCTGGTGGGCCGCGGAGCGGTGGGCGTCGGCACCCACGGCCGAGCGCAGACGGCGAAGGTCGGCCACGAGACGCTCGAGGGGGACACCCTGGTGCCGGGTCAGGAGACGGACGGCCCGACGGTGCTCAGCGGAGGCTGAGCGGCGTTCTTTCATGCTCTTGAGACTCTCGTCCCAACGACCCGCCAGCAGGTCGTAGAAGAGGATGGCGCCGATGGGGACGAGCACCATCACGGCCACGGCTATCCCGCCGAGTACGACCTGGTACATGTCCACCATGAACAAACCCTAAGTCGGCGGGAAGAGGTTCACAAGCCGAAGCCCGGACCGTACGACCGCAGTGCGCAGACGATCAGCTGGTGGCCCGGTTGCCGTAGACCGAGACGTGGACGTGGTCGTAGTGGTTGGCCGACGCCGACCCCCGGTCCGACATCCCGCGCCAGCCTTCGCTGCCGCGCTGAACGGTCCAGATCTTGCGGGAGTAGATGACCTCGCTGACGCCGAGTGCCTTGGCGTTGGCCCGGACCCAGCGCGCGATCTCCCAGCCGACGGTCGAGTCGGAGATCATGTTGTCGACCGCGCGACCGCTGCCGTGGTTGCCGCCGCCGGAACGGACGCCACCGTAGGCCCGGACCTGGGGGAACTTCGCGCAGATCGCGCGGTGCACCTTGATCGCATCCGGGGTCAGACCGGACTCGACCTTGGAGCCGAGCTTGCAGGGGGCGTCCGAGATACCGCCGGAGGTGGCCACCGTCGGCTTCTTGTCCGACAGGTACTTGTTGGTGACCCAGCGGCCCTTGCCGTCGTAGCTCACAAAGCGGAAGCCGTCGCGTACGGCATTGGTCACCGACAGCTTCGAGCCGGCCTTGACGGTGGTCACGACGTCGGACTTGGCGGCCGGGTCGAGTCGGATGTTCAGGGCCGAGGTGGCGTACTTGCTGCCCGTGACCTTCAGAGCCGGGTCCTTGACGACCGGCTTGGCCGCGGCTTTCGCGGACGGCTTCGCCTTGGGGGCCGCCGACGCTGAGGGGCTGGCACTGATCGAGGGGCGAGCGCTGGACAGCCCGCGGCTCACCTGGTCGTGACGGGTCGTGCTCGGTGTTGCCGCGACGGCGGCGGGAAGGCTGACTGCGGGGGCCGGGTAGGCGACCTGGGTCTGGTTGGGCGATGCCGCGACGATGATTCCCGTCGTGACTGCACCAACCATCGCCGCAGGCAGGGCGATCCGGGCTACGCGTGTTGCGAGCGCAGGGCGGGCTGCCCGGCGTGGGCGCTGTCGAGCCACAAGTTCTCCACTTCTCCCGACGCATCGAGACCATTCCGTTATCTTTCCGCGACGGAGTCTAGGCAGATCTCGAGACGTTTGCCCAATCGTCACCTTCCGTACGCGTGAGCGAGCCGACATCGTTGCCACCACTCAGTGGTGGCAGAATTCTTTCTTACAGAGTCAGCCATGCCACTATCGGCAGGAATCAGATGGTCGAATGATTGCTGCCATGACCGAATTCATCGTGTTCTTGTTGTTGGTGTCAGCCATCGTCGTCGGATTGGAAGCGCAGCACCGTCGCGCCCTCCGCCGCGGTCCCGAAGCGCCCAAGGCGGCCGCCCGCCGGCCCCGGCGGATCGGAGCTCGCGAGGTGAACCGCGCGGCGTAAGTTGAGCTGCGTCGTCCAAACCCGAAGGAGCCCGACCGGTGGAACAGTTCGAAGCAATCGTCATCGGAGCGGGGCAAGCGGGTCCGGGCGTCGCCGCCGCCCTGGCCGGTCAGGGCAAGCGGGTCGCCCTGGTGGAGATGGCTGAGGTCGGCGGCACCTGCCTCAACCACGGCTGCAAGCCCACCAAGGCGCTCCGGGCGAGCGGGGTCGTGGCCCACCAGGCTCGGCGAGCGGCGGCGTACGGCGTGCACACCGGGGAGGTGACCGTGGACTTCCGGGTGGCGATCAGCCGGGTGCGCGCGATCATCGACACGATGCGTCAGTCGTTGGCCGACTGGGTCGACAGCGTCGACGGCCTCGAGCTCATCCACGGGCTCGCGACCCTGGTCAGCGACCCGGAGGGCAAGGCTCACCGGGTCACCGTCGGGGACCGGGAGCTCGTGACCTCGGCCGTCTACCTCAACCTCGGCGCCCGGGCCTCGATCCCGCCGCTGCCGGGCCTCGACACCATCTCCGCCATGACCGAGGTCGAACTCCTCGCTCTGGAGGAGCTGCCGACCCATCTGGTCATCGTCGGCGGAGGCTACATCGGGTTGGAGTTCGGCCAGATGTTCCAGCGGTTCGGAGCCAAGGTCACGATCATCGCGGGCGGTGGGGTGGCCGGTCGGGAGGATCCTGATGTCTCCGAGATCCTGACCGGCGTGCTGGTCGAGGAGGGTGTCACCATCGCGCGGGGCCGCACGTCCAGGGTCGGACCGCACGCCGACGGCGTCGAGGTCGAGCTCGAGGACGGACTGACGATCTCGGGCAGCCACCTGCTGCTCGCCACCGGTCGCCGCTCCAACTCCGACCTGCTCGGCGCCGACCACGGGATCGCGACCGACGAGAAAGGTTTCTTCACCATCGACGGCCGGTTCCAGACCTCCGTACCCGGGGTGTGGGCGCTGGGAGACGTCAACGGTCGCGGCGCATTCACCCACACCGCGTACCAGGACTCCCAGATCTATCTCGACCCGCCGCGTACGGTCGACGGCCGGATCACCGCGTACGCCATGTTCACCGACCCGCCCCTCGGACGGGTGGGCATGACCCTGGCGGAGGCGCGCAAGTCAGGCCGCCGGGTCCTCAAGGCCGAGGTTCCGATGAGCAGCGTCAGCCGGGCCGTACTGGAGGGCGAGACGGCCGGCGTGATGCGGATCCTGGTCGACGCCGACTCGAAGGAATTCCTGGGGGCGACGATTCTCGGACTGCACGCCGACGATCTCGTCCAGATCATCTCGATGGCCATCCAGACCGGGGTGCTCTATCCCGCCGTACGCGATGCGCTGCCGATCCACCCGACGATGGCCGAGTTCATCCCCTCGATCCTCGGCTCACTGGCTCCGCTGGAGTAGGGCCCCTCCTTCTCGCGAAACTGGCGACAGTTCAGGGGTTTCGGGCCGCCGGAACCCTTATCTGTCGCCAGTTTCCGGTCCGGGCCGGGGGTGTGCGCGCGGGCTGCGCTTGTAGTCCGAGACGTACGGGTTGCCGGCAAGCCAGAAGCGCCAGGGGCGGTCGGCCGCGGCGGAGACTCCGACCCGGGGACCGGACAGGATCGCCTCGGATGGCGTGCCCGGGCCCTCCAGCAGCACCGGCCCGCCGCCGAACAGGGGTGTTCCCTTCTGCTCCGCGTCCAGACCAAGGGCCTGGGCCAGTCGGCCCGGGCCACGAGCGAGGTCACGATCCTTCGACCTACCGCGTCGCGATCGGGCCAACTCCAGGCCCTCGACGACCTCGCCGGCCCGCAGCAGCGTCCCCGAAGCCACCCCGTCCGGACCGCAGACCACGTTCAAACACCAATGCATTCCGTAGTTGAAGTACAGATAGGCAAACCCGGCCGGTCCGAACATCACCTCGTTCCGCGGCGTCCGCCCGCGGTAGGCGTGCGAGGCCGGGTCGGTGGCCCCCTCGTACGCCTCGACCTCGGTCAGCCGGATGGCGACCTCACCGTGCCGCACGACCGCGCCGAGCAGGGTCGGCGCGACCTCGGCGACAGGTCGACTCAGGTCCCAGCTCACGACCCGAGTCTGCCTGACCGATCGCGACCGGTACGCCGGGCGGATCAGGCGACGGTCACCCACCGCTTGCTCGCCGCGGACTGCAGCATGGCGTCGCAGATCGAGGCGGCGCGGGCCCCGTCGGCGAAGGTCGGCAGTCCCTGCGGCACCTCACCGTGTCCGGCGTGGGCGTCGACGGCGGCGTAGGAGTCGGCGACGTAGTTCTCGAAGCACTGGGCGTAACCCTGAACGTGACCGGCGGGCAGCCGGGACAGCCGGCGCTGCTCGGGCGAGCCGTGGTTCGGGTCGCGCAGCAGGATCGTGGTCGACTCCTCGGCGCCGATCCAGAGCTGTTCGGGGTTCTCCTGGTCGAAGGCGGCGCTGCGCTGCATCCCGTCGACCTGGAGCCACAGCCGGTTCTTGCGTCCGGCGCTGAGCTGGCTGATCACGGCCGAACCGACGACGCCCTTGACGGTGCGGAAGGCGATGATCGCGGTGTCCTCGGTGTCCACGTCGATCAGGGGGCCACCCTCGCCGGCGAGGCTCATGGTCGTGCCGCCCGGCACCGGCCGCTGCGGGATCGTGATCGAGGTGGTGGACACGAGCTCGGCGATCCGGTCCCCGGTCACCCACTCGACCAGGTCGCACCAGTGCGAACCGATGTCGCCGAACGCCCGTGACGGACCGCCGGACTTCGAGTCCACCCGCCAGCTGGTCGACCTCGGGTTCAGCAGCCAGTCCTGCAGATAGCTGCCGTGCATCAGGTTCACCGCACCGAAAGCCTCGCTCTGCACCTGCGCCCGCATCTCCCGGGCCATCGGGTGGAACCGGTACGCGAACGGGATCGTGTTGACCATCCCGGTCCGCTCGGCCGCCGCGGCGGCTCGCTGGGCGTCCACCAGGCTGACCCCCAACGGCTTTTCGCACAGCACGTGCTTGCCGGCCTCCATCAGCGCGACGGCGTAGGGCACGTGGGAGTCGTTCGGGGTGCAGATGTGCACGACCTCGACGTCACTGGCCACCACCTCGTCGAGGCTGGCGTACGCCTGGGCCACCCCCCACTGCTCGGCCACCTGGACGGAGCGTTCCGGGCTGGACGCCATCACCCCGACGAGGTCCGCACCGGCCAGGACGGCGGCCCGACGGTGCACCTCCCCGATCATCCCGACACCCAGGATCGCCACTCGTTTCCGCGGTGGAACAGTCATGCGGTCACCCTAGGGGGCGACAATGAGCAGGTGCCTGCCGCCCGCGTCCTGGTCATCGAGGACGCTGACGCCATCCGACTGCCGGTGGTCACCGCACTCGGCGCCCAGGGTTTCGAGGTCGATTCCCGGCCGGACGGGAGCGAGCTGGAGACCCTGCTCGGTGCGTTCGGACCCGACCTGGTGCTCCTCGACGTGATGCTGCCCGGGCGGGACGGGTTCGCGCTGCTGGCGGTGATCCGGCGTACGAGCACCGCCGCGGTGGTGATGCTGACCGCCCGCGACGCACTGGTCGACCGACTGGAGGGCCTGACCCACGGGGCCGATGACTACCTGGTCAAGCCGTTCGCGATGGCCGAGCTGGTGGCGCGGATCCACGTAGTGCTCCGACGGACGCGGGTGGGTGGTAGCTCGATCTCGGTCGGCGACCTGGTCATCGGTGACGACGCGGGCTCGGTCCAGCGCGCCGGGCTGACCCTGGACCTGACCGACACCGAACGCCGACTGCTCGGCTACCTCGCGAGCCACCGCGAACGCGTGGTCAGCAAGACCCAGATCCTGACCGCGGTCTGGGGCTACGACGGCTTCGACGAGAACGTCGTCGAGGTGCACATCTC
>DATDBS010000007.1:0-10405 GCA_036524735.1 Propionibacteriaceae bacterium
CTGCCCTCGAACAGCGGCTGCTGCGGTCCGGTCAGCCAGTCACCTGACTTCTCGAACCCGCTGTGGTCGTTGAAGGTGATTCGGCTGCGGAACAGAGTCTGCTGTCCCGCCAGGGTCCGCCAGTAGACGAAGACCGGGCGAGCGCCGTTGCTCTGGTAGAAGGCGTTGTAGTCGACGCGGGAGAACACATCCTCGGCCCCGGTGTTCGGAGGTGCCGCCTTGACCTTGGCCGATGATGCGAGCAAGGAGTAGTTGTTCCCGGAGACCACGTTGTTCACGACCTCGACGTCACGGGTGTCCGGACCGATGTCGTCCCAGCCGTCGCGACCCAGGGTCCGGCTGTCGTCATAGACGTTGATGCCCTGGGTGTTGTCGGCCAGGGTGTTGTTGTAGACCTTGGTCGTCGCCGAGGCCACCGCGATGCCGTACTGGCTGCCGGTGACCACGTTGCCGGCGATGATGCCCTCACTCGAGACCTCGTAGAAGATGCCCGCCCCCGGGTTGGCACGGACAGTGTTGTAGACGATCTTGGTGTCCCGGCAGCCCAGATCGCACCAGAGTCCGCCGCCGTTGCCCCCGGTTTCCTCGACCAGATTGCTGCTCAGAGTCAGGCCGAGCATGTGGGCGAACTTGGCTGCCGCCTGCCCGCAGGAGATGGAACAACCGGTGCCGAACTTCTCGGCGTTGTTGCGGTAGAACACGTTGCCGTCGACGACGAGGTCATTACGCTGACCGCTCGGCGCCGTCCCGTTGCCTCCCAGCGCGACGTAGCCGTTACGAGCGAAGACCGTGCTTCGCACCACCGAGCCAGGCCGCGGGTTGGAGAAGCTGACCGCACCGGCCGCGTTCTCGGTGAAGACACTATTTTCGAGCATCAGCTTCGAGCCACCGACGTAGATCACGGCATTGGTCAGGTTGTGGAACTCGTTCGTGGCGAACTTACGGAACCCGATGCCGAGGATCCGGAACCCGTTGCCCTTGTTGCTCAACACCATGGCCATGGGGCGAACCGATGCCTCCACCTTGCGACCCTCCGGCGCGACCCCCAGGTAGAGGCGTTTCGCCTTCCAGTCGTAGAAGAAGGTCTTGGCGCTGACCTGGGAGAGCGACGTCACCTGGCGCAACCCGAGGTTGTCGACGAAGAGCATCTGCGGGTCGACCGCCATCGGGTTGGACGGGTCCTTGGACATGTCGAAGTGGGCGCAGGGTCCGTTGTTCGGCTTCTCCTGCTGGTCGGCGAGCGGTCGCGAGTAGTACTGACCGTCACAGAAGTTGGGCGTCTTCCACGACATCGACCACAGGTTCCGGCCGGCGGTCTTGGTCCACCGCGTGGACTTGAGCTTGTTCGTCCCGTTGAACCAGGGCCGCTCACCGGGATAGGCCTGGAACGTCAAGCTCTTGGTGACGATGCCGTAGCTAGAGGCGTCCTTGTTGTGGTACCAGTCGCGGTACTCCCCGCTCCGCAGCACGATCGTCCCGTTGTCGGGCGCGAGCTTGACGGCCTGGTTCAACGACTTGACCGGGGACTTCAGAGTCCCCGAGTTGGCGTCACTACCCGAGGTCGACATGAAGATGGCCCCCGACGGGATGGGGTAGTCCGTCCGCGGCAGCACGCTTCCGGTCTTGTCCAGCCCGGCCGGGGTGGCCGGCAGGGTGGAGGAGAGGTTGTTCGCGGTGACCGGCGCAGCGTGCGCACCCGGCACGGTCAGCACCGTGCTACCGAGCGAGCAGGCAAGCGCAACGGTGGCCACGGAGGCGACGCGGAGGGCGCGCTGAAGGCAGGCGGGAATGGAGCGGGGCATGACGACTCCTGAGAGAAACGACCCCCGAGAGCGGACAAACACAAACACGCGGCGTCGGGCATCGACGACTGGCGTCCCCAGGTGAGCGCTGATGAATCGGTGGTGATTCGATGGTGCTGAAGTGGCTTTCCCGGCGCGAGTCCCGTCATCGCGGAGCCGACTTCCCCAGCGGTTCCGATAGTACATCTGGATACTCTGGCCACAGATAATTTTTGGGGAACCCTTAACTAAGCGAAGCCGAGGAGACTGACGTGAGCGACGAAGCCCTGTCCAATCTTTCCCACGAGGAGCGTCGGTTCGCCCCGCCTGCGGATCTCGTCGCGCAGGCCAACGTCACAGCGCAGACCTACGCCGACGCCGACGCCGACGTCGTGGCTTTCTGGGCCGAGCAGGGCCGTCGACTGAGCTGGGACTCCGAACCGACCGAAACCCTCGACTGGACGAACCCGCCGTTCGCGAAGTGGTACGCCGACGGGACCCTGAACACGGCGTACAACTGTCTGGACCGCCACGTCGAGGCCGGTCTGGGCGATCGGGTCGCGTTCTACTTCGAGGGTGAGCCGGGCGACACCCGCACCATCACGTACGCCGACCTCACGACCCAGGTGAAGCAGGCCGCGAACGCCCTGGTCGAACTCGGTGTGAAGGCCGGTGACCGGGTCGCGATCTACCTTCCGATGATCCCCGAGGCCGTGGTGGCGATGCTCGCGTGCGCGCGGCTCGGCGCCCCGCACACCGTGGTCTTCGGCGGCTTCTCGGCCGACGCCCTGTCCACCCGGATCATCGACTGCGGCGTGGAGATCGTCATCACCGCCGACGGGGGCTACCGCAAGGGTGCCGCGTCCGCCTTGAAGCCCGCGGTGGACGAGGCCCTGCAGAAGTGCCCCGACGTACGCCACGTGCTCGTCATCCAGCGGACCAAGCAGGACACGGAGATGCAGGCCGGCCGGGACCTGTGGTGGCACGAGTTCGTCGGTGGGCAGTCGACGGAACACACCTGCGAGGCCTTCCCCGCCGAGCACCCGCTCTACATCATGTACACCTCGGGCAGCACCGGAAAGCCGAAGGGCATCCTGCACACGACCGCCGGTTACCTGGTCGGCACCTCCTACACCCACTGGGCGACCTTCGACCTGAAGCCGGAGACCGACGTCTTCTGGACCGCGGCCGACATCGGCTGGGTGACCGGGCACTCGTACCTGGTCTACGGTCCGCTGGTCAACGCCACGACCAGCGTGATGTACGAGGGCACCCCCGACACCCCGCACAAGGGACGGTGGTGGGAGATCATCGAGAAGTACAAGGTGACGATTCTCTACTGCGCCCCGACCGCGATCCGGACCTTCATGAAGTGGGGAGAACAGATTCCGGACAAGTTCGACCTCTCCTCGCTCCGGATCCTCGGCTCGGTCGGCGAACCGATCAACCCCGAGGCGTACGTCTGGTACCGCCGGGTCATCGGCGGCGACACCACCCCGGTGGTCGACACCTGGTGGCAGACCGAGACGGGGATGCACATGATCTCCCCGATGCCCGGGGTCACCGAGGGCAAGCCTGGGGCCGCGATGCGCGCCGTACCCGGGATCCAGGTCGACGTCGTCAACGACGAGGCACAGCCGGTCCCGGACGGTTCCGGCGGCTACCTCGTCGTCACCCACCCGTGGCCGGCCATGCTGCGCACCCTGTGGGGTGATGACCAGCGTTACGCCGACACGTACTGGTCACGGTTTCCTGGGCTCTACTTCGCCGGCGACGGGGCCAAGAAGGACGACGACGGTGACCTCTGGCTGCTCGGCCGGGTCGACGACGTGATGAACGTGTCCGGGCACCGGATGTCGACCACCGAGATCGAGTCCGCCCTGGTGTCGCACCCCAAGGTCGCCGAAGCAGCGGTCGTGGGGGCGACCGACGAGACCACCGGTCAGGCCATCGTGGCGTTCGTGATCCTGCGCTCCGAGGCCGGGGACGGCGGTCCCGACGTGGTCGCCGAGCTCCGCAAGCACGTGGCCAAGGAGATCGGTGCGATCGCCCGACCTCGCCAGATCATGGTCGTCGAGGAGCTCCCCAAGACCCGGTCGGGCAAGATCATGCGCCGGCTGCTCAAGGACATCGCCGAGAACCGCGAGCTGGGCGACGTGACGACCCTGACCGACTCGTCGGTGATGAACCTGATCAAGGACAACCTGACGGCCAGCCCGCCCAGCGAGTGACCAGGCGCGGCGCCGGCGGCTACCTCGGTCCGGCCTGGGCCTGGTAGACGTCCGGCGTACCGTCTCCGTCGTCGTCGCGCTCCTCAGCCTCGGACAGCTGGCGATAGGTGCGGTTGCGGATCCGCAGGATGACCACGGCGAGCAGGGCGGCGAGCAGCGACCCGCAGAGCACACCGACCTTGACGTGCTCGTCCCGGTCGCTCCCGGCGCCGTACGCCAGGTCTCCGATCAACAGGGCGACGGTGAACCCGATGCCGGCCAGCACGGAGACCCCGAGTACGTCGACCCAGCGCAGGTCGGCATCCAGCCGCGCCCGGGTGAACCGGGCCATCAGGTAGGTGGCGCCGAAGACGCCGATCGTCTTGCCCACCACCAACCCGAGCACGATGCCCAGGGCGACCCGATCGCTGAGCGACTCGACCAGTCCGCTGAACCCTCCGACCGTCACGCCCGCGGCGAAGAAGGCGAAGACGGGTACGGCGAACCCGGCGGACAGCGGTCGGATCCGGTGCTCGAAGTGCTCGGCCAGACCGGGGCCGGCATCGGGTCCGCCGGCCGCCTCGCTGCGGAGCACCGGAACGGTGAATCCGAGCAGCACCCCGGCCACCGTGGCGTGCACACCGGACGCGTGGAAGAGGCCCCACGTGACCAACGCGAGCGGCACCAGCAGCCACCACGAGCGCACCCGTCGCTGGACCAGGAGCGCGAACAACCCCAGCGGTACGGCCGCAGCCAGCAGAAGCAACGGGTGCAGCTCACGGGTGTAGAAGATCGCGATGATGGTGATGGCCAGCAGGTCGTCGACCACGGCCAAGGTGAGCAGGAAGGTCCGCAGCCCCAACGGCAGGTGGGTGCTGACCACGGCGAGCACGGCCAGCGCGAAGGCGATGTCGGTCGCGGTGGGGATGGCCCAGCCCGAGAGCGCACCATCTCCCGTACGCAGGTTGACCAGGACGAACACCAGGGCCGGCACCGCCATCCCGCCCACCGCGGCGACGACCGGGAGCGCGGCGCGGCGCGGGTCGCGCAGGTCGCCGGCCACGAACTCCCGCTTGAGCTCCAGGCCGGCCACGAAGAAGAAGATGGCGAGCAGCCCGTCCCCCGCCCAGGCTCCGAGGGTGAGGTCCAGGTGCAGGGCCTCGGGCCCGACGGTCGTGTCGCGCAGCGCCGCGTACGCGCCCGACCACGGCGAGTTGGCCCAGACCAGCGCGACCACCGTCGCCGCCAGCAGCAGGGCTCCACCGACGGTCTCGCGACGCAGCAGCGCGGTCAGCCTTGAGGCCTCTGGCCAGGTGCCGCGGGAGAACAGCGGCAGCCAGGGCGACTGGGTCATGGGTCTGAGCTCCTCGGGGGTCGTCAGCGTTGTCGCCGACCAGACTTCCCGGCACACCAAAGGCTGATCGTAGCCGACGGCAACCAAACGGCGGGCCGTCGCGGCACGCCGGCAGGGAGGGCCGGATGAGCCGCCGCGGCAGGCGGACGACAGACTAGGCTCAGCATCGACCCGAGGGAGTGACACATGGCAGACCAGGCAGTCGGCGACATCATCAAGAGCATCACCGAAGACGTGAAGATCTTGGTGCGCGACGAAGTGCAGCTGGCCAAGGCCGAGCTCGTGCCGGCCGCGAAGAACGCCGGCATCGGCGCGGGCATGTTCGGCGCCGCCGGTTACTTCGCGATCTGCGCACTGTCGGTGCTCTACTTCGCGGCCGCGTTCGGGATCGCGCAGGGGTTCGATCTGCCGTACTGGCTGTCTTTCCTGATCGTCGGGGTCGTGCTGCTGATCGTCGCCGGGGTCCTCGCCTTCATCGGGTTGCGACTGGTCAAGAAGGTGAAGGGGCCCGAGCGGACGATCAAGCAGGCCAACTTGACCGTGACCGAGCTCAAGGCCGCGACCCAGCAGGGCATCGCCGCGGCGAAGGCTCCTCGCATCGAGGGCCAGGTCGTCGAGAACCGCCAGCTGCGCTGATCGAGCGCCCGACCTGCGAACGAGACCGAACTCGTGGGCGGAGCGGGAGTACGCGACATCTTGATCGAGGGGCCCTGGCGGCACCGCGATCTGACGGCCAACTCCATCCGCTTCCACGTCGCGGTCAGCGAGCACTTCGCTCCTGACCGGCCGCTCGTGCTGCTGCTGCACGGCTTTGGCGAGTTCTGGTGGGCCTGGCGCCACCAGCTCCCGGCGCTGGACGCCGCCGGCTACAGCGCCGTCGCGCTCGACCTGCGTGGCTACGGGGCGAGCGACAAGACCCCCCGCGGGTACGACCCGTGGACCACGGCGTCTGATGTCGCCGGGGTGGTTCGCAGCCTGGGCTGCTCCCGGGCCGTGCTCGTCGGGCACGACTGGGGTGGGATGGCCGCGTGGTCGACGTTGGCGTACGCCCCTGATCAGGTCGCCGGGCTGGTCGCCGTCGCTGCACCCCACCCGCTGGCCTTTCCGTGGCGCCACGGTCTGGGCAACCTCGCGTTCTTCCAGGTGCCGCTGCTGCCCGAACGGCGGATCATGGCCGACGACGGTCTCTACATCGAGGAGCTGCTAAGGAGCCGAGCCGGCCGGAAGGACTTCTTGACCGCGGCCGAGGCCCGGCACTACCGCGACGCGCTGATGTTGTGGCCCAGTCCGCACTGCGCCCTGGAGTACCAGCGGATGTTCGTCCGCAACCAGATCCGCAGCGGGGGGCTGGCGTACCGCCGCGCCTTACGGCGTCGCCGGGACGTCCCGCTGCTGTCCATCCACGGCGCGGTCGACCCGCTGGTCCCCGAGTCGGCCATGCGGGCCGCCGCCGGGCGGGTGAGCGGTTCGTCCGAGCTCGTCAGTCTGCCCGGGGTCGGCCATCTCCCCCACGAAGAATCCCCCGACGCCGTGAACACCGCCCTGCTCGACTGGCTCGGCCGTACGTTCCCCGCGCCCTGAGCCCGTTACGCGCCCTGAGCCCGTCGAAGGCCCCGAAGGGGTTGCGCTCCAACCCCTGAAACTCAGCCCGCCAGGTAGATCCGGGACTCCCAGGGCTGCAGATCCCAGCTGCCGGAGTCGCCGTGGGTGGTGAGCAGAATCTGAGCTCCGGACAGATCGCCGACACTGCCTTCCGGCAGGGTCACCGGCTCAGACGAGCAGTTGGCCACCATGGTCAGCACCTGGTCACCGTGGGTCCGGGTCACGACCCAGAGCTGCGGGTGGTCGGGCAGCAGCAACGCGAACGTGCCCTCGACCAGGATCTCGTGGGTGTGGCGGAGCTCGATGAGCTTCCGGAAGTGGTGGAACACCGAGTCCGGGTCGGCCACCGCCGCTTCGGCGTTGATGGTCACGTAGTTCGGGTTGACCGGCAACCAGGGGATGCCCTGGGTGAAACCGGCCTGCGAAGTGTCGTCCCACTGGACCGGCGTACGGGCGTTGTCCCGGCTGCGGGCGGCCAGCCCGGCCATGACCGTCTCGACCTCGAGCCCGAGGCTCATCGCGGTCGCGTGGTAGTTGACCGACTCCAGGTCCTGGTACTGGGCGATGTCGACGAAGTTGGTGTTCGTCATGCCCAGCTCCTCACCCTGGTAGACGTATGGCGTGCCGCGGTGGGCGTGCTGCACGGTGGCCAGGGTCTTGGCGGCGTTCACCCGGTGCTCCGGGGCGTCGTCGCCGAACCGCGACACGGCCCGCGGCTGGTCGTGGTTGTCCCAGTACAGCGAGTTCCACCCGACCTCGGCCAACCCGACCTGCCAGGAGGCCAGGTTCTTCTTCAGCACGGGCAGTTCGAGGTCCCGGATGTCGAACTTCGACCCCAGGTCGGCGTCGAGGCTGACGTGCTCGAAGGTGAAGACCATGTTGAGCTCGTGGTGGTCGGGGTCGGTGACCGATCGGGCCAGCTCGATCGTGGACGCAGGCATCTCACCCACCGTGATCAGGTTGCGCTCGTCGAGGCCAACCTCGGCGTTCATCTCGCGGAGGAACTCCTCCAGCCGGGGTCCGTTCGCCACGTACTCCAGGCAGTGGGCGAAACCGTCGGGTCCCGGGGTCCCGTCGGCCGGCTCCCCCGTCTTGGAGATCAGGTTGATGACGTCCATCCGGAATCCGTCGACGCCGCGGTCGACCCACCACCGCATCATGGCGTAGACCGCCTGGCGGACCTCCGGGTTCTCCCAGTTCAGGTCGGGCTGCTTGCGGGAGAACAGGTGCATGAAGTACTCACCGCTCGCCGGGTCGAACTGCCAGGCCGACCCCGAGAAGAAAGAGCCCCAGTTCGTCGGCTCGGCGCCGGGGGTGCCCGGTTCGAAACCCTCGCGGGCGGGGCGCCACCAGAACCAGTCACGCTTCGGCGAGGCCGGGTCGCGAGACTCCTCGAACCAGGCGTGCTCGTCGGAGGTGTGGTTGACCACCAGGTCCATGACCAGCTTCATGCCGCGGTCGTGGAGCTCGGTGATCAACCGGTCGAGGTCGTCCAGGCTGCCGAAGAGCGGGTCGACGTCGGTGTAGTCGCTGATGTCGTAGCCGTTGTCGTCCATCGGCGACGCGTAGACCGGGGACAGCCAGACCACGTCGACGCCGAGCTGGTGGAGGTAGTCCACCTTGGACGTGATGCCCGGCAGATCACCGACCCCGTCACCGTTGCTGTCCGCGAACGACCGCGGATAGATCTGGTAGACGACGGCGGATTTCCACCAGCCGTCAGGGCGCGTCGGGGCTACGGTCGAGAGTTCGGCGGTCATTCCTCGATCCTGCCATGAGCGCGTCGAGCCGGTCCTCCAGACTCCGACATTCAGCGGCGAGATTGGCCTGGGCCGCCTCGGTCATCAGACGCCCCTTGGCGGTGCGGAAGAGCTCGCCCTCCAGCATCGGTTCCAGCACGTCGTACCGGGCCTCCATGAACTCCCGGTCCGGCACCTCCGCGTACTCCTCGCGCACCGCCGCCACGTAGGCCGCGTACTCCTCGGGCGTGGACGCGAGGATGGCCAGGTCGGCGTCGCAGAGCAGCTCGCCCTCGGGGTCTCGGCTGCCGGGCAGGTGGGTGGCGGTCAGCCGTACGAGGCGGGCGACCTGGGTCATGTCCTCCTGCTCGAAGCCGGCCCGGCTGAGCGAGCGGATGGCCAGACGGGCCGAGGCCTCCTCGTTGGTCAGCTCGCGGAACGGGATGTCATAGATCGCGTCGTGGAACCAGGCCGCGAGGCGTACGAGGTAGAGGTCCTCGTCGGTCGCCAGCTCGTCGATCGTGGTCAGCACCCGGTGCAGGTGCTCGGTGTTGTGGTAGAGACGGTGCGGTTCGGCGTAGCGCTGGAGCAGCGCCTCGCCCAACGGCTCCTGGTTGGGCAGGGTCGCGTTCCATCGCTCCATCAGCTCGTCGTGCAGATCCCGGTCGGTCGGATCCACAGCGTTCGGTTCAGTGGGCATCGGGTCCTCCAGAATCAGGTCGGCCGGTCAGGTACCGGGCCGGGATTTCTCGTTGACGGGTGCGGTCCCACGGCTGTTGCCAGCCGGCCAGGTCCAGCACCCCGTCGAGCAGGTGGGCCGTCAGCCCCCAGATCAGGTGGTCGTCGACGGCGAACGCCGGGCCGGTATAGCCCGACGGGTGGTGCACCCGGAACCGAAGCTCCGGGTCGGTCAGGACGGAGACGGGTACGACCGGCACCGTCGCCACCTCGGCCAGGTCGACCGCGCGTACCGGGGTGGGGTGACGCCACCAGGCGATCACCGCCGTCACGTCGAACCCACTGACCGAGACGTACGCCGGGGGCAGCTGCCCGAGGACGTCGATCCCCGCGCGGTCGACGCCCGTCTCCTCCTCGGCCTCACGGAGTGCCGTGTCGATCAGGTCGACGTCCTCCGGGTCCGCCGCGCCGCCCGGGAAAGCGATCTGGCTGGCGTGCGTACGCAGGGTCGAGGCCCGCTCCACGAACAAGATCTCCGGTCCGCGCGCGCCCTCGGCGATCAGCACCAGCACCGCAGCCGCCCGACCGCCGACGCCGGGTCGGATGGCGACGACCTCGTCGAGCCGGATGGGCTCGGCGAGAGCGGCGGACAGCGGGGCCAGCCAGGTGGGCGTCTCCGTGATCACGGGGTGACCCCCAGGTATTGCTTCGCCACGGACCGGATCTCGTCGGCCGACCGGAACGGCAGGGTCTGCCGGTGGGCGATGGTCCCGTCGGCGCGGACGAAGAAGGTCTGCGGCATCCCGACCAGCTGGAGCGGTGCCTTGATGGACTGGTCGGGATCCTCCATCTGCGGGTAGCGCCAGGAGGCGAACTGGGCGAACTCGATGGCCAGCTCAGGCCGGGTCTCCTGGAAGTTGAGGCCGAGGACCATCAGGTCTGAGGAGTTCACGGTGGCGACCTCGGCAATGTAGGGCGCCTCGGCCCGGCACGGTTCGCACCACTGTGCCCAGACGTTGATCATCATCGGCCGGCCCCGCA
>DATDBS010000008.1:0-23341 GCA_036524735.1 Propionibacteriaceae bacterium
TACCTGCGATGACAGCGCTTTACCCGCGATATATCGCGGGTAAAGCGAGGAGGTCGCAGGTATACCTGCGAAACCGGCAGATCACAACAGCCCCGTACGCCCCACACGACACGTTGGCCCCAGGCCGGTCTGATGGCGGTGAGGTAGGGGCCGAATCACCTGACGGCGCGGGACCTGGCCGGTCGTTTCGCACCAGTGGGTGCGAGAAAGGTGCTCTGACGGCCCGAAACCCACTTGTACGGCACCCACTGGTGCGAAACGACGCCAGCCTCAGCCCACGACGCCAGCCTCAGACGACACCAGCCCGACGGCGGCCGTACGACCCCAAGCCTCAGGCCACCCGGCGCAGGCGTACGCCCCAGTCCCGCAGAACCTCGTCCGTGTCCTGACCGGGCATCGGCGGCGCGGAGCTGAGGGCGGTCGGCGTACGGGAGAAGCGGGGGGCCGGGGCGGGCTGGACGACCCCGTCGCGCTCAGCAAAGGTGCCGCGCGCGGCGAGATGGGGGTGTGACGGGGCCTCGGCGAAGGTGAGGACCGGTTCAACGCAGGCGTCGGTGCCGGCGAAGGCCTCGACCCAGGCGTCGCGGGTCCGAGTCCGGAAGGCAGCGGCGATCAGCGCGTGGGCGGCGTCCCAGTCGTCCCGCTCCGGCGGGGCCGGCAGCCGGTCGGCGACCCCGAGGACGCGGACCAGCTCGGCGAAGAACTTGGGCTCGAGCGAGCCGACGGCGAGGTAGCGGTCGTCGGCGGTCGCGTACGTGTCGTACTGCGCCGCCCCGGAGTCGAGCAGGTTGTGGCCGCGCTCGCCCTCCCACTCCCCGCAGGCCAGCGCCGCGTGCATCATCGTGGTCAGGTGCGCGGTTCCGTCGACGATGGCGGCGTCCACGACCTGTCCCTGCCCCGTGGCCTCGGCGTGCCGCAGGGCCGCGAGGATCCCGACGACGAGATAGAGGGCGCCCCCGCCGAAGTCGCCGACGAGGTTGAGCGGGGGTTGCGGCCGCCCGTCCGCCGACCCGATGGCGTCGAGGGCGCCGGTCGCGGCGATATAGGTGATGTCGTGCCCGGCCGTGCTCGCCAACGGCCCGTCCTGCCCCCACCCGGTCATCCGGCCGTAGACCAGGGAACGGTGGCAGGCGTCCGGCCCGACGCCGAGCCGTTCGGCCACCCCGGGCCGATAACCCTCGACCAGCACGCCGGCTCGGGCGATCAGCGAACGCAGCGTGGTCAGGTCGGCGGGCTGCTTGAGGTCCAGGGCGATCGAGCGCTTGCCCCGATTCAGCAGGTCGAAGTGCGGGTCCGTGGGGATGGGTGAGGCCGCCCCGGGCCGGTCGACGCGGACGACGTCCGCCCCCAGCTCGGCCAGCATCATCGCGGCGAACGGTGCCGGTCCGATGCCGGCCAGCTCGATCACGCGTACGCCCACCAGCGGTCCGGTTGCCTGAGTTTTCGCCACCATGCCACTCCATCAAGGCCCGGTCGAGCGCCGCTAGGGTCGTGCTGTGAGCTACCCCGTGAACACCCGCATCGCCCTCCGCAGCGAGGGGGTCTCCGTCCTGCTCGACCTGACCGACGGCCACCTCCCGGCCCTCACCCACTGGGGTGCCGAGCTGGGTGAGCTCAGCACCGACGAAGCTGCGGCCCTGGTCGAGGGCGGGGTGGCGCCGATCACGGCCAACGTGGTCGACGAACCGGTACGGCTGTCCCTGCTGCCCGAGCACTGGACGGGTTGGGTGGGTCGACCGGGGCTCAGCGGGTCGCGGGCCGGCGGCGCCTGGTCACCGAAGTTCACGACCTCCGCCCTCCGCATCGGCGGTGAGACCGTGGCCGCCGACCAGCCCCTGATCACCCGGGAGGGACCGACGGCCATCGAGGTCGATGCCGTCGACGAGATCGCCGAGCTCGCTCTCACCCTGCGCTTCGAGCTGCTCACCGGCGGACTGATCCGAGCCCAGGCCGAGCTGAGGAACACCGGCGCCGCGTACGGCCTGAACGACCTGGTCCTGGCCTTCCCCGTCCCGGCCGTCGCGCGGGAGATCCTCGACCTGGCCGGCCGCTGGGGCAAGGAACGGACGCCGCAACGCCAGGCGATGGGGGTGGGTGTCCACCTCCGCGAGGGTCGCAAGGGTCGTACGGGTCCCGAGGCCGCCACCGTGCTCCACGTCGGTACGCCGGGCTTCGGTTTCGCCGACGGTGAGATCTGGGCCGTGCACACCGGCTGGAGCGGCAACCACACCCATTACGCCGAACGGTTGTCGACCGGCGAACAGGTCGCCGGCGGCGGCGAGCTGCTGCTGCCCGGCGAGGTCTCTCTGGGCACCGGTGAGAGCTACACCTCGCCGTGGATCTTCGGCTCGTACGCCGTGGGTCTCGACGCCGTCGCCCGCCGCTTCCACCGCTGGCTGCGATCCCGCCCGCAGCACCCGGGCAGCGATCGCCCGGTGACGATCAACGTCTGGGAGGCCGTCTACTTCGACCACGATCTGGACAAGCTGGTCGCCCTCGCCGAAGCCGCCGCCGACCTCGGCGTGGAACGCTACGTGCTCGACGACGGCTGGTTCGGATCCCGGCGCGACGACCACTCCGGGCTCGGCGATTGGACCGTTTCCACCGACGTCTGGCCGCAGGGCCTGCACCCGCTGATCGACCGGGTGACGGCACTCGGGATGGAGTTCGGACTGTGGTTCGAGCCGGAGATGATCAACCCCGACTCCCACGTGGCCCGGGCGCACCCGGAGTGGATCATGGCCACCGGCGGCCGGCTGCCGGTCGAGTCGCGCTTCCAACAGGTCATCAACCTGGGCATCCCCGCGTGCTACGCCTACATCCGCGACGCCATCTTCGCGATCCTGGCCGAGTACGACATCGGCTACCTCAAGTGGGACCACAACCGCGACCTGATCGACGCCGGCACCCAGCCCAGCGGGCGCGCCGGTGTGCACGCGCAGACGGCCGCCTTCTATCGCCTGCTCGACGAGATCAAGGCCGCCCACCCCGGGCTGGAGATCGAGTCCTGCTCCTCCGGCGGGGGCCGGGTCGACCTCGGAGTGCTGGAGCGCACCGACCGGGTCTGGGTGTCGGACTGCATCGACCCCCTCGAGCGGCAGCAGATGCACCGTTGGACGACCCAGCTGATCCCGCCGGAGCTGATGGGATCCCACATCGCGTCGGGCCGCTCCCACACCACCGGGCGGATGCACGACCTCGGCTTCCGGGCCGGTACGGCGATCTTCGGCCACCTGGGCATCGAGTGGGACCTGATCGCGGCGACCCCGGCCGAGCTCACCGAGTTGCGGGCCTGGATCGCCCTGTTCAAGCAGCACCGCGATCTGCTGCTGGGTGGTGATCTGGTCCGGTTCGACTTCCCGGACGAGACCCTGACCGGGACCGCGGTCGTCGCTCCGGACCAGAGCCGGGCCATCTACTCCCTGGCCTCGATCGCCCGGTCGGAGGTCGTCATCCTGGGCCGGCTACGGTTCCCCGGCCTCGATCCGGTACGCCGTTATCGCGTCACCCCGCTGATGATCGACTTCGCGCCGAGCGGGCTCAAGCCACCGGCCTGGTGGGGGGTCGAGGAGGTCAACGACACCGATCTCAGCGAGACCGAGAAGATCCTGACCGGCGGTCAGGTCCGGTTCTCACCCGTCGAGGGCTCCTTCGGCGTCGAGCTCTCGGGCGCCGCCCTCGGTCGGGTCGGGCTGCTCGCTGCTCCGGTCAACCCGGATCACACCGTGCTCTACCTGGCCGAAGCGGTCGACTGACGACGCGCGGCAGGACCGACGGCTCGACGCGGGTTCGAGCCCGGCTCGTCCGACCGCGACCAGGGTGGGAGGCATTCACCGTCCCGACCTGAAGTGAGCGCGCGATGACCATCACCCTGGAACGTCTCGAGGCAACCCGCCGCACCGGCCTCGTCGAGGTCGCCGACGGCGTCTACGCCTACGTGCAGCCCGACGGCGGTTGGTGCGTGAACAACTCGGGCGTGATCGTCGGCGACGGTACGACCGTGCTGTTCGACAGCGTGGCCACCCAGAGCCGCGCCGAGAAGCTGCGCCTCGCCGTCGACACCGTGGCCCCGCTCGGTCAGAGCCAGACCATCCTGGTCAACAGCCACCACCACAGCGACCACACCTTCGGCAACTCCCAGTTCCCGGCCGCCGTCACCGTCGCCCACGACCTCGCCCGGCAGGAGATGATCGAGGCCGGTCAGGGCCTGCGCAACCTGTGGCCCGACGTGGTCTGGGGCGAGACACCGATCGTGCTCCCCTCCATCACCTTCCACGACCAGGTCACGCTGCACGCGGGCCAGATCCAGGTCGAGCTCATCCACGTCGGCCCGGCTCACACCACCAACGACGTGGTCGCCTGGCTGCCGGAGCAGCGGGTGCTCTTCACCGGCGACGTCATCATGTCCGGGGTCACCCC
Source organism: Propionibacteriaceae bacterium (assembly GCA_036524735.1). Classification (GTDB taxonomy): domain Bacteria; phylum Actinomycetota; class Actinomycetes; order Propionibacteriales; family Propionibacteriaceae; genus Microlunatus. The sequence continues at coordinate 4,420 of DATDBS010000008.1, forward strand.
GTTCTGCCTGATGGGTTCCGTCGCCGGCACCCTCTTCGCCCTCGAGCGCCTCCGCGAGCTCGACCCCCGGGTGATCGTCTCCGGCCACGGACCCGTCGGCGGTCCCGAGCTGTTCGAGACCACCGAGGACTACTTCCGCTGGATCAACAAGCTCGCCCTGGACGGACTCTCGACCGGGCGTACGCCGCTGGAGGTCGCGGCCACCGCCGACCTCGGCCCCTTCGCCACCCTCCTCGACCCGGAACGGCTGGTGCCGAACCTGCACCGCGCGTACGCCGAGCTGAACGGCACCCCGCTCGGTGCCCCGATCGACCTGATGGCGGCGATGCAGGACATGGTCACCCACAACGGCGGTCGCCCGGTCTCCCACGCCTAGCGACGCGGCCCGGTCCGGGCTCACTCCGACCCCCCGCGACGGGCGCACGTGACCCCGTAGGCTGGCGTCGCAACGTGAGGAGTGGTGCATGCGCGTCGAAACCAAAGACGGTGGGGACGGAGTTCGGTGCTGGAACGTCGAGGCGGTCAAGGCGTACGCCGACGGGGTCAACGAGAAGGAACAGAGTCTCGCGCAGCGCAACCCTGATCTGGTCCTCGTACCGGGACGGCTCTGGTGCTACGGGTGCGAGGTCATGGAGTACGACTACGGCATCAAGTGCACGGCGCAGCTGACGCACACGCTGTACACGATCCCGGACGAGATCGCGCCCCGAAAGGCCGACGCCGCCGGGTCGCTCGGTGAGATCCCCGGCCTGGCCACGTTGGCGCCACCCGAGGTGACCGTGGCCGCACCGGCCACTCCGGAGCCCTCGGCCGCCGGCGGTCAGGGCAAGCGGGCCGGGTTGCGCAGCCTGTTCGGCCGCCCCAGCTAGTCGTGCCACCAGGGAACCGACGCCGGTCTCGGGGCCGTCGTACCGCCACGACGTCCCCGCCCGCCGAATCCCGAGGTGCCTGTGTCTGATCCCCAGTTCTCCGGTCCCCCACCCCGGACGGGAAATCCGTTCCTCGGTGGTGTGCCCAACGACTCAGCACGAACCCCGTCACCGGCACCACACTCCGACCACACCTCGGGAGCCTGGCTGGCGATCGGGATGTCGGTCGTCGTCAACGCGCTGACCCTGGTCGGGGTGCTGGTCTTCGGCTGGCCGCCCGGCAACGTGTTCCTGCTCTTCTGGGCGGAGAACGTCGTGCTCGGTCTCTGCACCCTGGTCAAGGTGGCCACCTCCCAGGCGGTGGCGGGCGAGACCCTGGAGGTCAACGGTCGCAAGCGAGCCGGCACCCCGGCGATGTTCTCCCTCTTCTTCGTCCTGCACTACGGCATCTTCTGCACGGTCCACCTGGTCTTCACCGTCATCGTCGCCGTGAAGATCGGGATCGAGCCGACCTTCCTGCTCCTCGGCTTCCCTCTGATCCTGATTGTGCTGCGCTACGCCGTGGAGACCTGGACGACGTGGTTCGGCCGCGGCCAGCTGCGGCAGACGACAAGCCCGGGCGTGGCCATGATGCAGCCGTACCCGCGGATCATCGTGCTGCAGATCGCGGTCATCGCCGCCTTCAGCCTGGTGCTCGGTGGCCCGTCCAACGATCGCGCGGAGTCCGTACGGGAACTGCTGGGCCCGGTGCTGCGCATGCTGCCCGAGGCTTGGCAGACCAACGGGATCGGTGCCGTGGCCGTGCTCGTCCTGGTCAAGACCGTGGTCGATGTCCTCACCACCCGGCGCGTCCTACGTCCGCGCTGAGGCCGGAACCTCGCTGACGTTCAGGCGGCGGCGGCCATCTCGTCCAGGGCAGCCAGGAACGTCGAGCGGTCCGCCTCGGGTCCCGCCGGCACCGCGGGCAGCAGGCCCACCGCGGTCGCGGGGCCACGGCGTACGGCGGAGGTGCGCTTGGCCAGCGCGGTGAGCACCTGGCTGGACCCGGCCTCGATCAGTCGTACTCCCTCAGGGTGGTCGTCGAGCAGCAGCCTCAGGGTCGGCGCGAAGAGCACCGGATCGGTCAGCTGCCGGGCCCAGAAGTCGCCCGAGGCCGCGTCGGTGGCACTGAGCACCGAGCCCGTGTACGCCGAGTAGAGCGGCACGGTCGCTGGTCGGACGGTCGCGGCGAAGGACTCACGGACGGCGTCGGCCGCCGGTTGCATGGCCGGTGAGTGGAACGGAGACGTCGCCGGCACCGGCCGGAAGGTGTAACCCGCCGTGGCCAGACTGGTCTGGACCCGACGCAGCGGCAGGGTTGAGCCGGCCAGCATCACCTGGCGGCTCGCGTTGACCGCGGCCACCACGACGTCGCCGACCAGGAACGGTGCGAGCTCGTCCGGGCCGGCGGCCACGGCCAGCATCCCGCCAGACGGCACCTCGACCGCAGCCTCGACCCGCTGCTGCATCAGCCGAGCCCCGTCCGCGACCGAGAAGATGCCGGCCACCACGGCCGCGACGAGCTCCCCGGCGCTGTGACCGATCACGGCGGCCGGCCGTACGGTCTGGCAGACCGTCCGGCCGAGCGCGTAGTCGACCGCGAAGATCAGCGGCTGGGCCCGGCGTACGTCATCGACCGCCACCGACCAGGTGGCCTCGCCCAGCCAGTCGTCCCGGACCTGCGCGCCGAGTGGGCCGAGGGCGGTGAAGACCTCCTCCACCGACTCGGTGAAGACCGGGTCCCAGCCGTAGAGACCACGACCCATCCCGACGTGCTGGGAGCCCTGGCCCGGGAACATCAGCGCCAACGGCGCCCCGCTCACGGGTAGTCCCGGACGACCATCGCCGAGTTGAACCCGCCGAGACCGCGGGCCAGCACGAGCGCCGAGCGCACCACCTGGTGCCGCGGCTGAGTGACCAGGTCGAGGGTGTAGGCCTCGACCGGATCGGTCACGTTCACGGTCGGCGGGATGCAGCCCCAGTAGACCGAGAGCAGCGCGGTGGCCACGTCGAGCGAGCTGCCGCCGGCACCCAGTCGACCGATCATCGTCTTGGGCGCGGTGACCGGTACGCCGTACGGCCCGAAGATCGCGTTGATCGCCTCGGCCTCGATCCGGTCCATCTCCGGGACGGCGGCCGCGTCGGCGAAGACCACGTCGATCTCCCCGGGCTCGAGACCGGCGTCAGCGATGGCCAGCTCGGCCGCCCGGCGCAGACCCGGTCCGCGACCGGGCCGACGCGAGTCGAAGGTGGCTGCGTAGCCGGCGACCCGGCCGTAGATCCGGGTGCCCTCGCGGGCCGCCGCCGACTCGGGGGTCTCCATGACCAGGATCGCGCCGCCCTCGCCGAGCACCTGGCCGCTGGCCGCCCGGTCGAAGGGCAGGTACGCCCGCTCCGGGTCCTCGCTGCGGCTGAGGGTGCCCGAGACCTGATGGGCCACCCAGGCCCACGGGCACAGCGAGCTGTCCATCGCCCCGGTCAAGGCCAGCTGGACCCCCTTGCGCAGGTGCCGCCGGGCCGCGCCGATCGCGTCGATACCGCCGGCCTGCTCGCTGACCACGACCGAGCCCGGCCCGCGGGTCTTGTGCCGGATGGAGATCTGGCCGGTGTTCACGGCGTAGAACCAGGCGAAGGACTGATAGGTGCTGACGTGGTCCGGGCCGAGCGACCAGAGCTTCTGCAGCTCGCGCTGACCGAACTCGTAGCCGCCGCCGGTGGCCGCGGTGACCACGGCCATCTCCTGGTTCGGGATGTCGTTCTCCCCCACCCCGGCGGTGCGCAGCGCCCAGTCCGCCCCGACCAGGGTCAGCCGGGTCATGTGGTCGGTCTGCGGCAGCAACTTGCCCTGCAGGTGCCGGGTCGGCTCGAAGCCGGGCACCTCGCCGGCCAGCTTGGCCCAGTAGCTGTCGGTGTCGAAGCGGGTTACGGGCGCGATGGCCCGCTCACCCTGGGTGATGGCCCGCCAGTACGCCGTCGGGCCGAGCCCGTTCGGTGCGGCGATGCCGATCCCGGTGACGACCGACTCGACGTCGGTCCCCGACTCCGAGGCCCCTTCCAGTCCTACCTGCACGACGTCGGTCATGACGTGACCACCTTTCCGGATCGAAGAACCATGGCGCTCTGGAAGCCACCGAAACCACTGCCCACGGTCAGGGCGACATCGACCTTCTGCTCGCGAGCGACCAGCGGCACGTAGTCCAGGTCGCAGGCGGGATCAGGCTCGTGCAGGTTGGCGGTCGGCGGGATGATGTCCTCGGCGAAGGCCAGCAGGCAGCCGGCGATCTCCAGGGAGCCGATCGCGCCCAGCGAGTGACCGATCATCGACTTGAAGCCGCTGACCGGGGTCTTGTACGCGTGCTCACCGAGACTCTTCTTGAAGGCTGCGGTCTCGTGCAGATCGTTCTGCTTGGTGCCCGACCCGTGCGCGTTGATGTAGCTGATGTCGGTGGGCACCACGTGCGCCTCGTCCATCGCCACGTTGATCGCGTCGGACATCTCCAGACCGTCGGGGTGCAGACCGGTCATGTGGTAGGCGTTGCAGCGCGACGCGTAGCCCGCGACCTCACCGTAGATCTTGGCCCCACGGCGTACGGCGTGCTCGTACTCCTCGAGCACGAAGATCGCCGAGCCCTCGGCCAGGACCAGCCCGTCGCGGGTCCGGTCGAACGGGCGGCAGGCGCTGTCCGGCTCGTCGTTGCGGGTCGTCGAGGCCCGGATCACGTCGAAGCAGACCACCGTGATCGGTGAGAGCGGAGCCTCAGTCCCGCCGGTGACGACCACGTCGGCCGTACCCTCGGCGATCAGCTGGGCGGCGTGGCCGACCGAGTCGATACCCGAGGTGCACCCGGTGGACACCACCGTGCACGGTCCCTCGGCGCCGATCTCGACCGCGAGCTCGGCGGCCATCGAGCTCGGCGTGAAGTAGTCGTACAGGTGCGGCACCGTGTAGCTCGGGTCCACCTCCCAGGCCTTGCCGTTGTCACTGCTGACCTGGAACTCGCGCTCCAGGCTCGTGGTGCAGCCGACCGCGGTGGCCAGCGAGACGCTGACCCGCTCGGGGTTGACCTCGGCGAACTCGATACCGGAGTCCGACACCGCCTCTCGGCAGGCGACCAGGGCGAACTGCGCGGCCCGGTCGAGACGACGGATCTCCCGCATGCTCAAGCCCAGGCGTTCGGCGTCGAAGTCGACTTCGCCCGCCACCCGGGAGCGGTACGGCGAGGCGTCGAAGTGGGTGATCAACCGTGTGGCCGTACGCCCCTCGGACAGCAGCTTCCAGTACTCCTTGGTACCGACGCCACCTGGTGCGATGGCCCCGACCCCTGTTATCACTGCGCGTCGACTCATGCGACTTCTCCCATCACGTTCGTTGCGGCCTGCGCGTTCGGGGTGAACGACGTCGAGGTTTGGTGTGAACCGGTCGCGCCCAGCAGTCCGTAGCTGAGTGCGTCGTGCACGGCGCTGACGAACGCGCCGAGGAGGTGTGGGGCGACCCCGACCGACCTCCAGGTCTGGTTGCTGCCGGGTTCGCCGCAGGTGACCAGGGCCCGGACGCGCGCCGGGGTGTTCCCGGATCCCGGCAGGTGCCGGAAGGTGACGTCGACCAGCTCGACGGGGTGGCTGTGCGGGAAGAGGCGGCGTACGCCGGAGGTCAGGGCTTCGAAGAGGGCATCGAGCGGACCCGCCGCGTACGCCTCGCTCACCGTGGTGCTCGTGCCCCGGCTCAAGGTCACGCTGACCCGGGTGTCGACGCTCGTCGCGGAGAGCGAACGGGTGGTGGTCTCCCAGCCGACCAGCTCGAACGGGTGCGCGTAGTCGTGGCCGTACAGCTCCTCGGTCAGCAGCAGCTCGAAGGAGGAGTCCGCCCCGGCGAACGCACAGCCCTCGCTCTCCAGGGCTTTGACCCGGCGGGTGATGCGCTCGGCCGCGTGCGAGCCCGCCGGCACCTGGTGGCCGAGCTGGGCGGCCTTGAGCTCGATCGAGGCGCGACCGGCCATCTCGGAGATGATCGTCCGGCTGGTGTTGCCGACGACGCCCGGTTCGATGTGCTGGTAGAGGCCGGGATCCAGCCGCAGCGCCGAGGTGTGCAGGCCGGCCTTGTGCGCGAAGGCGGCACCGCCGACGAAGGGGGCCCCGGCCGCGACGCCGGTGGCGGCGATGGTGCCGATGAACTCGGCCGTCGCCCGCATCTCGCCGAGCTGAGCGGCGGGTAGGACCGGCAGCTTCTTCTTGAGCACCAGGTTGCCGGCGACGCTGAAGAGATTGGCGTTGCCGCAGCGCTCGCCGTACCCGTTGGCGGTGACCTGCGCGTGGATCGCGCCGGCGTCGACGGCGGCCAAGGTGTTGGCCACCGCGCAACCACCGTCGTCGTGGCAGTGGATGCCGAGGCGGGCCTGGGTCTGCTCGGCGCAGGCCCGGACGATGTCGTAGAGCTCCGGGGGGAGCATGCCGCCGTTGGTGTCGCACAGGACGACGACCTCGGCGCCCGACGCGGTGGCGACGTCGAGGACCTCGTACGCGTAGCCCGGGTCGGTCAGGTAGCCGTCGAAGAAGTGCTCGGCGTCCAAGAAGACGCGTCGACCCTGCCCGACCAGGAAACCCACCGAGTCGGCGATCATCTCCAGGTTCTCCGCCAAGGACGTGCGCAGTGCGGTCAGGACGTGGCGGGGATGGCTCTTGGCCACGATGGTCACCACCTCGGTGCCTGCCGCCAGCAGGGCCGCGAGCTGGGGATCGCCGTCGGCCGATCCCCCGGCGGGGCGGGTCGACCCGAACGCGGTCAGCGTGGCGTGACTCAGCTCGAGCTCAGTCGCCGCCCGCCGGTAGAACTCGGTGTCCTTGGGGATCGCCCCCGGCCAGCCGCCCTCGATGAACCCGACACCGAGGGCGTCCAGCCGGCGGGCGATGGTGAGCTTGTCGTCCACGGACAGGGTCAAGGACTCTCCCTGGGCACCGTCGCGGAGCGTGGTGTCGTACAGCTGGAAGCCGGCTTCGGGCGTCATGGATCCTCCTCGGGTGGTGTCCGGGTCAGGCGGCGAGAGCCCGGAACCGGGCCTCGACCGCCTTCTTGGTGCTGGCGAGCGTTTTGCGGCTGTTGGCCCCGAGCGAGTTCCGGATCATGGTCTTGGCCTGGGTCAAGGTGGCGCTGGGACCGAGCAGCTCGGTGACCATCTCGGGCCGGACCACGACCGTGTGCTCGGAGCGGACGCGGACGCCGGCGTCGATGGGCTCCACGGTCCAACGGCCGGTGTGGGCGGCCATCACGGGCGGGGTCTTGGTCTGCTTGTAGACGATCGAGTGGTTCGGGAAGCAGACCCGGACCGACTCCGTGGTGTGGGTCGACCCGTCCAGGGCGACGGTGTCCATCCGCATCGTCTGGACCAGGTCCTCCTCGTCGACGGTGATCGCCGCCACGTGGCTGAGCTCGGTGGCCCAGCGGTCGGCGCGGTAGAGGAAGTCGTACGCGTCCTCGGCCTCTCCCTCGACGAAGATCGAGTCCTCGAAGGAGAAGACGAGCTCGGAGTGGGCGCCCGAACCCTCTTCGACCAGCTTCTTCAGGCCGGCCAGCTCCGCGACGCTGTTCGTGTCGACCGCCCGGGTGACCTGGTCGTACCCGTCCTGGTCGGCGACGCTGTAGCGATGGTGCAGCCGGACCTCGGTCCCGCCGCCGGCGGTGGGCAGCAGCTCCCACTCGCCCTCCATGGCCACGACCGGAGCCGCCGGGATCTCCTGGCGGAAGATGACCCGGAGCGAAGCCGGGTCGAGCACCCGCTGAGAGGTCCAGGTGCGGACCTTCCCGTTGGCGGTGGCCCAGAGCTGGATGCGCTCGGCGTGGTCGTGGGCGCCGAGCACCTCGACGTGCACCGTCGGGGCGAAGCTGTACGGCCACCGCCGCACGTCGGCGACCAGGGCGTACACCTCCAGCGGCGCGGCATCGACGATCGTGGTGTGCACGACCTCGTCGTGGATCAATCCGTTCTCGGTGACACTGGTCATCGGACTCGCACTCCTCTCCGGCCTGTCCTCAGAGCTCAGGCCGCGGCGGACGCGAGCTGGCCGTTGACGATCTCGAGCAGCTCCCGCGGAGTGCTCAACGAGGCCAGCTCGGCGTCGTCGACGACCGCACCCCACAACCGCTGCACGGTGCCGACGACCTCGAGCAGCGCCAGCGAGTCCAGCCCGAGGTCGCCGAAGGTGGTGTCCAGGAAGTCGGGGACGGTCACGGCCGACGGGTCGTCGCCCTCAGCCATCACGATGATCTCTTGCAGCTCTTCTGAGGTGATTGCGTTCATCTTCGGCTCCTCCGTTTGCGACGTAGGTCCCTACGCCTGACGTTTTGGTGTAATTCGACAATGACGTCGGCAACTATGGAATGACTCAAACAATTCTGGACCGATGAGATACCGGAATTGACTGGGCTGAATTCATGCTCTCGACCATGAACAATTCATCTTTTACGCTCTGTCGCATATTGCTGCGCGTGGCGGGCCGGCCATGTTTCGCACCAGTGGGTGCCAGGCGAGGCGATCCCGGCCCGACCCGTACGCGTTTCGCACCAGTCGGTGTCAGGCGATGCGGCCGGCGGCTGGATCCATACGCGTTTCGCACCAGTCGGTGCGAAACGACCGCACGGGCGCACCCGCACCCGCACCCCAACCCAGCGACGACCAGACGCAAGAAACCCCAGGGCCGGAGCAACGCAGTGGTGAGCTCTGCGCTGTTCGGACCCTGGGGTCACGGTGGGCAATCGGGCGGTGGTCCCGGGCTAGGACTCTCAGGAAACCTGCGCAAGCACCCGCTCCGGGAGCTCGAGCGCGGGATCGGAACGCAGGATGGCGGCGTGCAGGGCCTGCAGCCGGGCGGACGGATCGACGCCGAGCTCGTCGCACAGGGTCTCGCGCAGCCGCTGGTACGACTCGAGCGCCTGCCACTGCCGGCCGGAACGGTAGAGGGCGAGCATCAGGTGGGCGCAGAAGTTCTCCTGCATCGGCTGCCGGGCGGTCAGCGAGGCCAGCTCCGCGAGCAACGACTGGTGCCGTCCGAGCCGCATATCGGCGGCCATCCGGGTCTCCAGGGCACCGAGTCGGCTCTCCTCGAGCCGGGTGACCTCGAAGCTGAGCGGCAGACCGACGCGAACGTCCATCAAAGCGGCCCCGTCCCACAGCTCGAGCGCCTCGCTGAGCAACCGGGATCCGGCGTAGTCGTCGCCGAGCTCGAGAGCGTGATAGCCGGCCCGCAGCTTCTCCTCGTAGCAGCAGACGTCGACGTCGTGCGGGTCGATGTCGAGCAGATAGCCGTCGCACTGGGTCGTCAAGATGTCCTTGGGCTTGGCGCCCCCGTCGCTGATGGCGGACTGGAACAACCGACGCAACTGCATGATGTAGGTCTGCATGGTGGTGCGTACGCTGGGCGGCGGGCTATCTCCCCACAGCTCCTCGATGAGGGTCGAGACCGGCAGGACGTGTCCTGAGTTGAGCGCGAGCAGAGCCAAGATCTGACGCGGCTTGGCGGCGGTCGGCGCGACGGAATTGCCTTCGAAAGAGGCCTCGAGTCGGCCGAGGAGCTTGATCTCCATCTGAATTCCCTTCTGTTTCCTGACGTTTCGCGGATAGCGATTTGCTTTCTTGTTGTGGCCCCATCGCCACGAAGTCTGAGCGGATTTCCGCTATGCCTCTAGTCAAGACCCAGCGGCGGTCGAGCAACAGTGTGCCGCCCATGAAGTGCGTCTGACCTAGCCATGAACGCGGGTATGAAAAATTCACGGGGGGTCACAGAGCCGTTCACTATCGCCGGGCTACGAGATTGCCTAGCGTTTATCTCACCCACCCACGCCCAGCCTCGGAGGCAGCCATGCAGAGCATCACATCTGAGATCACCGGATCCATCGCAGGCTTGGAAGCGTTGGACCAGTTCGCCACCCGCCCGGCCTTGGCCGTCGTCGATCTTCGTGAGCAGAGCGATGAGGACGGGACGGTCTTGTTCTGCACCTTCTGCTACGTCGACTCGGACGTGGCCGTCGCCGCGTGACCGACCACGCTGGGCCTGACCCGGTCCTGCCGCCTGACCCGGTCCCGCCCCCCAGCCCGGGGGGCCGGATCGGGTTCGGCCGTCAGTACCGCGCGTCGGTGGTCCCCGGCGAGGCGGTCTACCTGCTCTCCGAGACCGGGGTGCAGGCGTTGACCGACCACCATCTCGAGTTGCTCGCCCCGCTGCTGGACGGCACCCGTGACCTGACCGCTGTCCTGGCCGAACTGCCCAGCGGGCTCGACCGGGAGCTGGCCGGTTCCCTGTTGCGCCAGCTGCGCGACGGTGGGCTGCTCGCGATGCGTTCGGAGCTCGACGAGGTGGACAGCGCTCATGCGTTCTGGCAGTCCTCCGGGGTCGACCCCGTGCGGGCCAGCGCCGGCCTCGCGGCCGATGGGGTCGAGGTGATCACCCTGGAGCCCAAACTGCACGAGCCGACCCTCGAGGCGGTCGAGCGCGCGGGCGTACGAGCCACGTCACCGGGCCAGGGCGAGGGTGCGCTCCGCCTGGTCGTCTGCTCGGACTACCTCGACCCCGCACTGGCGGAGATCAACCGCGAGGCACAGACCCGCCAGCAGCCGTGGTTGCTGGCCAAACCGATGGGCCGGGAGCTCTGGCTGGGCCCGGTCTTCACCCCCGGGATCGGCGCCTGCTGGGCGTGCGTCGCCCAGCGGCTCACCCTCAACCGACCGGCGCACGCGCACCTGCAGGGCCGGCTCGGGCTCGACGCCCTGCCGATGGCGCCCATGGTCTCCGCCCGGGCGGTGGCTCAACAGGCGCTCAGCATGGTGGCCGCCGAGGTGGCGTGCTGGCTCGCGGGCTACCGGCGGGCCGACGGCGCGGCGATCGCCATCATCGACAACCTGACCCACGAACGCACCCTGCATCCGGTCGACCGCCGACCGCAGTGTCCGACCTGCGGCGATCCGGGCTGGATGAGCGACCAGGCGGCCCGGCCGGTGACCCTGGTCAGCCGGCCCAAGGTCGACCGGGCCGGCGGCGGGCACCGCTCGCAGACGCCCGAGGACGTGCTGGCGGCGTACGGACGGCTGATCTCTCCGGTCACCGGAGTCGTTCGCAGCGTCGTCCAGGACGCGCGCGGACCGGCCTTCTTCCACTCCTACCGTTCGGGTACGAACGTCTGCTCGGCCACCCGTGGGCTGGCCGGGCTGCAGTCGGTGCTGCGCCGCAGCAACGGCGGCAAGGGCCAGACCGCCATCCAGGCCCAGGTCGGAGCCCTCTGCGAGGCCGTCGAGCGACACTCCGGGATGCGCCAGGGTGACGAGTCCAAGATCAGCGCCAGCTTCAACTCCCTGGGCGAGCTTGCGGTCGACCCCCGCGACTGTCAGCTCTTCGCCCCCGAGCAGTACGCCGACCGGAACGCCTGGAACGCCGAGCACTCCGGTTTCCAGCAGGTGCCGGAGCCGTTCGACCCCGACGAGGTGATGGCCTGGACCCCGGTCTGGTCCCTCACCCACCAGCAGCACCGGATGCTGCCCACCGCGATGCTCTACTTCACCCCCGACACGCATGCCTGCCTGCTCGCCGACTCGAACGGCTGTGCCGCCGGCGCCAGCCTGGAGGACGCGGTGCTGCAGGGCGCGCTCGAGGTCGTCGAGCGGGACGCGGTCGGCTTGTGGTGGTACAACCGCACCCGGATGCCGGCCGTCGACCTCGACACGTTCACCGACCCGTGGATCAGCCGCTGCCAGGCCGAGTACGCCGCCCTGAACCGCGAGCTGTGGGTGCTGGACCTGACGTCCGACCTCGGCATCCCGGTGATGGCGGCGGTGTCTCGGCGCACGGACGGGCCGCGGGAGGACATCCTCTTCGGGTTCGGCGCGCACCTCGATCCGGCGCTGGCGCTGCGCCGCTGCCTGACCGAGCTGAACCAGCTGATGCCGTCGGTGCTCGACGTCGATCCGGCCGACTGGGCCGGCGACGCGGACCTCTACCGGTGGATGACCACCGCCACGGTCGCCAACCAGCCGTACCTGGTTCCCTCGGCCGGCGACGCCCGGACTCCGGCGGACCACCCCTACGACTTTCAGTCCGACCTGCTCGTCGACGTCGAGACCGTCCGGTCGCGGCTGGAGCGGAGCGGCCTGGAGATGCTGGTGCTCGATCAGACCCGACCGGACGTGCAGCTGCCGGTCGTCCAGGTGATCGTGCCGGGTCTGAGGCACTTCTGGGCCCGGTTCGCGCCGGGCCGGCTGTTCGAGGTGCCGGTGCAGCTCGGACGGCTGACCGCACCGACCGCGTACGACGATCTCAACCCACTGCCGATCTTCCTGTGAGGCGGAGCTCACTCCCCTCGCGGTCCAGATCGGCTCGCACGAAAGTAGGCACACCGTGACCAGGACCACGACGACACGCTCTTTCGTCCCCCACGGACGACTGCTCTGGGCACTCACCCCCGATGCGGTGCTGTCGGAGGAGGCGTCCGATGCGACCGTCTCCGGACTCTGGGGCTCGGTGACCCTGCACTCGCCGCCGGAGGTCACGCTCGAGGCGCTGCGCCGGATGACCCTGGGCCCGGTGGCCCTCGAGAACGTCGACGACCTCCGACAGGACTTCCTCGGTTGGTCCACCGAGTCCGAGGCGGGTTGCCGGACGTGGTCGTCGGTCAAAGAGGCCCTGAACGCTCTCGGCGGTTACGTGGTGCCCTCACTCGCCCTGCACGACGGGCTCAGCCCCGTCATGTCGATGCCCGCCACCAGCCTGGACCGGTCGTTCCAGGTCCCGTACGCCGACCCGCGAACGTCGGTCCAGCTCGCCGATGGAGCGACCATTACCGACGACGGGACGATCTTCACGCTGTCGGCCCCGGACCGCGCCAGCAAGGCTCTGCTCTACCGGTGGCCGGCCAAGGACGTGGTCCAGGCGATCGCCGAGGCCCCTGGCAACGCGACCCAGATCGCAGCGACCAGTCGGATCAACAGCGGCCTGGTCCACGACGTGATCAGCCTCCTCCTCGCCGCTGAGCTGCTCCGCGTCAAGGAATGAGCCGTTGAGCGCGTTCACTACCCGGCCACCGCCCCAGGCGTTACGGTCGAGTCCAGAGCACGTCCGTCAGCGGAGGGCTGCAGCCAACCCCATGCCTCAGCGACCCCACGCCCCAGCGGCGGACCGCTCCGCCGCGCCGGCGCCACGGTCCGCCGAGGCCGCAGCCGCGTCCGCGTTCCCCGGCCTGTTGAGCGGCGCGCCACTGGTCGCCCCCCGGATCGCCTTCCTGGTCCTCCTTGTGGTCTGCGTCGGGACGGCTCTGCTCGACGTTCTCCTGCTGGCGCCCGTAGTCTCCGGCGCTGCCGGGTTGATCCCGCCCATCCTCGTGCTCGCCCTGCTCGTGACGCTCCAGATCGGCTACTTCGGCAGTCCGCGGACCGACCTGCACTCGTCCCGGGCGCTGCTGCTGCTCGGCGTACAGCTCGTGCTGACCGCGGCACCGATCCCGATCTACGGCGAGTCCTGGCTGGGCACGAGCGGGTTCCTGGCCGGCTCGGCCCTCCTGGTGCTGCCGCCTCACCGCGCGAAGCTCGGTGCCCTCGTCGTCGTCCTGGCCACGGTTGCGGTCTACCTGGGCCTGTCCGAGCTGGTCTTCGACTCCGTCTACGTGGGCGCCGTGACGGCCCTGACCGGGCTCGTCATCTTCGGCCTGTCGCGGATGCGCTCCCTCGTGGCCGGGCTGGACAAGGCCCGCTCCGAGCTGGCGACCCTGGCGGTGAGCAGGGAGCGGCTGCGCTTCTCCCGCGACCTGCACGACCTGCTCGGCTACAGCCTCTCGGCCATCACCTTGAAGTGTGAACTGACCCGGCGGCTGCTGCCCGACTTCCCCCGGCGGGCCGAGCGGGAGCTTGGCGAGGTGCTGACCATCGCGTACCAGGCGCTCGACGACGTACGCCAGGTCGTCAACAACTACCGGCAGCTCTCGTTGACCGACGAGCTGAACGCGGCGCACAACATCTTGACCACCGCCGGCATCACCAACACGATCAACCGCAAGGGCAGCGGGCACGTCCCGGACACCATCGGCACCGCGTGCGCCATCATCGTCCGCGAGTCGGTGACCAACATCCTGCGGCACAGCAGCGCGACCCACGCCAGCATCACCCTCGAGCAGCACCCCAGACACCTCGACCTGGTCATCGCCAACGACGGTCTGCCGGCTCGTCCGATCGGGCTCCCGTCCGGCAACGGCACCCAGAACCTGACCAACCGCACCCAGACCTTGGGCGGCACCTTCACGGCCGGCCCGACCGGCCCCGACGGCTACCGCATCCAGGCCCGCATCCCGCTGCCCGACATCGCGGCCGAGCAGACCCTGGACGAGGACGGCGTGGGCGTCGAGCGCAGCCGTACGCCGCTCTCCAGCCTGCTGTCCGGACGGCCGTTGCTCGGCCCCCGGTTCGCCTGGGTGATGATGTCCACGGTCTACGTCGTCTACGGGTTGACCAACGCCTTCGCGATCCTGGCCTCCCGCCTGCCTCTGGTCGACCAGGCCATCTCCGTGGCCGCGTGCGTGATCGCGGTGGTGCTGCAGTTCCGCTACTTCAGCCGATCCGAGATGGACCTGCCACGCCGGACGGTGGTGGCGGCCCTGCTCGTGCAGACGGCGGTGGTGCTGATCCCGAGCGCACTGTTCGCCAACCAGCTGCCGAGCCTGGCCGGGTTCCTGGTCGGCAGCATCCTGCTCGTCGTCCGGCGTCGACCGGCCGTCGCCCTGGCCGCGGTCGTCGTGGTCGGACTCGGTCTGCTCCGAGCCCAGTCCGCCGACTCCGCCTCCGACATCGGCTACGGCTTCATCGCCACCATCAACTCCGGGTTGGTGGTCTTCGGACTCTCCCGGCTGCGCTCGCTCGTCACCGGTCTCGACACGGCCCGCTCGGAGCTCGCCACTCTCGCGGTGACCCAGGAACGCCTGCGCTTCGCTCGCGACCTGCACGATCTGCTCGGCTACAGCCTGTCGGCGATCACCTTGAAGTGCGAGCTCACCCGTCGGTTGATCCCCGACTCACCCACGCGGGCCGAGCAGGAGATCAGCGAGGTGCTGGTCATCGGCTACCAGGCCCTGGACGACGTACGCCAGGTCGTGAACAGCTATCGCGAGCTGTCCCTCACCGACGAGCTGACCGCGGCGCACAACATCTTGACCACCGCGGGCATCCCCAACACGATCACCCGGACCGGGGCCGGGGACATCCCGGTCAACGTCGGCACGGCCTGCGCGTTCATCGTCCGCGAGTCGGTCACCAACATCCTGCGGCACAGCAACGCCACCCAGACCTCCATCGCCTTGGACCTGACCGCGGACGCGCTGGACCTGACCCTGGTCAACGACGGCCTCCACGTGCAGTCGCCTGGGCTACCGACCGGAAACGGGACGACCAACCTGGCGAGCCGGACCGAGGCTCTCGGCGGCGTCTTCATGGCCGGACCGACCGCACCGGACACGTACCGGGTGCACGCTCACATCCCACTGCGGGACGCGCCCTCGGAACCACCGGCGTACGCAGCCCGCGACCTCCGACCGGGGGCGTGACGGCGACCGCCGTCTCCCGAACTCAACTCCGCACCGGCTACCTCCACCAGACCCCCTCTGCACCGGGGGTCTGCTCGACGTAGCCGGTGCGACGTCGGTCTCCGGCCCGCGCACATTTTGGTGCGTTCGCGAGAAACCCGGGACGGATCGGTATCAGGCCTACCCCGACCCGCTCCGAAGAGGTGTTCGGCTCAACGATCTCTCAGCAGCAACTCAGATTGGTGCCTCAGAGCACCCAGCCCAGACCTACGAAAGGGAGTCCAGCGATGACCTTCTGGTAGCCAGCAGCCCGCCTCTCTCGACCGCAGTGCCCGTTCACCCCCATCAAACCGGCGCCTCCATCCCGATTCCACCGCGCGCCACTCCCAGAAAGCAGTCACCCCATGATCACGATTCGTAAGCGCACCTCGCTCGCGTTGGTCGGCCTGTCGGCGATGGTCGCCCTGACCGGTTCCTCGCTCGCCACGCTCGACAAGGCCGAGGCGGCACCCGCTGCCCCCAAGCCGAGCGCCACCTCCGCCACCGTCACCCACGCCAACACCCTCACCCCGGCCGTCCGCAAGCTCGTCAAGGGTTCGGGCGTCGCCGCCGAGGCGAAGGCCGTCAGCTCGTACTGGACGCCGAAGCGGATGAAGGCCGCCAAGTCGCTGGACAAGGTCTCCGATCTCTCCCTGGCCGGCAAGGCCCCGAAGTTCAAGGCCAACTCAGCGCCGCAGGCCGACGGCCCCGCGGTCTCGGTCAAGCCCTCGACGTCGTCGAAGACCAAGAAGGGTCTCTCCGCGCAGACCACCTATCCGAACTTCCCGTACTACTCCTTCGGAGCTCGTACCAACGGCAAGGTCTTCTTCTCCCGCAACGGCGGCAACTACGTCTGCTCGGCCACCGTGGTGAACAGCGAGGGCAAGAGCCTGGTCTGGACGGCCGGCCACTGCGTGGTCGACGGCAAGATCTGGGACAGCAACTTCGCCTTCGTCCCGTCGTACAACAACGGTTCCCGCCCCTACGGCACCTGGTACTCGCGCACGCTGACCACGACCAGTGGCTGGTACTACAACCGTGACTTCAGCCAGGACGTCGGCGCCGCCACCATGAACCGGAACTTCGGCTACCGCATCGCCGACTACCTGGGCGCCCAGGGCATCACCTGGAACCAGTCCGCGAACTACTACGTCTCCGCCTTCGGCTTCCCGCAGGGCTCGCCGTACAACGGCCAGTACCTCACCCAGGCGAACGGCTACACCTACAACGCCGGCAACGGAACCATCTACATGTACTCCGGCATGACCGGCGGTTCCTCGGGTGGTGCGTGGTACTACGGCTACAACTCCAGCACCCAGGCGGGCTACGTGAACGGTCACAACGACTTCATCTACACCTCGTCGCCGAACTACATGTACAGCCCGTACTACGGCAACCAGGTCGCGACCCTCTACAACGCGGTCCGGAACCAGACCGTCTGACCACACCCGTCGGACCGAGCCTGGACGACACGCTCGATCTCGGTTGACGATGGCCGGGTCGTGGGATCTTCGGATCCCGCGGCCCGGCTCAGCCCGTTTCATCCCTCACTGTTCTCGAAAGCGATTCCTCATGGTTCACACCCCAGGGCGGGCGCTCGGTCTGCCGGTCGTGCCCACCCTTCTGCTGGTCGCCGCGTTGGCCGCGTGTTCCGGGCCCTCGAACGCTTCGCCCGCCGCCCCCACCAGTGACCCGACCGGAGTGGTCTCCTCGGGCCCGATGCCCGCGCCGACCGGGCCGGCGCCCACCCCGGGCACGAACTCCATCTCCCCCGAGCCCGCCGTCGACCTCCGCAAGGAGCGGTGGACCGAGGCGAGCCCGGTGACCGACTCCGCGCTGGTCCGCGTCCAGGGCAACCTGACCGGTGGGCCTCCGTGTGCCGTCATCGGCAAGGTCGACGTCTCCGAGACCGCCTCCGACGTCACGATCACCGTCTGGGTGGGGCGACGGGCCGACGCCGACTGCAGCGGCCCCCAGCCCGACCTCGGCTACCCGTACGCCATGGACGTCGCGTTGGACGAGCCGCTGGGCCAGCGCACCGTACGCGACGGGGCGGCCTGACCTCCGCCGTCAGCGGGCCAGGCCCCACCACTCGGAAACTGGCGACAGATGAGGTGTTCTGCGTCCGGAGAACCCTCATCTGTCGCCAGTTTCTTGGGGAATGGGTAGCCGGGGGAGGGGACTTCGGAGTTAGCGGCGCCGCGCGGTGCCGAACAGGCTGCGGACAATCTCGCGACCGGCCGTCCGAGCGAACTGGCGGAAGGCGGTGTTGCCGGTGATCTGCTCGACCACCGTCTTCTCCTGGCGTCGTGAGGTCGTACGCGGTGCGCTCGGCTGCGATCGTTGGGCGGCCCGGGCGTCCCGCTCCGCCGCGGCCTCCGCCTTGGCCCGCTCCTTGGCGTCGAGCTCGGCCTGAGCCGCCGCGTCCTTGGCCTGCTGCTCCCGGGCCGCCGCCTCGGCGCCGGCTTCCAGCTTGCGGGCGAGCATCTCGCGGGCGGAGTCACGGTCGAGGGCGGCGCCGTACTTGGCCATCAGGGAGGAGGCCGCGATGCCGGGCCGCAGCACCTCGTCCGGGGTCGGGGCCATCAACGACTGCGGGGCGCGCATCCGGGTCCAGGCCACCGGGGTGGGCGCACCGTCGGGGTCCATCACCGTGACGATGGCCTCGCCGATCCCGAGCTGCTGCAGGGTCTCGGCCAAGTCGTAGTGGGACTTCGGGAAGGTCGCGACGGTCTGCTTGAGCGCCTTCGCGTCGTTCGGGGTGTGGGCGCGCAACTGGTGCTGGACCCGCGACCCGAGCTGGGCCAAGACGTCGTCCGGTACGTCCTTCGGGGTCTGGGTGACGAAGAAGATGCCGACGCCCTTGGAGCGGATCAGCCGTACGGTCTGGGCGATCGCGTCGAGGAACGCCTTGGACGCGTCGTTGAACAGCAGGTGCGCCTCGTCGAAGAAGAAGACGAGCTTGGGCTTGTCCACGTCGCCCACCTCGGGCAGGTCGTGGAAGAGGTCGGCCAGCAGCCACATCAAGAAGGTGGAGAACAGCGCCGGCCGGTCCACCAGGTTCGGTAGCTCGAGCAGCGAGACCACCCCGCGACCGTCCCGGGTGACCCGGAGCAGATCCGCCGTGTCGAACTCAGGCTCGCCGAAGAAGGACTCCGCGCCCTGGTCGGCGAAGGTGATCAGGGACCGCAGGATGACTCCGACCGTAGCCGCGCTCAGTCCGCCGATGTTCTTGAGCTCGGCCTTGCCCTCGTCGCCGGTCAGGTGGGTCAGCACCGCGCGGAGGTCGGAAAGGTCGAGCAGCGGCAGGCCGGCCGAGTCGGCGTAGTGGAAGACCAAGCCGAGGGAGGACTCCTGGACCGCATTGAGGCCCAGCACCTTGGATAGCAGCACCGGCCCGAACGAGCTCATCGTGGCCCGCAGCGGCACGCCG
>DATDBS010000009.1:0-36956 GCA_036524735.1 Propionibacteriaceae bacterium
GTGCCCTCCGCGCAGATCACCGCCATCGTCGGTCCCGCGGGCTGCGGCAAGACCACGCTGCTACGCCTGGTCAACCGGATGATCGAGCCGACGAGCGGCAAGATCACCTGGGACGGCAACCCGCTGCGAGCGAAGCGAAAGACTGCGCTGCGTCGCCAGATGGGGTATTTCACCGCCGATGGACTGTTCCCCCACCGCACCGTGCTGGACAACATCGGCACCGTTCCCGGGTTGCTCGGCTGGAACAGGGCGAAGGCCGACAAACGGGCTCTCGAGCTGCTGAACACGGTCGGTCTCGAGCGCAGCCTCGGCCATCGCTACCCGGCCGAGCTCACGCCGGCTCAGCAGCTGCGCGTCGGATTGGCGCGGGCCATCGCGGGCGACCCCAAGGTCGTGCTGCTGGACGAACCGTTCGCCACCCTGAACCCGGTCGAGCGCGGGGAGTCGTACGCCGTCCTCACGTCCCTGCAGCGCAATCTCGGCACCACGATCATCCTGGTCACCGACGACATCGACGAGGCGCTGCAGCTGGGCGACCAGATCGCCGTGCTGACCGCCGGGGGCAAGCTCGCCCAGGTCGGAAGCCCGCAACAGCTGCTCGACGAACCGGCTGACGCCTTCGTGGCCGGGTTTCTCGGGCGAGACCGCGGCTACCGGTCGCTCTCCTACCTGTCAGCCGGCGGCCTCACTCTGGACCGGGTCCAGGTCGTCCGCGATCCGGAATCCGCCGGGCATGAGCCGACGCTGGTCGTCGACGCGGATGCCCGCCCGGTCGGCTGGGTCGACCAGACCCACCCCGGACAGGTCTTCCCGCTCGGCGCGACCTTCAGTCCCGACCACGACAGCCTGCGGGTGGCGCTCGACTCGGCCCTGACCTCACCCTTCGGACTCGCCGTCGGCGTCGACGCGACCACAGGCCGCTTCGCCGGCGTGGTCAGTGCCAAGACCATCCTCGGTGAGGCCGCCGACGCGCGGATCGCCAACCCCGTCCGGACCGACATCCCGACCATGACGGAGATCCCGACCGAGGACGGTTCGACCATCGAGACCGATCTACCGTCGGAGACCCCGCCCCTGCCGGAAGGCGAGGCACCGGACGACGCAGCCGACGATCCGGAGGAGACCACCACCTCCGACTCCGTCGACTCGCACTCGTCGGTCGCACTCGAACGCACCCCCGAGGAGCAGCACGCGCGCGACGAGGAGTTCGAGATCGAGCGGCAGCTCGAGGACGCGGACTCCCGACGATGAATCTGGACTGGGCCTGGCTGACCCGCAATCTGTCCTACGTGGCGATGCTGACCGGGCAACACGCCCTGCTGGCTCTGGCGCCGGTCCTGGTCGGTCTGGTCGTGGCCATCCCCATCGGCTACCTGATCCACCGGACCGGTCGAGCCTCCCAGGGCTTCCTGGCCGTGCTCGGAGTCGTGTACGCCATCCCGGCCCTGGCGCTGTTCGTTGCCCTGCCGGCCCTGCTGGGCACCAAGATCATCGACCCGATCAACATCGCGGTCGCGCTGAGCGTCTACGCGACCGCGCTGCTGGTCCGCAGCGTCGTCGAAGGACTGCGCTCGGTGCCGACGGTGGTCACGCAGTCCGCGTCCGCCGTGGGATTCGGGCCGCTGCGGCGGCTGGTCCGGATCGAACTCCCGTTGGCCCTTCCCACGATCTTCTCGACGTTGCGCACCGTCACGGTCACCAACATCGCCCTGGTCAGCGTGGCGGTCCTGGTCGGCAGCGGGGCCTTGGGTCAGCTCTTCGGACTCGGTCTCGCCCAGTCCTTCTACACCCCACTACTCGTGGGCCTCACGCTGAGCATCGTCTTGGCTCTGCTGGCTGACCTGGTCATCGTCGCCATCCGCCGCGGCGCGCTGCCGTGGGCTCGCGTTCGGAGTACCGCATGAACGTTTTCGGCTATCTGCAGGATCCGGCCCGGTGGACCGGACCGGGCAACATCGTGGACCTCCTGCTGCAGCACCTCGCGTACGTCGGAGTGGCTCTCGCCTTGGCCGCCGTCGTCGCGATCCCGCTCGGTCTGCTGCTCGGCCACACCGGCCGGGCCGGTTTCCTCGCCACCGGCCTCCGGGGCGGGGCCCGCGCGGTCCCGACGGTCGGGCTCCTCTTCCTCGCCGTGCTGCTGATCGGTACGAATGTGGTCAACGTCGTCGTCGTGCTGGCCATCTTGGCCTTGCCCGCCATCCTGGTCGGAACCGTCACCGGCATCCGCGCGGCCGATCAGTTGGCCGTCGGCTCGGCCCGAGCGCTGGGTCTCACCGAGGGCCAGATCCTGGCCCGGATCGAATGGCCGCTGGCGTTGCCTGTGGTCCTGTCCGGACTGTGCCGGGCCGTCGTCCAGCTCGTCGGCACGGTCACCATCGCGGCGTTCGCCTCCGCCGGCGGGCTCGGACAGCTGCTGGTCCGCGGGCTGGCCGAGCAGGACTACCCGCAGATGTTCGCCGGTGCGGTGTTGGTTTCGGCGCTGGCCATCGCACTGCACCTGGTTTTCAGCGGCCTCGGTCTGCTGGCCGGCCGCCGGACCCGCCCGCGTTCCCGGCGTACAGTCCCCGCGGCCCTCGCCGTCGCACCGTCCTGACCCGCGAGGCTGAAGACGTGCGCCTCCGACGGTGCCTCCAGGTGGCCGGGGTCGTCCTGGTCGCGGCATTGACGAACGCGTGCGGGCCGGTCAGCGATCCGCTCACGCCCTCCTCAGCCGGCCCGATCGTGGTCGGTTCGACCACCTCGACCGAGTCGAAGATCCTGGCCGAGCTCTACGCCCAGGCCCTCGCGGCTCGCGGCGTCCCCGCCACGACGAAGTTCGACCTCCCCTCCCGTGAGGCCGCCATGGCTGGACTGCAGGTGGGGTCGGTCTCCATCGCCCCGGACTACGGCGGTCAGCTCCTGCTGAGCCTCGACGAGAACAATCCGGCCACCACCGCTCAGGAAGTCCAGAGTGCGCTCCCCGCCGTGCTGCCGCCCGGTTTGTCGGTGCTGCAGACCTCTTCTGCGGCGGATCAGGACGCCTACGTGATGACCAAGGCCCTGGCCGAGAAGCTCCGGGTGACCTCGCTCGATGACCTGGGCAGGGTGTCCGGCGGTGTGATCCTCGGAACGCCCGAGGCCGTCACCACGCTGGCGTACGGCCCGGCGGGACTGACCCAGATCTACGGCGCAAGGCTCACCCAGGTCAAGACGTACGAGAACCCGGTTGGTCGGGCCAAGGCTCTGCGGGCCGGCCGGATCCAGCTCGCGACCCTGCGGACCACCGAGGCGGCGATCGCCGCCGACGACCTCGTCGTGCTGGAGGACCCGCAGGCCATGATCCTGCCGCAGCACGTGGTGCCGCTGGTCCGGGCCGAGGTGGCCGACAACCCAACGGCCGTGGCGGCCGTGGCTGCCGTACAGGAGGCGCTCACCACCACCGACCTGGCCACGCTCGACCAGCAGGTCGACGAGGACGGGCGAGCCCCGGGTGAGGCCGCCGCTGCCTGGCTGCACACCAAGGGACTGGCCTAGACCTCCTCGCGGCACCGCGATCCGTCGTACGCTGGAGACCGCTCGGGGCTGAGCACCAGGAGCTGCCATGACCCGACGCCGCGTCCGCACCGCCCTCCTCGGCGGGCTCTCCATCCTCGTGACGGCGATCGGCGGCGTCGTCGTCGGCGCTCCGGTGGCTGAGGCCAAACCGACGTACAAAGTCAGCACCGTGGTCTCCGGGCTGACCACGCCGTGGGACCTGACCTGGGTCGGCGACCTGATGCTCTTCGACCAGCGTGGCGGCAGCCTGTGGTCCCAGCGCGGTTCGGCCCAGCCCAAGAAGGTGTCGATCTCGCTCAGCGGTCTTTACGTGAACAACGAGGGTGGCCTGCTCGGGATCGTGGCGGACCCCTCCGCGGCGAAGAACAAGAAGTTCTACACCTGCCAGACCTGGAACACCGGGGGCGGCAACCACGACGTCAGGGTGCTGCGCTGGCGGCTGACCTCGGACACGAAGGCGGTCTCGGACGGGTCGCCGGTGGTGACCGGGATGCCGGTCAGCAGCGGTCGGCACTCCGGCTGCCGGTTGCGGTTCGGGCCCGACGGGATGCTCTACGTCGGCACCGGCGACGCCGCACAGACCGGGAACTCGCAGAACTTGCAGTCACTCGGCGGCAAGGTGCTCCGGGTTGCTCCGAACGGTGACATCCCGACCGACAACCCGTTCTACGGCCAGGGTGGCAAGGCACGCTACGTCTGGAGCTACGGGCACCGCAACGTCCAGGGTCTCGCCTTCCGGCCGGGCACCAGTGAGCTGTGGAGCGCCGAGCACGGCACCTACCGCGACGACGAGGTGAACACCATCGTCAGGGGCGGGAACTACGGGTGGCAGGCGCTTCCCGGATACAACGAGTCGCCGCCGATGACCGATCTGCAGAAGTACCCGGACGCCATCTCCGCCAAGTGGTCGTCGGGCAACCCCACCGTCGCGACCAGCGGGCTGACTTTCTTCAACAGCTCGGCCTGGGGTCAGTGGCAGGGGGCGGCCGCAGTCGGGCTGCTCAAGGGCACCGGGATCAAGATCCTGGTTCTCGACCCGACCGGAAAGGTGGCCGACAGCAGTCAGGAGATCTCGGGCCTCGGCTCGTACGGCCGGATCCGTACGGTGTTCTACGGCCCCGACAAGGCGCTCTACTTCACCACGTCCAACGGTGGCGGCTCGGACCGGATCGGCAAGATCACCCCGACCACGAAGGCGCCCACGCTCACGGGCGGTACGAACGTCGCGAGCGTCGGCGTCTCGGCGGCCCGGACGGGCCAGGACCTGTACGCCTTCATCCGCACGACCGGCGACGCGATCGTCTTCAAGCGCAGCACCGACGACGGCCGGACCTGGCCTTCGGCGTGGACCAGCACCGGTCTGACCTCGACCACCGCGCCGGCCGTGACGTCCTCAGCATCGGGTCGGGTGGACCTGGTGACCCGGAGCTCGAAGGGCGCGATCACCCACACCTGGTTCGTCAACGGCGTCCGAGCCGGTCAGACGTCCCTGGGCGGCAGCATGACCACGGCCACCATCTCCTCGGTGGGCGACGGCACCCTCGACGTGTTCGGGCTCGGCACCACCGGCACCGTCTCGCGCAAGCATTTCGCCGGGAGCTGGTCAGGCTGGAAGGCGCTCACAGGCGGCCTCTTCACCTCGGCCGTGGGCGCGTCCGTGGACCACGAGACCGGGGCAACGCTGATCACCGCGCGGTCCCGCGCCGGCAAGGTGTACGAACGATCGTTGACCGCATCGAGCAACGGCTCGGCGTGGGTGAAAGGCGATGGCCTGCTCTGGTCGGGCCGCGCGCTGGGGGACCGCTACGACGGCCGTACGGCGGTGGCCTTCTCCAAGACCGCCGACGGCTACGCCCGGTTCCAGCAGGGCAAGTGGATCCAGGGCCTGAACGTCAAGATCAGCTCGGACCCCGACGTCG
The DNA here is from genome assembly GCA_036524735.1 of Propionibacteriaceae bacterium. GTDB lineage: Bacteria > Actinomycetota > Actinomycetes > Propionibacteriales > Propionibacteriaceae > Microlunatus. Next base: position 5,454 of record DATDBS010000009.1, read on the forward strand.
TGACCCGACCGGACGGCACCTGGGTGCTGTTCGCCCGGAACTCCTCGGGCGCACTGAGCTACTACGACGCCCGCCCCGGTCAGTACGTCGCCCGGAGCCTCGGCGGCACCGTCCGCTGATCCTGCCGCCGCGGCGTGGCCGGTTCCCCACGTGAACGTGGTGTTCGGTCACCTCACCCACCTCACCTGATGGGTTGAGCGCGAGAACTCTGGGGTGGGATGTCGGTCCTGCGGGCGACTCAGGACTCGGCGGCCGCGGGGGCAGCGCCGTCACGCTCGTCTCGATCGGCCCACTCCAGGAGCTGGCCGAGGGCGTACGGGTGGTCGTCGATGTCGCCGTGCAGATCGCCCAGCTCGGCGAACCGGGCCGGCATCGTGGCAATGGTGAAGTCGCCCGGCTCGGCGTCGGGGATCTCATCCCAGCGGATCGGGGCGGACACACGACCCTCGGGGGTGCCGCGAACCGAGTACGCGCTCGCGATCGTGTGGTCTCGGGCGTTCTGGTTGTAGTCGACGAAGATGCTGCGGTCCTTGCGATCCTTGCGCCACCAGGTGGTGTCGACCAGGCCGTTGCTCCGCCGCTCCACCTCCCGCGCGAAAGCCCAGGCGGCTCGGCGTACGTCGGCGAACCCGTGGTCCGGCGTGATCCGGACGTAGATGTGGATCCCCTTGCCGCCGGAGGTCTTCGGGTAGCCGACGGCACCCAGCTCGGCGAGCACCTCCTGGACGACGTACGCCGTCGTACGGACATCGGCGTACGTTGCGCCCGGCATCGGGTCGAGGTCGATCCGCCACTCGTCCGGGGACTCGGTGTCGTCGCGGCGGGAGTTCCAGGGGTGGAACTCGACCGTCGACATCTGGACCGCCCAGATCACGTCGGCCGGGTGGGCGACGCAGAGCTCGTCGGCGTGTCGGTTGTAGCGCGGGAAGTGCACCCTGACCGTCTCGAGCCAGGGCGGGGCACCGTGGGGGACCCGCTTCTGGTGCACCTTCTCACCGTCGACGCCGTCCGGGAACCGGTGCAGCATGCACGGCCGGTGGTAGAGCGCGTTCACGATCCCGTCGGCGACGGACAGGTAGTACTCGACCAGGTCGAGCTTGGTCTCACCACGGGCGGAGAAGTAGACGCGGTCAGGGTTGCTGACCTTGACCACCCGGTCGCCGACCTCGATCTCGATCCGCTCAGTCGCCACGCTCCGACCCTAGCCGTCACCGGTCAGCGACGCCGGTGCGCCATCAGCTGCCGCAGCGACAAGAACCGAACCAGCGTCGCGATGGCGTTGGCCACGACCAGGACACCGACCTCCAAGCCGCGGCTCGGCACGATCCCGCTGTGGTGCAGCACCCAGAGTGAACCGCTGGTCAGTGCCAGCCCGAAGCCGAAGGCAATGAGCCCGCCGGCATGGTGGGTCAGCGCACCATCCCGGCCCTTGACCCCGAAGGTCAGTCGCCGGTTCGCGGCGGTGTTGGCCACCGCCGTGACCAGCAGGGCCACGAAGTTGGCCACTTGTGCGCCGGTGACCTCGCGCAAGCCGAGGTAGAGCACGAAGTAGGCCAGGGTGCTCAACACGCCGACCCCGCCGAAGCGGATCAGCTGCCCGAGCATCCCGCGCGGCACGCCGGGCACGGTTGACGGCACTTCGGCGTCACGACCGAGCTCAGCCCGCAGCCGGGCGACGGGGATGCCGCCGGTCGAGAAGCCCTTGAGCAGCCGAGCCACACCGGCGAGGTCCTCCTTCGCGGTGGCCACGATGTTCACGGTGCTGTTCGGGTCGTCGGTCCAGTCGACGGGCACCTCGTGGATCCGCAGCCCGGCCCGTTGCGCGATGACCAGGAGCTCGGTGTCGAAGAACCAGTTGTTGTCCTCGACCAGCGGGAGCAGGTCCTCGGCCACCGAGGCCCGAATGGCCTTGAACCCGCACTGAGCGTCCGAGAACGAGGCTGAGAGTGCCCCGCGCAGGATCAGGTTGTAGCTGCGCGAGATGAACTCCCGCTTCGGTCCACGAACGACCCGGCTGGACCGCGCGAGCCGGGTGCCGATCGCGATGTCGGAATGGCCCGAGATGAGCGGGGCGACCAGGGGCAACAGTGCCCGCAGGTCGGTGGAGAGGTCCACGTCCATGTAGGCCAGCACCGGCGCGGACGAGGTCGACCAGACCGCCTTGAGGGCTCGACCGCGCCCCTTCTGCTCCAGGTGCACGGCGCGTACCCGGTCGAGCTGGTCGACCAGGCCCTGGGCGACGGCCCAGGTGCCGTCGGTGCTCGCGTTGTCGGCGATGGTGATGCAGTAGCTGTAGGGGAAGTGCTCGGTCAAGAAGGCGTCCAGTCGCATCACCGACGGGCCGAGGTCGGCCTCCTCGTTGTAGACCGGGACGACGATGTCGACCACCGCGTCCACGTCGATGGAGAAGGATTTGGACAGGTGCTGATGCGGCTGCAGGTCAGCGTGGATCAGGGCGGACATATCGGGGTTTCGCTCTCGCTCGGGGTGGGACATCGGGATCAGGAAGGTTGGGTCAGGTCGTAGACGGTCGTGGTGCCGACCGTGGTCGCGGTGAAGGTGGCCGCGACCCAGCTGGCGATCTCGGTCGCCGGGCCGTCGCCGCCGCCCGGCCCGCCCCGGTTGCCGCCGCTGACGTAGTAGTGGATCTTGCCGCCGCTCACGTCGGCCTGGAACTGCGCCAACGTCGGGCTCGGATCGCCGCCGGTGAACCCGCCGATGGCCATCACCGGCAGCTCGGTGGCGAGCTGGTACGTGGCCGCCGACTGAGATCCGGTGGTCGCCGCGACCCAGGTGTAACCGGCTTCGCTGTCCTGCTCGAGCAGCGCGACGAGGTCGGCATCCGCGGTGCCGCCGCCTCCGAAGCCGCCGCCGCCGAGACCGCCGGTCCGGGTCGGCGCGCCTGGGGTCGGAGTCTGCGGCGGCCCGCCCTGGGTGCCGCGCCCCTGACCGTCGAGACGTCGGCCGGCACCCTGGCCCGGCCCTCCGCCGAACCCGCCGCCGCTCACCGGTCCGGCGGTGACGATCGAACCGGTGTGCGGTGTGGCGGCGGTGTTCAAGGCGTACGCCGCAGGCCCGGCCCCGGCCGTGACGACCGCGAGGGCGATGACGACGGCGGCCAGGACCCGGGGGAGCAGGTGCGACATCAGCAGCCCGGCGGCCGCGAGTAGGCCCAGGGCCAGAACCGGCCAGCGCAAGGTCTGGTACGCCCCACTCGCCCGACCCAGCAGCACGAACGCCCAGCCTGCGGTGCCCAGCATGGCCACGGCGAGCCCGATCCGGGCGACCCAGCCGCCTCGTTGCTGCCACAAGGCCTGACCGGCCACGGCGACGACGGCGGCGATCGCCGGAGCCAGGGCGACGGTGTAGTAGTCGTGGTAGGTCCCGGCCATGAAGGAGAAGATGAGCCCGGTCACGACCAGCCAGCCGGTCCAGACGATGATCGCGGCGCGTACGCGGTTGCTGCGCTCGGCCCGTCGGATGACGACCAGAGCGACGGCGGCGAGAACCAGGGCGGCCGGGATCAGCCAGGCGATCATCCCGCCGGAGACGCCGGCGAAGAGCCGGGTCAGCCCGGTGGCGCCACCGAAGCCGCCTCCACCGCCGCCGCCACCCGCACCCTCGCCCTGACCGAAGATCCGGCCGAGGCCGTTGTAACCGAAGACCAGATCCAGGATCGAGTCGTTCGTGGACCCACCGACGTAGGGACGCCACGACTCGGGCACGAGCTCGACGACGGCGACCCACCAACCGAGGGCGACGACCATCGCCCCGAAGGCGGCCAACAGGTGCAGGACCCGTTTGCGCAGGGTGGTCGGCGCCGCGATCAGGTAGACCAGGGCGAAGGCCGGCAGGACCAGGAAGGCTTGCAGCATCTTGGTCAAGAAGGCGAAGCCGATCAGCACACCCGCACCCACCAGCCACTTGGCGCTGGCCTTCTCGGTGGCACGCAGGGTGAGGTAGGTGGCCAAGGTCAGCAGGAAGACGAGCAGCGCGTCGGGGTTGTTGAACCGGAACATCAGCGTCGCCGCCGGGGTGAGGGCAAGCAGGGCGCCGGCGACCAGACCGGCGACGTGGCCGGAGGTGCGGCGTACGGACGCGTAGAGCACGCCGACCGTCGCCACCCCCAACAGGGCTTGCGGGACCAGGATGCTCCACGAGCTGAGCCCGAAGATCCGGACGGACAGGGCCATCAGCCACAACGAGGCCGGCGGCTTGTCGACGGTGATGGCGTTGCCGGCGTCGAGCGAGCCGTAGAAGAAGGCCTTCCAGCTCTGCGACCCGGCCTGGACCGCCGCGGAGTAGAACGAGTTGCCGAAGCCCGACGCCGACAGGCTCCACAGGTAGAGCACGGCGGTGCCGGCGAGCAGGACGACGACCGACGCGCGTCTGGGGGTCAGTCCGGCGCGGGTACGGGGGTGATCAGCGGAAGGAGGTGGAGGTGCGGTCACCTCGCTGGACGAGCGGTCCAGCTGCACGGTCGGGTGGGCCATGGCCTCACTGTCGGCCGCCCGTCTGTGGTCCAGGTCGGGTCAACCTGTGGCTCCGCTATGACCTTCCGCGGCCGGGGGTCAGCGGCCCTTCAGCCACGCGAGCACGGCCAGCACCCGGCGGTTGTCCGAGCCCAGGTCGGGCAGGTTGATCTTGGCGAAGATGTTCGAGATGTGCTTCTCGACCGCACCGCTGGAGACCACGAGCTCGGCCGCGATCGCGGCGTTGCTCCGGCCCTCGGCCATCAGGCCGAGCACGTCCTTCTCCCGCCGGCTCAGCGCGCCCAACGGGTCGGAGCGTCGGGCGACCAGCAGCTGCGCGACGACCTCGGGATCGAGCACCGTGCCCCCGGTGGAGATGGTGCGCAGTGCGGTGACCAGGGTGTCCAGCGACGTGACCCGGTCTTTCAGCAGGTAGCCCACGCCCCCGCGCCCGTCGGAAAGGAGCACGTCGGCGTAGGAGAGCTCGATGTACGCCGACAGCATCAAGATGCCGAGATTCGGCTGCGCGGCCCGGGCCGTGACGGCCGCTCGCAGACCGTCGTCGGTCATGGTGGGCGGCATCCGTACGTCGACCAGGGCCACGTCGGGTCGGTGCTCGGCCACTGCGGCCAGGAAGGTCGGGGCGTCCTCGACGGCGGCCACCACCTCGCAACCGACCTCGTCGAGCAGCCGGACCAGGCCCTCCCGGAGCAGGACCGAGTCGTCGGCGACCACCACGCGCATGGTCACCAGCGTGTCATGCGGATGCGGGCAGCGTCGCGGTCACCGTGGTCGGGCCGCCGGTGGGGGAGGCGACGACCAGCGAGCCGTCGACGCCGGCCAGTCGATCGGCCAACCCGGCCAGCCCGTGCCCCTTGGCCAGCGACGCTCCGCCGCGCCCGTCGTCGGTGACGCTGATGACCACGACCCGGCCGAGCGACCCGATCTCCACCGAGGCCGTCTCGGCGCCACTGTGCTTCTCCAGGTTGGCCAGGGCCTCGGCGACCACGAAGTACGCGGCGTTCAGGGCTGCGTCGGACAGTCGTGCTGGGCCGACGTCGACGGCGGTCGGGATCGATCCGCGGGCGACGAGGGCGGTGACCGCCGCCTTCAGCCCATGCTCGGCCAGGATCGGCGGCGCGATCCCTCGGGACAGCGTCCGGATCTCGGCGAGGGCGTCCTGGGACTGCTGGAAGGCCTCGTCCAGCAACTGGTCGGCCTTGTCCGGGTCGTCGGCGAGTCGGCGTCGGGCGGCCGAGATGTCCATCCCGAGCCGGACCAGACGCTGCTGCGGTCCGTCGTGCAGGTCGCGTTCGAGCCGCCGGAGGGTGTGAGCCTCGGCCTCGCCGGCCGCGGTCCGGCTCTCGGTCAGGGCGCTGACCTGCTGACGCAGCGCGGAGCGCTCGTCCACCAACAGCCCGCGGGCGATCGCGGCGTACAGGCTGATCAGACCGTGGATCAGCGCTGGGGCCGTGATCAGCAGGAGACCCCCGGCGACCCCGTTCAGGGCGCTCTCCGCGAAACGACCCGGGAACCCCAGCAACCAGGCGAGACCCCGGCTGTCGTCGGGGAGGAAGCGGCTCCACAACCAGAACGTCACCCCGCCGAGGCCACCGGCCACCCAGCTGACGGCGAGCGAGAAGCTGACCGTCGCCAGGATGAAGCTGATCGGCACGTGCAGCAGGTCCCGCCAGGACTGAGCGTGCACGAGGCGACGCAGCCGACCGCGTGCGCCGGGACGTGGCTGCGGATAGATCGGCGCCGGCAGCTGGTGTCCGGCGTACGCCAGCAGTGCTCGGTTCGCGCGGGCGAAGCCGCCGGCCGCGACCAGGCAGGCCAGCAGCACGAAGAGACCGGCCACGATCACCACCGTCCCGGCGCCGACGGAGAAGAGGATCACGCAGACGATGAAGGCGGCGAGGGAGACGAAGAACAGGCCGACGATGGCACCGAGCTCGCGGCCGGTTCGCCTGATCAAGCCCACGGCTCGCTCGACTCCGTCCGTCTCGCCTCGGTCCGTCCCCAGTGAGGTGACGGCCTGGAGTTGAAGGTTCATGCCTCAACGCTCGCGGATCGGGCCCGCGGGGACCATCAGGCTATCGGGGCAAATCGACGTGGGGATATCCCCCGAGGGTGCGGCCGTGACCCTCTGTCAGTGCCGGGTCCTATGGTCGGCACATGAGTATGGAGATGACCGCGTGGAACTCGCTCTACCACGCGATGCACGCCCAGCAGGAGCGAAGGCCGTTCTCGTGGGCGACCGTACGCCGCATCCTGGCCTTCGCCCGACCTCACCGGCGGATCCTGGTGGGCTTCTTGATCCTGAGCGTCGTCGGGTCGTTCCTGGCCGTGGCCACGCCGCTGCTGGCTGGTCGGGTCGTCGACGCGATCGTGAGTCAGCGCGCCTTCGGGGTGGTGATCCAGCTGGCCGTGATCATCGCGGCCATCGCCATCGCGGAGGCCGGGGTCACGTTGATCTCGCGCTGGCTGTCCTCCCGGATCGGGGAGAACCTGATCCTGGATCTGCGCCGGGCCGTCTTCGACCACGTGCAGAAGATGCCCATCGCGTTCTTCACCCGGACCCGGACTGGCGCCCTGGTCAGCCGGCTGAACAACGACGTGATCGGGGCGCAGCGGGCGTTCTCCGACACCCTGTCCGGCGTGGTCGGCAACCTGGTCTCGCTCATCCTGGCCCTGATCGCCATGCTGACCATCTCCTGGCAGATCACGCTGTTGGCCTTGCTGCTGCTGCCCATCTTCGTCCTTCCGGCGCGACGGATGGGTGGGCGCCTCGCCGCGCTCCAGCTCGAGGCGGCCAACTACAACTCGACCATGAGCACCCAGATGACCGAGCGGTTCTCGGCTCCGGGTGCCACGCTGGTCAAGCTCTTCGCCCGGCCTGATCGTGAGTCGGGGGAGTTCGCCGCCCGCGCGTCGAGGGTCCGCGACATCGGGGTCCGGACGGCCATGGTGCAGACGATCTTCGTCACCGCGTTGACCCTGGTCTCGGCCCTGGCCCTTGCGCTGATCTACGGACTGGGTGGCTTCTACGCCCTGCGTGGCTCGCTCGCGCCGGGCGCGGTCGTCTCGATGGCGCTGCTGATCACCCGTTTGTACGCCCCGCTCACCGGCCTCGCCAGCGCGCGGCTCGAGGTGATGAGCGCGCTGGTCAGCTTCGAGCGGGTGTTCGAGATCTTGGACCTCAAGCCGTTGATCACCGAGAAGCCGGACGCCACGGTCGTGCCGGACGGGCCGGTCTCGGTGGAGTTCGCCGGGGTCAGTTTCGCCTACCCGTCGGCCGACAAGGTGTCGCTCGCCTCGTTGGAAGAGGTGGCCAACCTGGACACCCGGGGCGGTGTCGAGGTCATCCACGACGTGAGCTTCACCGCCGAGGCCGGGCAGATGATCGCGCTGGTCGGCTCGTCCGGGGCGGGCAAGTCGACGTTGGCGCAGCTGTTGGCCCGGCTCTACGACCCGGACTCCGGCTCGGTCCGGCTGGCGGGTGTCGACCTCCGGGATCTGACCTTCGCCTCGGTGCAACGGACCTTGGGCTTCGTCACCCAGGACGGCCACCTGTTCCACGAGTCCGTCCGGGAGAACCTCAGGCTGGCCAAGGACACCGCGACCGACGACGAGCTGTGGGATGCACTCCGCCGCGCCCGGCTGGACGATCTGGTGCAGTCGCTGCCCGATGGTCTGGACACCGTGGTGGGGGAGCGGGGGTACCGCCTTTCCGGCGGGGAACGGCAGCGGCTGACCATCGCGCGGCTGCTGCTCGCCCATCCCCGGGTGGTGATCCTGGACGAGGCCACGGCCAGCCTCGACTCCACCTCGGAGGCGGCCGTCCAGGCTGCCCTGTCCGAGGCGCTGGCCGGGCGTACGGCTGTGGTCATCGCCCACCGGCTCTCCACCATCCGCGCGGCCGACGCGATCCTGGTCGTGGAGGACGGCCGGATCATCGAGCGTGGGCGCCACGCCGACCTGCTCGCCGCAGGCGGCCGCTACGCCGAGCTGTACGAAACCCAGTTCGCCCCTGCCGCCATCGTGGGTGGCTAGGGGGCGCTCCGCGCCCTGAGCCCGTCGAAGGCCCCGAAGGGGTTGCGCCCTCCCAGCCCCGAGCCCGTGTGAACGCGCCCTGAGCCCGTCGAAGGCCCCGAAGGGGTTGCGCCTCCCAGCCCCGAGACCCAGCTCAGGACGAGTGCGGAGCGACCATGTCCGGACCGGGCCCGACGTGGTCGGACTGCGGGGCGAGGGGCAGGAAGACCGTGAACTCGGTGTGCCCGGGCTGGCTGCGCACCGTGACCCGGCCCTGATGGGCCTCGACGACAGCGGTCACGATGGCCAGGCCGAGGCCCGTGCTCTTCCCCTGCTCCGCGGCACCGGCCGCCCGGACCCGGCTGGTGTCGGCGCGCGTGAAGCGTTCGAAGACCTGGTTCTGGATCTCCACCGGGATGCCGGGGCCGTCGTCGGTCACCGTGATCACCGCCTCGCCGGCGACCACGGCGATACCGGAGCGCACCTGGCTGCCGGCTGGGGTGTGCGTACGCGCGTTGGCCAGCAGGTTCGCGACGACTTGATGCAGTCGATGAGGGTCACCGAGAGCCACGACCGGTTCGCTCGGCAGGGACAGCTGCCAGGCGTGGTCCGGACCGGCGACCCTGGCGTCACTCACGGCGTTGATGACGATCTCGGAGAGATCGGTGGGCTGCACGTCGAGGTCGGGCCCTGAGTCCAGGCGGGCCAGCAGCAGCAGGTCCTCGACCAGGTGGGACATCCGGGCGGCCTCGGACTCGACCCGGGAGATGGCGTACGCCGCGTCCGGCGGCAGCTCCTCGCGACTGCGCCGGGTGAGCTCGGCGTATCCCCGGATGGCGGCCAGCGGGTTGCGCAGCTCATGCGAGGCATCGGCGACGAACTGGCGTACCTTCACCTCGCTCGCCTGTCGGGCGGCCAGCGCGTCCTCGACATTGTTCAGCATGTGGTTCAGGGCCTGGCCCACCCGCCCCACCTCGGACGTCGGGTCGGCATCCTCCGGCGGCACGCGTACGGCCAGGGCGACCTCCCCCCGGTCCAGCGGCAGCTGCGAAACCTGCTGTGCGGTCGCGGCCACCCGGTTCAGGGGCCGCAGACTCCGTACGACGACCGCCCGCGCCCCGAACGCCGCCCCGGCCATGGCCAGCAGGGTGAGGACGAGCTCGAGCCCCACCAGCTCGACCAGCGTGTGGTCCATCTTGTCCAGGGGGATTCCGACGACGGCCCGGCCCGAGGCGGTGGTGCCGTCGCGGAAGGTGATGGTCGCCGGATAGACGGCGATCCGGTAGTGCCCGAGGTCGACCAGCTGGACCGACTCGGACTCGGTCTGCGACGACCCCTTGGACAGCGGGATGCTGCGGAGCTGGTCCATCACGTCGTCAGGGAGTTGGGGCGGCACGATGTCGGCCCCCTCCGGCAGGATCCGACCGTCCTCGTTCGACCCGTCGTCGGGGAAGACCGCCGCGATCGTGCCGATGGGTTGACCCCGTTGCAGCAGCTGTGACTGCGGTCCGCGCTGGCCGCGGGGGTCGGACTGTCGTGACCGGTTGGCCACGCTGCTGAGCTGCTGGTCGACCTCCTGCAACAAGAGCTGGCGGGTGGCCAAGGTGGTCAGCGCGCTCAGCAGGATCGCGGCGATGGCGACCAGGGCAGCGACGCTGATGACGAGCCGACGACCCAAGGTGCCCCGACCCAGCGGGGTCGGCTGGGTCGCGGCGGCTTCCTTGCCGGTGCTGAGGATGTCGGCCATCAGCCCGCAGGTCGCAGCACGTAGCCCGCGCCGCGCATGGTGTGGATCATCGGGGCCCGCTCGGCGTCGATCTTCTTGCGGAGGTAGGAGATGTAGAGCTCGACCACGTTGGCCTGACCGCCGAAGTCGTAGTTCCAGACCCGGTCGAGGATCTGGGCCTTGCTGAGCACCCGGCGCGGGTTGCGCATCAGGTAGCGCAGCAGCTCGAACTCGGTCGCGGTGAGCTGGATCTCGGTGCCGCCGCGGGTCACCTCGTGGCTGTCCTCGTCCAGGGTCAGGTCGCCCACCACGAGGGTGGAGTCGCTCTTGGTCAGGGCAGCACCGCTGCGACGCAGCAGAGCCCGCAACCGGGCGATCACCTCTTCGAGGCTGAACGGCTTGGTGACGTAGTCGTCCCCGCCCGCCGTCAACCCGCCGATGCGGTCCTCGACGGCATCCTTCGCGGTCAGGAAGATGACCGGGACGTCGGGGTCCTCGGTCCGGATCCGACGCATCACCTCCAGGCCGTCGAAGTCCGGCAGCATCATGTCCAACACGATGGCGTCCGGCCGCACCTCGCGGGCCGCCTTCACCGCCTCGGTCCCGGAACCGGCCGTGGTCACCTGCCAACCCTCGTAGCGCATCGCCATCGAGAGCAGCTCGGTCAGGCTCGACTCGTCGTCGACGGCGAGCACCCGGATGGGGGTGCCGTCGGGGCGGGTGAGAGGGGCAGCAGCACTGTCGGTTCGGGCCATGTCCTCAGCCTGACACCGAGATCCAGGCGCCAACCATGAAGTTGCTGTGAGTTTCCTGTGGGTCGGTGCCTCAGACGCCGTCGAACTCCAACGCCTGATTGCGCAGCGGTTTGCGGTTGATCCGGTGCACCAGGTTCAGCACCCGGGCCCGCTGCTTGCGATAGGCCCGCGCTGACGGCGGTCGGTGCGTGAACGTGGCGGTCGCCTCGTGGTGGTCCCAGCGCATGTCGAGCAGGTCGGGGTAGCGCGCAGGGTCGCCGTTGAAGCGGCGGGCGAATCCCGTGCCCGGGATGGCCTTGAAAGGGCTCATGTTGATCCGGTCGAGAAAGGGCTCGTGCTCGGCCAGGAAGTCGTACGTCTTGGCCACGTCGTCGGAGGTCTCTCCGGGATAGCCGAGCATCATCGTCGTACGCACGCTGAGGCCGACCCCGTGGGCGTCGCGGATGAAGGTTGAGGTGCGGTCGAGCTGGGTGCCTTTGGCCATGCTGTTGTTGACCTGTTGGCTACCGGTCTCCAGGCCACAGCTGATCCGGCGCATGCCCGATGCGTACGCCCTGGCCAGCTCGTCACGGGTCAGTCCGTTGTCGCCACTGGCCTGGACGTGCACCGTGCCGACCCAGGTACCCCCCGGCACGTGCTCCTGGAAATGGTCGGCGATGCCGCGCCAGACGGCGAGGTCACCGTTGAGCTTGATGTCGAGGAACGCGACCTGCAACGCCTTGTGGCGCGTGGTCTGCTCGGTGATCTCGGCGAAGATGTCGTCGACCGGGCGGCTCCGGAAGGTGCGGCCGTTGGCCGTCTCGATGTCGGAGCAGAACAGGCACCGCCCCCAGCTGCAGCCCCGTCCGGTCATCACCGGCACCACCGGCGTCTTGTAGAGGTGCCAGGGGAAGTCCGAGAAGTCAGGCACGGGCAGTTTGGCCAGGTCACGGAGCGGCGGTGCCGGCGGGCCCTGGCGGCCGTCGGGCAGGAACATGCCGGGGTGGCCGGTCAGGTCGCGACCCGCCACCACGTCCTCGATGATGCCCGGGAGGGTGAAGTCGGCTTCGGCCCCGACGACGGCGGTCAGTCCGGGGATGTCCACCCAGGTCTGGGCGATGTCTGGATCGGCGAAGGCCGGGCCACCGAGCACCACCGGGATTCCTTCGGCCGCAGCCAGCTCGCACAGTGCGGTCACCGAGGGCCGGTGGTTCAGGTAGGCCGACAGCAACAGCACGTCAGGTCGACGCTCGGCGATCGCCGTGGTGGTCTCGAGCAGGACCCTCGGGTTCGGGATCCGTCCCCGGGCGATGTAGGCGTGGCGGAGCTTGTCGCGGGCCGGCGCCAGCGCGGGATGCATGGCGAAGATGGCCCGCTGGCGCAGGTGGGCCCGCAGGTTCTGCGGCTTCTCCCGCACGTACGCCGGCACGCCGTGGAGCAACGGTGACAGCACCTCCACCTCGATCCCGGCCGAACGCAGCGAGGCCACGAGGTAACCGATCCCCAGCGTGGGGTAGCGGGACAGGTTGTTGAGGTCGATCATCAGGCTGCGGATTGCGGGCATAGGTCCCCCAAGGACGTAGTGCGGTCCCCCAAGGACATACGGATACGTCGAACCCCGAACCAAAAAGCTATCCGTCTGTTCCCGCCGCAATGTGTCCGTCTTGTTCCGACAGCGTTACAACCTTGTCACACGGGCCGAGCCGGCAGGGTCCGTCAGCTGCGGTAGCTGCTCGCGGTCACCGGGATGGGCGTGGTCGGCGTGTCGGCCTCGTCGTCCTCGGTGGTCGACTTCTTCCGGAACAGTCGGTCGATCGAGACCTTGCCTGCGCCGAAGACCACGAAAACCAACCCGAGCAGACCCAGCGTGATGTTGAGCTCGAAGGCCGGGTTGTACGGCCGGGCGGAGGCGACGTTCACGATTTCGAACCAGTTCGTGTACGCGATGGTCAACACCTGCTGCACGACGATGCCGATCCCGACCAGGGGAGTCAGGGCGCCCACGATCAAGAAGATGCCGCCGACCAGCTCGAAGATGATCGCCGTCCAGGCGGCCACCTCGGGGTAGGGCGTACCGAACTGGTTCAGGTACTCGACCTGCTTGGCGACCCCTTGGCCTTCGCCCTGCCAGCGCAGCCAGCCGTGCAGCAGCAGGATCGCGCCGAGGCCGATCCGGGCGATGAGCAGGCCGAAGTCCTGGAGGAACTTGATGAATGTGGCCATGGTGTGGGTGCTCCTGGAAGTCGGTTGAGGCCACGCTACGCACGTCGGGCCGGTCAGTGCGGGAACCACGCCGTGGACCGCACAGCGGTCTGAAAAGCGGGTTAGACTCAATTTGTATCGGGGTCGTCCCAACTCTGAATGGTCTGGAGGCCATCCCGATGCATCGATTACTACACGTTCTCTGCCGCCCCCTGTTGACCCTGCTCGGAGCGCTCGCTCTGATCGCGGTCAGCCTGGTCGCCGTACCCGGTCAGGCGTACGCCGCGGTGCCGACACCGTCCACGGACCATCCGTTCTCGGACCCGGTCTACCTGCCGCTGCGCAAGCCGGCCACGATCGGTTGCACCAAGACGTTCTGCGACAACGGTCCCGCCCACGGGTTCTGGGCGATCGACTTCATCGGGACCCGGGGCGACCCCATCTACGCGGCCGGCGCCGGTATCGCTCACATCGGCGGCAACTCGGGCCAGTGCTCGACCTCCGACGAGTCCGAGCGCGGACGCTGGGTCTGGGTGGACCACGGGGGCGGCGTGGTCACCCACTACCGGCACCTGGACACGATCATCATCAAAGAAGGTCAAGCGGTCACCCCGTACACCCAACTCGGCACCATGGGTGGCTCCGGCAGCACACCGCCCTACTGCAGCAACGCCTACCTGCACTTCGAGATCCGCGTCGGCGGCAACACCGGCACCCCGGTCAGCCCCGGCACGCTGATCTCGTGCGCCAAGAGCGGACCCGTGTCCCTGCCGGGCGTCTGGGGAGCACGCGACTGGGACGACCCCAAGGCGCACACACGGCCGCGGCGCGCCACGCCCACTGGATCGGACAAATGCATCGGCACCCCCTGGCTCTCCACGCCCAGCCGACCCAGCCTGACCACGGTCCGGGGTGACGCGGCGATCGGCGTGAAGTGGAAGGCGGCGCCGAAGGGGACCGACTCGGTCACCGTCCTCCTCCAGCGCTACGCCCCGACCAAGAAGCAGTGGAGCACGCCGGTCTACCGCACCGTGCCGGCGACGACCAACGCCACCGTGTTCGTGTTCCTGCAGAACGGCGTGAAGTACCGGGTGTCCGCGTACTTCCACGGGTCCAAGGGTTTCAGCCGGATGTCCTCGCGACCCGAGGTCACCCCAGCCACGATCCCCGGTGCGCCGCCGGGCCCACCCCGGTTCCTGACCTGGCCCGATCCCGACTACGTGCACTACGGCTGGGAGCGTCCCTACGATGGCGGCAGCCCCGTCACCAAGTTCACGGCAGCGCGCCGATGCCGCGTCGGGAGCGCTCCCTACGACGCGTGGGAGAAGTACGACGGCAAGACCGAGGTCTTCTACATCAACTTCCGTGACCTGATCGGCTACACGCACTGCCAGGTCAAGGTGCGGGCCGTCAACGCCGTCGGTACGGGTCCCTACTCGGTCACCAGTGACGTCGACCTGCCACCCCAGTGAGCTCGGTCAGAATCGCCTATGAGTGGAGGAGACTCAACCTGATTTGAACGACATGCACGGGCCGTGGCATAGTTGAGCCCAGCGCGCTCAAGGTATTGATTGAGCGCCGCAGACTCAAGTATCGATTTTCCTCTGGAGGAATCACCCATGGCTCGTGCAGTCGGCATTGACCTCGGTACGACGAACTCCGTCGTCGCCGTCCTCGAAGGTGGAGAGCCCACCGTCATCCCCAACGCCGAAGGTTCTCGGACGACCCCGTCCGTCGTGGCGTTCGCCAAGGGCGGCGAGGTCCTCGTCGGCGAGGTCGCCAAGCGCCAGGCCGTCACGAACGTCGATCGCACCATCCGGTCCGTCAAGCGCCACATGGGCACGGACTGGAAGGTCAAGATCGACGACAAGGACTACCGTCCTCAGCAGATCAGCGCCTTCGTGCTGCAGAAGCTGAAGCGCGACGCCGAGGCGTACCTCGGTGAGCAGGTCACCAACGCCGTCATCACCGTCCCGGCCTACTTCTCCGACGCCGAGCGTCAGGCGACCAAGGAGGCCGGCGAGATCGCCGGTCTGACCGTGGACCGCATCATCAACGAGCCGACCGCGGCTGCGCTGGCGTACGGCCTGGACAAGGGCGGCGCCGACCAGACCATCCTCGTCTTCGACCTCGGTGGTGGCACCTTCGACGTGTCCCTGTTGGAGATCGGCGACGGCGTGTTCGAGGTCAAGGCCACCAAGGGTGACAACCGCCTCGGTGGCGACGACTGGGACTCCCGGGTCGTCGACTGGCTCGTCAAGCAGTTCAAGAACAAGAACGGCACCGACCTGGCCGCCGACAAGATCGCCCGTCAGCGTCTGCAGGAAGCGGCCGAGAAGGCGAAGATCGAGCTCAGCTCCGCCAGCGAGACCCAGATCAACCTGCCCTACATCACCCTCGGTGCCTCGGGTCCGTTGCACCTGGAGGAGAAGCTGACCCGCTCGGAGTTCCAGCGGCTCACCTCCGACCTGCTCGACCGCTGCCGTACGCCGTTCAACGCGGTCGTCGAAGACGCCAAGATCTCGGTCGGCGCGATCGACCATGTGATCCTCGTCGGTGGCTCCACCCGGATGCCCGCCGTCGTCGAGCTCGTCAAGGAGCTGGCCGGCAAGGACGCCAACAAGGGTGTCAACCCTGATGAGGTCGTCGCCCTCGGCGCCAGCCTGCAGGCCGGTGTGCTCAAGGGCGAGGTCAAGGACGTGCTGCTCCTCGACGTCACTCCGCTGAGCCTCGGTATCGAGACCAAGGGCGGCGTGATGACCAAGATCATCGAGCGCAACACCACGATCCCGACCAAGCGCTCCGAGGTCTTCACCACGGCCGACGACAACCAGCCCTCGGTGATGATCCAGGTCTACCAGGGCGAGCGTGACTTCGCGAAGGACAACAAGTCGCTCGGCAACTTCGAGCTGACCGGTCTGCCGCCGGCCCCGCGTGGCGTACCGCAGATCGAGGTCGCCTTCGACATCGACGCCAACGGCATCGTGCACGTGCACGCCAAGGACCTGGCGACGTCGAAGGAACAGTCGATGACGGTCACCGGCGGTTCGGCTCTGGGCAAGGACGACATCAATCGGATGGTGTCCGAGGCCGAGGCGCACGCTGAGGAGGACCGCAAGCGTCGCGAAGGTGTCGAGCTCCGCAACGAGGCCGACAACCTGGTCTTCCGCACGGAGAAGCTGATCAGCGAGAACGCCGACAAGATCACCGACGACGTCAAGACCCCCGTCGAGGAGGCCATCGTCGAGGTCAAGGCTGCGCTCGAGGGCACCGACGACGACGCCGTGAAGACGGCCGTCGAGAAGCTGAACACGACCAGCGCAGCGCTCGGCCAGGCCATGTACGCCGCGGCCGCCGCTGCCCAGGCTCCGTCCGAGGCGGGCGAGCCCAGCGACAACGCGGAGTCGAACGGGGCCAGCGATGCTGCCGCCGACGACGACGTCGTGGATGCTGAGATCGTGGACGACGACCAGAGCACGAGCGACACCAAGTGACCGACCGGGAAACCCCAGCAGATCACGAAGGCGGCGAGCAGGACGGACCCACGGTCCGCGACCGGCGCCGGATCGACCCGGAGACGTACGAGGTCCGGGAGCCGCAGGAGACTGCGGCTCCCGGAGCCCCCGACGAGGCTCCGAATGCTCCCGAAGGAAGTGCAGCCGTGGACGAGCTGACCCAGGCTCTGGCCGAACGCACCGGTGACCTGCAGCGCCTGCAGGCCGAGTACGTGAACTACAAGCGGCGGGTGGATCGCGACCGCGATCTGGCCCGCAAGGTGGCTATCGAAGGGTTCGTCAAGGATCTGCTGCCGGTGCTGGACGATCTTCGTTCGGCCCGGGAGCACGGCGACCTGACCGGGTCCTACAAGGCGGTCGGCGAGGAGGTCGAACGGATCACGGTCAAGTACGGCCTGGAGACCTTCGGCGAGAAGGGTGACGCGTTCGACCCGCACATCCACGAGGCGTTGCTGCACGCACACGCCGAGGGGATCGCCGGGCCGACCTGCGTCGAGATCCTGCAGCCCGGCTACCGGATCGGCGAGCGGATCATCCGTCCGGCCCGCGTTGCGGTCGCCGAGCCCGCCGAGGTTGCGGAGCCGGTCGAGACCACGCCTGAGGCCGAGCCTCATGACCCGTCTCAGTAGTCACCGGCCTGCGTTCCCTGAGCCTGTCGAAGGGCACCGCATCGTTGGGTCATCACGTCAGGACGGGAGGCGTTCGTGAGCACCAAGGACTGGATCGAGAAGGACTTCTACAAGACTCTCGGGGTGGCCAAGGACGCCAAGCCCGAGGACATCAAGAAGGCCTACCGCAAGCTGGCCCGGGAGAACCATCCGGACCAGAACCCCGGCAACCCTGAGGCGGAGAAGCGCTTCAAGGAGGTCTCCGAGGCCAACGACGTGCTCTCCAGCGACACCAAGCGCAAGGAGTACGACGAGGCCCGGCGGCTCTTCGGGGGTGGCGGGTTCCGGTTCCCCGGCGGCGGTGGTCAGCGACCCAGTGCACCCAACATGGAGGATCTGTTCCGCCAGACCGGGGGCGCTGGGGACATCTTCGGCGGCTTGTTCGGCAACGCGGGGACCTCGCGTACGCAGCGCTACTCCTCGAGTCGGGGACCGCGTCGCGGCAGCGATGTCGAGGGTGAGGTGACGGTCGACTTCATCCAGTCGATCGAAGGCGTCACCGTCGGCATGCAGATGGTCTCGGACTCGGCGTGCGAGGCGTGTCACGGGACCGGAGCCAAGGCCGGGACTGTTCCTCACGTCTGCCCGACCTGCGAGGGCAGCGGGATGCAGACTTCCACCTCGGGTGGCGTGTTCGCGGTGACCGAGCCGTGCCGGGACTGTCGTGGTCGCGGCATGGTCGTCGACGATCCCTGCCCGGTCTGCCACGGCTCCGGCCGCGGCAGGTCGACCCGGACCATGCAGGTCCGGATTCCCGCCGGGGTCACCGACAACCAGCGGATCCGGCTCAAGGCCAAGGGCGGGGCGGGTGAGAACGGCGGTGCCGCCGGCGACCTCTATGTCGTGGTGCACGTCAAGGCTCATCCGGTGTTCGGTCGCAAGGCCGACAACCTGACCCTGACCGCGCCGGTGACCTTCACCGAAGCGGCGCTGGGGGCCGAGATCGAGGTCCCCACGCTCGGTGGTCCGGCCGTCACGCTGCGGGTGCCCCAGGGGACCCCCAACGGGCGAACGTTCCGAGTACGCGGCAAAGGGGTCAGCAAGCGGGACGGCACCCGCGGTGACCTGCTGGTCACCGTCGACGTCGTCGTACCGGAGTCGCTGAACCAGCAGGCCAAGGACGCCCTGAACTCGTACGCCGCAGCCGCCGGTTCGGCGAACCCCCGGTCCAAGCTCTTCGCCACCGGATAGGGACTCGAGCCATGTCGGAGCTTCCGCAGCGGATCGACCACGACGCACCGGTGTTCGTCATCTCGGTGGCGGCCCAGCTGGCCGGCATGCACCCGCAGACCCTGCGGACCTACGACCGCATGGGGCTGGTCTCGCCTCGCCGCACGGCGAAGCGAGGCCGGCGTTATTCGGCCCGCAACATCGCCCAACTCCGGCTGATCCAACGGCTTTCTCAAGACGAGGGCATCAACCTCGAGGGCATCCGCCGCATCCTGTTGATGCAGGACGAGATCGAGGACCTGCGCGCCCAGGTCGCGCAGATGAGTGCGGTGCTCGCCGCCGTACGCGCCGCCCCGCCCGGCTCCCGCGTCTTCACCGCCGACCCGGCCGGTGACGTGCACCGGGGTCGCACCGGCCGTACCCGGACCATCCGGGCCATCACGTCCTGATTCCGATGAGCTCGATCCTCTCTCCGACCGGATGATGTGCAGAAACTCCCCGTGACGAGAGTTTCTGCACATCATCGTCTTGCAGAGTGCGAGGCGTAGCGGTCTTCCGAGGCCCGAACTCGCCCGATCGGCCCGCATTCCTCCCTGGTGGTGCACGGACGGAGCCTGATGACGCGCTGCCCGGCGCGTCCATGGTCACGACGCTCGGGTAGGTCGACCGCCTGCTGCCGACGGGGCCGTCCCAGTCGCCATGGCCGTCCCGCTACTCCGGTTCGAGCGACAGGCTGTGCGGGTCGACCACGTTGAGCTGGATGGCTCTGACCAGGATGCCGGTCCGCGACTTGACTCCCACCTTGCGACCGATGGTCAGCAGGTACTGCTTGACCGAGCCCTCGGAGAGAAACATCTGAGCCCCGATCTGGCCGTTGGTCAGGCCCATCGCGAGGTGCCGCAGCAGCTCGTGCTCGCGCGGCGTCAGGCCGACGTCGACTTTGGTGGCGGTCGGCGCGGACTGGCCGGCGATCACCGACGTGACCAATTCGTGCCGAATCGAGCTCGACAGCGGCATCTCCCCGGCGATCGCCTGGTGCAGGCCGGCCAGCAGACCCGGGCCGCCGACATCCTTGAGCAGGTAGCCCGAGGCGCCGGCGCGGAGGGCGGCCACCACATAGTCGACGGTCCCGAAGGTGGTCATGGCGACGATGCATGCGTCGGGCCAGCGAGCACAGATCTTCTGCGTGGCCTCGATGCCGGACATGACCGGCATCTGCATGTCCATCAGCACGACGGCGGGGCTCAGCCGGCCGTACTCCTCGATCGCCTCAGCCCCGGTCCGAGCCTCTCCACAGACCTCGAACTCGGTCTGGCGGGAGAAGAAGGTGCGGTAGGACTCGCGTACGAAAGGGTCGTCGTCGGTCACCAGGATGCGGTGGGGCTCGCTCATGTGACACCCCTTCTGGCGCAACGGTCTGGCCGAACGTTAGGTCAGCACTAGCGGTCCGTCAATAGTCGGCGCGCCCGCGCGCTGACAGCGTGGAACTCGACCCCGATCCGCGGTGTTGCCGAGAGGAATCATCCATGACCAAGATCGCCGCCACCGTCCTAGCCGCCGCATGTCTCCTGGGGTTGTCGGCCGGCCCGGCCGCCGCCGCTACCTCCACCCCGCTCACGGCGCAGAGCGGGTGGCTCTGCGCCGTACTGCGCATCAAGTGCTGAATGTCCGCCGTCGACGATGGCGGCCGGCGGATCCAGGAGCGGCGAGCGCTGGCTCACGAGGTGTCGGACGCGGTGACGAGCAGGCTGGCGACGGTGTCCCTGCAGGTGATGAGCCACCTCGACGCTGCCGATCTCTCCGATCTCCGCCAGGCGCTGCGGTCGGTCGGTGGTGCTGTGGATGCGGCTCTGGCTGAGCTCCGGGTGCTGGCCCGGGTGTTGAGGGACGAGCCTCCGCCCGAGGGTCGCTACGAGCTGGCCGGGTTGGTGCCGTCCGTGGTTCCCACCACGTCCGGACGGGAGTGGGAGCGACGGCTGAGTGCGGCGGGGTACGTGCCGACCATCGTGGTGCCGGATGAGTCGGACCGTCTCGGGAAGACGACGCAGCGCACGATCTGCCGGGTTCTCGACGTGAACGGCGACCACGTACTCAGCCACGCGATCCCGGGGTCCGCTTGCTCGGCCACGGTCGTGTTGTACCCCGCCCAGGTCATCGTGAGGACGAGCAGCCTGCAGTCGCCCGACCAACCGGCTCAGGCGGTCGATCACGGACTGATCGGACTTCGGGAACGCATCGATCTGATTGGCGGGACCATCGCCGTGGGGTCCCAGACCGAGGGGCCGCTCGACTGGGCCATCCTGGTGACTTTTCCGCGCTGCTAGACGCTGTCGACGGGGCCATCACGCCCCCGATCACGCTAATCTTCGACCTCGGAGCGGAGAGGATGCGCGGGTGGCCGAGGTGACGACACGGGGTCCAGCGACGGCCCACGGCGTCAGTTCGAACGCTGCGGGTCCATTGGACAATGCGGTCCCGGCGCTCCGGCTGATCGTCTTGGCCGTCATCGTGCTCGACCTGATGACGAGCGTGATCGCGCACGCGTACGGCGTCACCGAAGTGGGTCCGACCGGTCTGATCGCGATCCTGCAGTCTCTGCTGGTCGTCGCGGCCGTCACCTCGGCCATGTGGATCCGTCCGTGGGCGTCCGTGGTCCTGGCCTTTCTGAGCGCCGTCCTGGTGTTCGTGGTCGGCCCGACCGGCTCCGAGTTCTACGTGCTGGCGGTCACCGCCGTGGTGGTCGGTGCGACGGCCCCAGCCCGGTACGTCGTCCTCGTGGTAGCGGCGCAGCTCGCGTACGCCGTGGGTTACTACTTCCTCGATGGTCCGGGTGACGACTGGGTCCCGATGATCACCGTGCTGGCGGTCGCGTTGGTCGGGGACGGAGTCGGGCTGATCGCCCGTCAGCTGATCCGCGCCCGCGATCGTCACCAGGAGCAGGTGGAGGAGACCGAACGGCAGAACGTTCAGATCAGGACCGCCGAGCGCGCGCGGTTGGCTGCGGACCTGCAGCGCCTGGTGACCCGCGACCTCGCCGAGATGGAGCTGTTGGCCGCCGGCGTCGACCGTGCCACGGCCACCGCGCCCGACCTGCGTGACACACTCGCCCGGATCCGTGACCTGAGCACGGGCTTGCTGGCCGAGCTGCGGGTGCTGCTCCAGATGCTCCGGCGTGATCTGGACACCGACGAGCCCGCACCCCTCTCGAGCGCCGCCGTCCGCCGGCACCGCTGGCTGGACCGGCTGACCGCCAAGGACGTACGCATCGCCGTGTCGGCCGTAGCCGGGCTGCTCCTCGTACGAGCGGTGTTCGCGTCGGGTCGCTCGGTATCGGATCCCGATCTGTGGGTGGAGACGCTCGGGTTGCTGGCCTGGGGCCTCGCCGTCTGGCGGCCGCGGCTGGCCGTCGGCGTAGCCGGGAGTGCGCTGGTCGTGGCCGTCGCCCGTGCAGCACCGGGCGTCACGGACACGCTGGGCGTGGCCCTGTTGTGCCTCGTCGGGGCCCTTCGGGGCCCTCGTCGACTCTGGGTGGTCGGACTGGGCCTGCTCGCGTACGGCGGTCTGTTGGCCGTCATCGCGCCGTCGGACCCGATCCGACGGGTGGTGCTCGTCCTGGCTACCGGACTGTTGGCCATCCTGGCCGGAACCTTCGCCCGGCACCTGCTCGGTGCGCGCGCTGAATCGCGTCGCCGCCTGGCACGGCTGATGGCCGAACGCCGCCGGCTGCCTTTCGTCGAGCGGTCCGAGGTCGCCCGCGAGCTGCACGACATCGTGGCCCACCAGCTGTCGGTGACCTCGATGGTCGTGATGGCGTCCTCGGGCAGCGAAGACCGGGAGGAGTTGCTCGATTCGCTGGCGAGGGTCGGCCGTAGCACGCAGGCGGCCCGTCGCGAGCTCAAGGTGCTGATGTCGGCGATGCTGGGGACCGGGAGCGAGCTGGGGGAGTCGGCGCCGTTGGTGACCCCGTTGGCGTGTGCGCGAGCGGTCGAACGACAACTGGCCGAGGATGGTTTCCACCCGGTGGTGGACATCGATCCCGCGGCCGAGCACCTCGACTCGGCCACACAGCGAACGATCAGCCGGATCATGCAGGAGGCGACGACCAACATCGTCCGTTACGCCCCGGCCGGATCGACCGCCGAACTGTCCCTGGTGGTCGGTCCTTTCGAGACCACGCTGAGCGTTTCCAGCCCGTTGGCCTCGCAGACGACCACCAGCGACATCTCCTTGGGTTGGGGACTCCGCGGCATCCGCGAGCGCGTGGATCTCAGCCAGGGGTCATTCACCGCCGGGCCCGACCGCGGCCGGTGGGTCGTGGCCGTCACGCTGCCTGATCTGACGATGCTGAGCCTTCCCGCCGTCGTGGCGCGGTGAAGACGGGTTCCCGAAGCGGCTGGTTGGTCGCCGTCGTGGCCGGCCTCGCGCTGGGGGCGGCCAACTCGTTGAGCAGCGCGCTCGGTTCGGCGTACCAACCCAGCTCGATCGCGCCTGACGTCGGCGTGCCGGCGTTGCAATACCTGGCGGCGTGGCTCGGCACCCGATGGGCTTGGGCCCTGTTCGCCTTCTTCGTCGGGTGGTGGAGCCGCCGCCTCGTACCGGCCGTTCTGCGTGGTCTCACCGGCTTGCTCTTCGCCGTCCTCGCCTACTACCTCTGCGACGTAGCCCTCGGGGTCAACGACGTGCTGAGTGTGGGGGAGATCGGACTCTGGTGGGTGATCTCGCTCGTGGTGGGTCCGGTGATGGGCGCAGCCGGTCATCTGGCGCGTCGGGCGACCCGTTGGGGTCTGGTGATCGCCCTGAGCGCACCGGGACTCATGGTGGTCGACACCCTCTGGGCCCCGACCGGCCCGGACAGCATCCGGCCCTGGGCGCAGTGGTGCGTGTACGCAGGAGCGGTCGTCCTGGGCACCGTCCTGGTTGCACGCGGTGTCCGCCGGTCTCGAGCTGATGCGCCCACCGGGGCCGACCCGCGTACCCGTTCTGCTGGCCGCTGACCGTTCCTACGCCCGAAAGCGGGACGCAGAAGACTTTGATGACCTCTTACTACTAACGAATGTCCATATCTTTCTTCGATCGTCATTCATTGAATGCAGGTCGAATTCACTAACGGCTACTCCTGCGGCGGTTTTCTCCAAATATCTTGACCCGAATTCCACTATCGAATTAGTTTTCTCGATATCCACAACGGGTGGTGAGGCCGATATCGGGCCGACAGGAATTCTCTCAAAGGAGAAGCCATGCGAATCAAGAAAGGCGTAGGCACCGCTCTCGGTGCAGTCGCCATCCTCATCGGCGCCGCATTCCCGGCCCTGGCCGCGGTCGAGTACCCGGGCGGCGGCACCTGGAACTACGGCACGAACCGGACCGAGGTGTGGTCGAACTACCACCACCCGAGCGCCAACCACCGGTCGAGCGTGATCAACGGCTACGGCGAGTACAAGAGCTCCGGCTGCAAGGCCCGCGGAGTCTGGTCCTACGCGTCGCTCCGGGCGGATCCGAACCGGGTCGACCACGCCTACTGGAGCAACTCCTGCTAGGCGCCTGACCGGCGAAAGAGCGGGGGGGTGGGGCCGCAATGGCCCCACCCGCCACTTTTCCCTTTCCCTTCCCGTCCGAGCGAGGTCACCGTGATATCCAAAGCACTCAATCTCTTGCAGGTCACTACCTGGATCGTCGCGATCCTGCTCGCCTTCATCGTGGTGTCGACCCGCGACGGGGGCGCCCCGCTGCCGGCCACGGCCACGCTCACGGTGACGAGCTGGGACGGAACCGGGACGGCCGCCGACCTGCGCCGGGGTCTGGACCAGTACGCCCGGGATCAACAGATCACCATCGCCCAGGAGGTCGCCGACTTCGACAATCGCGGCGCGGTCCGTCATCTCTATCTGGTCGACGGTGACCCCGCGGTGCCGGGAGCCGCGTGGATCGAAGACGGGATCGGCGATTTCGGCGGCACGATGACGACCGTCGTCCATCCTCTGCTGGACGCTCAGAACCGATCCCCGCTGGGCGCGTACGACGTCTTCGGAGCTGACGGCAAGGCGGCAGCTCTCGCACCCTTCTTCGCCGAGCACGGCGCCACCATCGAGACCACCCAGCTGGGTGCCGTCGGGTCGATCCCCCGCTCGGTGCTGCTGGTCGTCGCGGTCCTCATGCTCTTGACCGTGTCGATGCTCGGGGCACTGGTGGTCGCCTCGATGCGTCGGTACGCCGTCGCTCGTCTGCACGGCATCGCGTACAGCGGTCTGTTGTCGGCCGACCTCCGACGCTACGCGAGCCGCTGGATGCTGTGCGGTGTTGCGGTGCTGGGTGTCTCCGTACCGCTGGTGACGATCCTTTTCGGCAGCGCAGGAGTCGGTCTCTTCGCCGCGACGGCGGTCGCGATCCAGCTCGGACTGCTGCTGGCGGCCGCGGTGGCCCAGGCGATCTTCTTGTCCATGGTCACCTCGATCGAGATCCCCTCCGCGATGAAGGGGGACCTGCCCTCGCGGGCCCTGACCTTCGCGGCGTACGGGCTCCGGGCCCTCGGGATGGTGATCGCCCTGGCGACCATCACCACCACCTTCACCCTGGCGGCCGACGTCGCCAGCCGGGATCAGTCCCGGGCCGCCTTCGAGCGGCTGGGCTCCACCTCGGCCCTCACGTTGGGCAACGCCTACACGACCGAAGACCAGGACCGACTCGACGACGTCGTCGGACCCTGGTTGCGTGATGTCGATCGCCGGCACCAGCTGATCCTGGCCGCGCAGCAGACGATGGCCGCAGACGTGGCCGAGCTCCGCGGCGCCAGCGTCCTGCTCGTGAACGAGAACTTCCTCCGCGAGCAGCCCGTACGTCTGAGTGACGGCGGCGATGCCCAGCAGCTCGGATCGGACCGGATCACCGTCCTCGTCCCGGAGTCGCGATGGGCCGTGCGTGATCAGGTGCGCGCGGGCCTCGACCTCGACGTGCAGCTCCAGCCGGGGTCTCGCCCCCAGACCCAGCTGCAGCAGTATCCCTCCGGCGAGACGTTCTTCACCTACGCTCCCGCGAGCGGACCCAGTGAGTCGGTCCAGAACTGGGACAGCACGGCGACCCAGGTGACCGACCCGGTGCTGGTGGTGGTTCCGTCCGAACGGGGGTGGCTCAGTGACGCCAGCTACGTGGCCTTCGCCTCCCAGGGTGGCGCGCTGCTCACCGACCCGGGCGTCGTCAACACCGCCGTCGGTGGGAACGCCGAGCTCGAGCGGTTCATCCGCGGAGTGACACCGGTGGCGGACAAGGCGGCCGCAGCCCTGACCGAGCAGTCCGCCCAGCTGCGGATGGCCTTGTTCACCGCGCTCATCGCCTGCTTCGTGGTCGCGACCAGTGGTATCGCGGCGGCCACGATCCACACCCGCAGGATGGCTCAGCGTGCTTTCGTCCGGCACCTGTTCGGCTGGTCGTTCGCGGCGATCTACCGGTTCACGCTGGTGGTCGAGGCCCTCGTGCTCGCGGCCCTGATCGGGTGGCTGCCGTGGCGGGTCGGTGCGCAACGACGTGAGCTGGAGGTCTGGCAGTCGGCGGGTGTGCCCCTCCCGGTGGACCTCCCCACCGTCGAACCCACCCAGCTGGCCGCCCTCGCACTGCTCGCGATCCTGACAACCGGAAGCTACGTGTTCTCCCTGGCGTACGCGCATCGCCGCGTCGTCCGGGGCGGGGCCAGCGCGGCCTAGCCCTCCACACTTCGCACCCTCAGACGGACGTCAATCCACCCTCGACCGACGGGATCTCAGATGCTCTCCACCACCTCTCTCACCATGGCCTACGGCACCCGCACCCTGTGGCAGGACCTCGACCTGACGGTCGAAGGAGGGACCATGGCCGCGCTGGTCGGACCCAGCGGATCCGGCAAGTCCACGCTGCTCAACTGCGTCGGATTACTCGCCAGGCCCACGTCCGGACGGATCGAGTTCGACGGCCGCGACGTGACCGCACTCGGGTCGGCCGCGGCGCGCCGCTTTCGTCGTCACGACCTCGGATATCTGTTCCAGAACTACGCCCTCGTCGAGGACTCGACGGTGCGGGAGAACCTGGCCGTGGCCCACACGGCGCGGCGCCGACGCGGCGCCGCGGCTCGCCGGCTCACCGACCAGGCGTTGTCGTGGGTGGGGATCGGGGACCGTCTCGACGAGAAGGTCGCCCGACTCTCCGGCGGCGAGCAGCAGCGGGTGGCGTTGGCGCGCTTGCTGCTCAAGCAGCCGCGACTCGTGCTGGCCGACGAGCCGACCGGCGCGCTGGACCGGACCAACACCGAAGCGGTGATCGGGCTGCTCCGAGGTCTGGCGGACGACGGTGCCTGCGTGATCATCGCGACTCACGACGACTGGGTCCAGGACGCCTGTGACCAACGCATCGACGTGGCAGGGCGGCTGCCGGCCGTCGCCGCACAGACCGACGGCGCCGCCTGGGTCGGAGCCGGGGAACCGGCCGTAGCCTCTCCAGCCTGGTGAGGGTCAGAAGCCGGAGGACGGCAGGTCTTTCTCGTCGTCCGTGATCGCCTGGACGATGCGTCGGGCGACGTCGTCCGGGCTCTTGCCGGTCGGTAGGCGCGGCGGGTCACCGGCGATCGGCCGGGTGGCCAGGCCGGTCTCGGTGTGGGGCGGTCGTACGTCGAGCACCCGTACGCCGGCGCGTCGAAGCTCCAGGGCGATGGCCCGGTCGAAGCCGGTGAGCGCCGCCTTGGTGGCCGAGTACGCCGCCATCCCGGCCGTCGGGTTCTCGGCGACCACGGCGCTCAGGCTGACCACGACGGCTCCTGATGCGAGCCGGGGCAGGAGGTCACGGATCACCCGGATCGGACCGAGGACGTTGACCAGGAACAGCTGGTCGAGGTCGTCGTCGTCGAGCTCGGTCAGTGGGCCGAACGCCACGACACCGGCGGCCAGCACCAACCCGTCGATCGGCTGCTCGTCCGCCACGGCGGCCAGCCGGGTCGGAGCAGCGGGATCGGCCAGATCTGCGTCGACCGTTCCCACGACGGAGTCGCCGAGCTCGGTGGTCAGTGCAGCGAGGCGGTCGGCGGCCCGACCAGCCAGGGTCAGTCGGGCACCGGAGCGGGCCAGCTCGCGGCAGATCGCCGAGCCGAGACCGCCCGTTGCGCCGACCACCAACAGATGCTTCCCCGCCAGATCAGTCATGGCGGCAGTCTGCCCGGCCCGCCCTAACGCCGTACCCGGATCACGATGTGCAGAAACTCCCCGAGACGGAAGTTTCTGCACATCATCTGATCGTGAACCTCAGCCGACGGCCGGCCCACCGCCGGCCTGGACCACCCCGTTGGCCGTCAGCTTGTACGACGCGGGCGCCTGGTTCTGCTCGGTCGGCTCGTCGTAGCTCACTACGGCGACGACCACCGGGTAGGCCTTGAACGCGGCCAGCTGCGCCTTGCTCAGCGTGAACGTACGGGCGGTGTAGGTCTGCACCAGCGCCCGCAGCTTGAGCGGGTCCACCCCGACCAGGCGCACGTTGAACGAGGTCGGGACGGGACGCACCTGCGTCCGGGACTTGAACGGGGCCGTGCTCGACCCGTCACTGATCAGGGTCGCGCCCACCTTGACGTCGTCGACCAGGAACCCGCCCTCGTTGACTCCGCCGTCGCTGACGTAGCGAAAGCCCAGGAGCACGGTCTGTCCGGCGTAGGCGCTGAGGTCGAAGGTGTGGGGCTCGAAGCCGGTCGTCGTACCGTTCAGACCCGGGCCAAGGGGGCCGTCGACGGTCTTGTCGCCCGCGAGCGGCGTGTAGGTCACGCCGCCGTCGGTGGAGATGACCGTGTAGGCGTAGTCGTAGCCGAACTCGGCGCCGTACTTGGCGAGGTAGCGCAGGGTCGGGTCGGCGGTCGGCACGGTGACGCTGGCGATCGCGTACGCGTCGGTGCTGCTCTGGTTGCCCGAGAACAGCACGGGGTTGCCCGCGCGGTCGGGGTCGTTACTGACCACGGTCCACTGGAGCGGGTCGGTGGCGAGGGTGCGGTCGCCCGCGAAGGCGAGCGAGGTCAGGTTGCTACCGGTGAGGTAGCGATTGCCGGCGTCGCGGGGCCAGACGTAGTCCGCTCCGTTGGCCGGCACCCCGTCGGCGGCGTACGCCCTGGGGTTGGTCAGATTGACCGTCGAGTTCAGGCTGGCGGAGACGACTCGTGCCTTGGGCATTCCACTGACCTGGCCCTGCGCATTGTCGAGGACCGCGTCCAGCAGGGTCGTGAGCTGGAAGTCGTGCACCACGTCGGCCGCCGTGATGCCCGGAGCCCGAGCGTTGAGGACCGTCTGCAGACCGGCCAGCCCCTGGCCGCCGCCGTCGGCGTGCAGGGCTTGCAGGAAGCCCGCGCCGAACCGGTCCTTGAGGTAGATCATGAACGACCAGACCTGGCCCTGGTCGGCCAGCAGCGGTTGCGCTCCGGCCCCCTGATCACCCCACTGGGTCAGTGAGTTCTCCGGGCCACCGCACTCCTGCGGGGTCGGGTTGCCCTTGCCCTTGACGGTGCCGAAGCCCTGGAAGCACAGGATGCGGCGATCCGCCCCCGCCTCGATGACCGTCTTCTTGGGGTTGGCGTAACCGCTCAACCCCTCGGCGTACGCGGCCAGGCCTTCCTGCACCCAGGTCGGCTCGTTCGGGTCGGTGTAGTACTGCAGCAGCTGCTGGTACTCGTGGGCGAAGGTCGCTTCGTAGAAGTTAGGTGCTGCCGGTCGGCTCGTGCACGGGTCTGTGGTGGGGGCGTCGGGCGGGGTGGCCGTCGTCCGGTGCACCCAGTCGTACGCGTCCAGGGTGATCACGTTGCGGTCGAACAGCTCGTTGAACTGGCTGCTGAACAAGCCGGGGATGTAGTTCGTCGCGGCCGGGAACGTGTAGTAGTTGTCGTCCCGGATGTTGTCGACCAACGTGACGACCTTGTCGCCGGCGCCGCTGTAGTCCCCGCCGTTGCCACCGGCGTCGGGGCCGAGCAGGGCGTTGCTCCCGTCGCGATCGGGCGCGACGCTGAAGGCGGCCGATTCCCTCGGGAAGATGACGGTGTCGAACTGGGTGGCGATGGCCTGGGCTTGGGCGTCGGTGATCGTGGTGGCTGCGGCGCCCCGGCAGTCCCCGGCCGGGAAGGCGATGTCGAGCGCCACCCACACCTCGATGTGGGCTCCCACGGTCCGCAGGATGTAGTCCTTGCGGTAGAGCCTGCCTTGGGCGTCGTCGGTGCCGAGGAACTGCCGGACCGTGCCGACCGGCGGGGTCACTCCGGCGAGAGCCGCCCGAGCGGCGCTTCGTTGGCCCGACCTCAGGCCGAGCCCCTCGGTCGAGTACCCGGTCGGCCCGGCCGCAGCGGCGTCACCTCGCGGGCCTTCCCGGGGGGTCGTGGGCCCGGCTGCGGCGAGGCCGGCGAGGGACGGACCGAGCGCGAGGCTGATGGCCCCGATCAGCAGTGAGCGGGTGAGCCGGCGCGACCTCGACCGCGGCGTTGGGGGCATGGGTTCTCCTGGAATGGGCGGATTCTCACCCTCGTCCAGCTCGGTCCGGGTCGGCAATGGACCTGGGTCCAGTCCGTTTCGGCCGGGGCAAGCGACCAGACCCGACGACGATGTGCAGAAACTCTCCAGGACGAGAGTTTTTGCACATCATCAGGAATGGTCAGCAGCCGGCGCGTCGCGTCGAGGCGGCGCTGGCGGTCGTCCGCAGGGTGGTGGGCTCGCCCGTTGGCGGCTCGTTGACCGCATTGAGGATGATCTCGCCTTCGTAGCGGGTGCGCACCTCGTCGCCGACGGGACGGTCGTACATGGTGAGCAGTCCGCGGGCCCCCGTGAAGCTGCCGTTGCCGCCGGTCACCGGGTGCACGCACTGGCCCTTGATCAGCCCGCCGGCGTTGAAGCTGGCCCAGTAGAGATAGGAGAAGGTCAGCTCACCGGCCGGCTCCTTCGGGTCGCAGCTGCGACTCTTGTTCCGGTCGAGACAGCCACTGAAGAGTTCGGTGCCGGACTCGACGTAGAGCGTGTCGACGTTGTGCAGGACGGTCACCGGCGTGATCGTCCAGTCGCCGATCAAGCCGCCGCGCATCGTGTACTCCAGCGGGGGGTTGACCGGGATCTGCCGGCCGCGGACCTCGACGGTCTTCGGTTTCGTCGCTGTGGTGTGGGTGACCTCCTGCGCGACGGGCCGAGCCTCGGCTGGCGCGGTGAGGGTCGTGGCCACCGCCGCGAGACAGCATGCGCTGAGCACCACCTTGGTCAAGCTGCGCTTGTTCATCTGCGTTCCCCTACTGATCAGGCGCCGCCGGATCGGCCAGGCGCGTCATGACGACACGCTGCCCTGGTTCCGAGCTGCGCCGCATCGGCAGATCTGCCTAGACCGCAGATGCTTCGGGCGCAGGCGGCGCGACGAGGCTCAGTCGGTGACGCGTACGCCCTTCCAGAACGCCACGCGGTCCTTGATCTGAGCGGCGGCGTCCTTGGGGGTGGGGTAGTACCAGGCCGCATCGGTGTTCGTCTCGCCGCCGGACTGCAGGCTGTAGTAGCTGGCCGTTCCCTTCCACGGGCAGACGCTCTGCGTGTTCGAGTCGGTGAGCACACCCGGCTTGACCGAGGTGATCGGGAAGTAGTGGTTGCCCTCGACCACGACGGTGTCGTCGGACTGTGCGATCACGGTGTCGTTCCAGATGGCCTTCATGGGTTCTCCTCAAGCTGCTCGGGTCGGGTCGCAGTCCAGTGTCCACCCCTGGTGGCGATAACGGCGGGCAAGAGACCTGGCCCCGTTTCGCCGGCCGTCATTCCGCCGGCGTCCCAGCGGGCCGTATTCACCAAGCTGGTGGGGACGACCCGTACGGCTGCTGTGCATGAGGCAACCCGGCTCGACCTGGTCTGATCTCAACTCGAAAGGCCGTTCCTCGGGGTGGGTCGCATCCCGTGCCTACCCGTTGTGCGGCCTCACCAGGTGAGGATCCGGGGCGCAGGCAGCGAGACGAGCGCGACATCGACCGTCACCAGGGTC
>DATDBS010000010.1:0-31692 GCA_036524735.1 Propionibacteriaceae bacterium
ATCGGCGCCTCGCAGCAGGCGGTCGTCGCCAAGGACGTCGATGAGGCCACCGACATCGTCGCCCGGATCACGACCGAGCTCGAGGGGTGCCAGAAGGAGGTGGCGACCCACTGGGTCTACGGGCCGACCCACCGGGAGAACATGGGGCCCGAGATCACCGCGACCTGGCTGGGATCGGTCAACGGCCAGCTCAACAAGACCGGCCGTGCCCCGGCGGGTGAACGGATCTCCGGCGGCATCGGCGTGGTCCGCAACGGGGCGCGGATCGCCGTCTTCGACATCCACTGGTGCGCGAGCGCCGGCGACACCGCGGCCTGCATCGAGGGGCCGGACGACGCGTACAAGCAGCTCTCCTCGCTGACCCGGAGCGCGGCCCTCCGCCTCGGCTGAGGCCATCCCGGCAACCGCCCGAAAAGTCGTATCCAACCAAACCGGCACTCCGACCCTCTCCATCGGTGACAGCAACCACACCGTGTGACCGGCCCACCGGTCGCACCACCGAGGGAGGAACCCCATGACCAACGCGACCACCAGCCGTACGAGCGCCGGCCGTACACACCGCACCCGGAGGGTCGTCCGCTCGCTCGCCCTCACCCTCGCCGCGGGCGCCGTCGCCTCGGCCGCGGTCGGGCTGGGCCAGGGACCTTCGCTCGCCCAGGCTGACCCGGGCGACACCTTCGTGGCGATCGGCTCGAGCCAGATCGTGCAGAGCGAAGACCTGGTCTCCATCCAGATCAAACTGGACACCGAGACCGTCACCCTGAACCGCAACAACGACTTCTCCGCCTGCATCGGTGAGGGCAACCGGTGGACCGACGTGCTGCCGGGAGCGAAGAAGCCGGTCACCGCCGCCTGGAACAGCCGAAGCGCCAAGAACAAGGCGCTGTACGAGTCGATCGGTCAGGCGGAGACCCCCGCCGTGGCGAAGTCGTACGCGAACACGCTGCTCAAGGCCGGCGTCCGCGCCTGCCAGGGCACGAAGAGCCCGTACGACTTCCACTACGGGCCCACCGAGTCCTCGAGCGTCGGTGACGGCTACGCCACCTGGGCCGTCTCCTACCGCGGCACGTCGACCAAACCCGACGGTGGCGTGGCCATCATCCGCAAGGGAGACAAGTTCGGCATCGTCCAGGTGAGCGGGACCTGGGGCCCGGCGGACCAGATGATGGAGTCCGTGGCGAAGGTCGCGGTGGACCGCCTCCGCTGACGCTTCGTCTCGTACGGCCGGGTCACGGCACGCGGGTGGTCACCCGGTCCGGGTCGGGCCTGGTCCGCGAGAGCTTGCGCCACAGCCAGCTCGAGGGGATGTGCTGGTCGAACAGGACGTAGGCCGCGGTCGAGTCGACCACGAAGGTGCTCTCCAGCTCGCGGCGTTCGGACCCCTGGCCGGCGAACAGCAGTTGGTCGTCGGGTGCCAGGATCGTCTCCGGGTCGGGGGTCAGGACGGCCTCGCCGTCACGCTGCAGAAGCAGGGGGACCGCCCGGAGCCGCCGATCGCGGTCCTCGGGGCTACGCAGCAGGTTGCCCAGGGTCACGTCGCCACCGGTCAGCAGTCCACTCAGGGCGGGGGCCTGGGCCCGGTTCAGCTGGACCTTCCACAGGGCGGGGAGCTCCCGGCCGCAGTTGTGACGCAACCGCTGGATGAGGTCGGCCGCCCACTGGTCCCCGCGCGCCGGCATCTCCTGGATGAAGCGCCACAGCATCGGGGTGCTGATCTGGGCGTACACCTCGTGGGCGACGACCTCCGTGGGCACCAGCAGGGCGTCGACCCGCATGGCCTCGAACAGGGCAGCGCTGGTCGGTCGGTTCTGCCGCGCGGCCAGGAACAGCTCGGGGTTCAGCCGCCGAGCGGTGGCCAGCATGGACAGGTTGGTGGTGTCGTTGTCGGTCCCGGCCACGAGCCCGACGGCGCTCGACAGGTCGGCTCGGGCCAGCACTCCGGGGTCGGACGCGTCCCCGACGATCACTCCAGGCTCGGAATCCCGCCGCTCGGCGGGCTCGATGATCGTCACCTCGAGGCCCGCTGCACGCAGGTCGGAGGTGACCTCGCGCCCGAAGCGGCCGTACCCGCACATCACCCAGCGACCGACGGTGGGCGGCTGACCCCGCTCGGGGAGCTCCGCGCCCGGACCGGCCTCGAGCCAGGTCAGCAGCTGGTACGACGCCGGTGCGTTCAGGGCGAGCCGGAGGTGCTCGCCGAACCGGTCGAACGGGTTGACCACCGTCGGGGTGCCGAAGGCCCGCATCCGTTCGGCGATCGTCGCGGACACCGTACGCGAGACCACCGGCAGGTCGGGGCGCAGCAGCGCGGCCGTCATCGTGACGGCCAGGTTGGTCTCGTCGTTGTTGGTGAGCGCGAGCACGCCGGAGCAGAACGGGTGCTCGAGGCCGGCGGCGTTCAGGTGGTGTGGGTTGGCCGCGTCCGCGACCAGCCCGGGGATGTCGGCGTGATAGCTGCCGAGATCGAGGGCGTCGATGCGGTCCGCTGACTCGTCGACGACCACGAGCTGCTGACCGAGGGCGTCGAAGGCCTGGGCCAACAGCTCCCCCGCCCGCCCGTAGCCGACCACGAGCAGGAACGGTTCACGTAGCCGCGCCACCTTCCCGGTGAACCGCCGCAGGGCCAGCGCCTGCCGGAACGACCGGTCCTGGACGATCGTCAGCAGCGAGCCGATGGCGTACGCCCAACCCACCACCGACAGGTAGATCACGAAGGTGACCCACAGCCGCTGGGCGGGGGTGAACGGCCAGGGAAGCTCCCCGAACCCGATGGTGGTCGCGGTGTAGCTCATGAAGTAGAACGACTCGAAGATGCTGATCCGGGCGGGGTTGCCGTCCGGGTCGACGCCGGGGATCAGGGTCAGGCCGACGACGCTGATCGAGAAGATGACGATCAGGGTGATCAGCGGCGCCCGCATCCGCCGCATCACCAAGAAGATGGTCGACGAGGCCTGGCTCGACGACTCGAGGTGGATCTGGGACGCCACCGCACTGGGGTGCTCACGCCGCCCGAACAGCTGCGTCCAGAACACCAGCAGCGGGTTGCTCACCGGTGCGCCGACCTCAGCCGCGGTGGAAGGTGACGGTCTCGATGACCAGCAGCACGACCGAGACGAGGTTGGCCAGCAGCGCACCGCCCGACAGCGACACCACACTGGCCATCGAGATGCCGTTCAGACCCTCGGCGGAGATCTCTTCGGCCCAGATCCAGACCACGCTGGCGATGATCAGCTGCAGATCGGCGACCAGACTGGTGGCCAGGTGCACGGCACCGATCTGGGTTCGGTCACCGAACTTCAACACCGTGGCGATCAGGCTGACGGCGAGCGCGGCGAAGAGCTCGTAGATGTTGTGGACGGCGGGATCATCGATGTCGCCGATGAAGAAGCCGAAGTTGAGCGTGGCCGCGAGGAGCACGAAGAAGCCGAAGATGACCTTCTCGAGATTCATGCCCCTCCTCGGCTCGATGGTCCGGGTGGGAGCACCCAACGCACGACGTCCTCACACTGTCTCATGCGCACAGCGACAGCCGACGACGACGTGCGGGGTCGTGAGCCGGAGTTCGGCCGGGCGACGTTTACAGCGTTGTCGCCGCCGCAAACCCTTGGCTGCCCTGGGTCCCCGCCGCTAGGCTCGCGGCTGAAGGCCACGTCCGGGGGGTGTGAGTCGTATCCGGCATCGATTACTCCCTGGGGGATTCATGAGTGGCAGAGTCACCGCACAAGACGTGGCCGATCTGGCGGGTGTGTCCCGCAGCGCGGTCTCGCTGGTGCTCAACGGACGCGCGAAAGGCACCATCTCCGCCGTCAAGCAGCAGGCCGTGCTCGAGGCGGCCCGCCAGCTCGACTACACCCCGAACGTGGTGGCGCAGAGCCTGCGAACCTCGCGGACGCGCAACCTGGGGGTGCTGACCTGGCGGGGCGTCGGCGGGTTACCGCTGCACCTGATTGCCTCGGCTCTGCAGACCTCGCTGAACGCGGGTTACATGCTGCTCAAGATGTACGCCGAGCCCACCGCGATCGACCAGCATCGGGCGCTCGCGACCCTGGGCAAGCGGCAGGTCGACGGCTACCTGGTCGTGGCTCCTGAGCTGTGTGACTACGAGGCCGTCGACGCCATGGCCCTTTCCCCCGTGGTGCTGCTCAACTGCTCCGACCCCGCCAACCTGTACACCTCCGTGGTCCCCGACGAGGAGGGCGCCGGCGCTCGGGCTGTCGAGCTGCTGACCAGCCGCGGTCACCGCGACATCGGGCTGCTGAGCGGGCCGTTGACCCACTTCCAGACCGGGCTTCGGGTCAAGGGTGTGCAGGCGGCACTGGCCGCAGCCGGCCTCCCTCCTGCCCAGACGGAGGTCACCGAGGTCCGGATCGACGCCGGTCGCTCGGCCGCCGCCAGACTGCTGACCAGCGAGCGTCCGCCCACCGCTTTGATCTGCACGAACGAACGACTCGCCGTCGGCACGACGTTCGCCGCCTCGGAGCTGGGTCTGGCGGTCCCTGCCGACCTCTCGATCGTCGGGCTCGACGACCGCGAGCAGCTCAGTGCCCAGCTCTGGCCCGAGGTCACCCGGATCGAGAGGCCGGATGACCTGATGGCGACGCACGCAGCGGAGTTGCTGATCGAGCGATTGGAGTCGGGGACCCTGGCGCCTCCGCAGCGATACTCCTTCGTCTGTCCCATCGCCGAAGGCGCCTCGGTCGGCCCGCCCCGCGCCCTCGTCTAGGCCCGCTCTGGTCCGACCGGGCAGCCCCCGGGCCGGGCCTCAGCCCTCCGGTACCTCCAGATCGCCCCGATCGTCGGCGGGCCGGACGACGAGCACGTCGCACGGGGCCCGCTTGGTCACTTCGGTCGCCGTGGAGCCGAGCACCCGGTCCGCCAATGACCGGTCGAGCGTCGCTCCGAGCACGATGAGCTCGGCCTCGCGCTCCTCGGCGGTGTGGACCAGCACCTTGGCCGGTTCACCGTCGACGAGCAGCGCCGCGATGACGGTCGCCCCCTCGGCGGTGGCCACCTTCATCGCCTCGGAGATGGCCAGGCTGGCCGCTTCACGCCCGAGCACCTGACCCGTCCTGGTGTCACCACCCAGGGTGGCGGTGTTCTTGGCCTCCACCCGCCGCGACATCTGGGCGTACGCGCAGACGATGACCAGGTCGGCGTCGTTGTGCTTGGCCAGCCAGGCCGCGCGGCCGACGGTGGGCCCAGCGAGTGAGGATCCGTCGGTCCCGACCACGATGGTGTGGTAATCGGTCATGGACATAGCAGCTCCTCAGTGTCCCGCGACGGGCATGTGGTTGACGCTGTCGACGTCTCGGACGATCGGCGGTTCTTTGATCCACAGCATCAACAGCGCCGCGATCGCCAGGAACACCCCGGCGAACCGGATGGCGTTGCCCGGGTCATCCCCCAGCAGGTTCTGGAAGATCGGCCCGAAGGTGACCGACTGGATGAGCATCGGGACGACGATCATCATGTTGATGATGCCCATGTAGACGCCGTACCGGGTGGACGGGATCATCCGGACAGCCATGATGTAAGGCACGCCCATGATCGAGGCCCAGGCGATGCCGAGGCCGATGATCGGGATGAAGAGCAGGTACTTGTTCTCGATCGCCGGGACGATGAACAGACCGACCGCGGCCAGCAACAGGCAGACGCAGTGCACCGTCTTGGCGCCGCGACGCTTGGCCACGGCCACCAGGGAGAAGGCGACCGAGAAGGTGATGATGTTGTACCAACCGTTGACCAGACCGGTCCACGCCACCGCCTCCTCTTTCGCCTCGGGGGCGAAGGAGTTCTGGGCGATCGAGAGCGCGATGAACTGCCAGTAGCAGACCATCCCGTACCACTGGAAGAAGTAGACCAGGGCCAGCTTGCGGAACTGGGGCGGCATGTCACGGATCGCCTCGCCGATCTCCAGGACGGCCGGCCGAAGACCGCCCTTCTTGGCCCGCAGGGCGGCCAGCTCCTCCGCGCTGGGCGGGATCTCCGGCGTACGCAGCACCGAGATCAGCACCGAGCCGATCGAGCAGACCGCACCGAGCATGAACGAGCCGAGCACCCAGTACGGGATACCCGCCTGTGTCGCGCCGTCGATGAGCTTCTGGAACACGAACAGTGAGACGTTGGCCAAGGTGATGCCGAGGCCGGTGAAGAAGGACTGGGCGAGGAAGCCCTTGCCCAGCTGGGAGGGCGGGAGCTTGTCCGCGATGAACGCCCGGTACGGCTCCATCGCGGTGTTGTTGCTGGCGTCGAGCAGCCAGAGCAGGATCACGGCCATCCACACGGCGGTGACGAAGGGGAAGAAGAACAGGCACAGGCTGCAGCCGATGGCGCCGATGAGGAAGAACGGCTTGCGGCGGCCCCAGCGCGGGCTCCAGGTCCGGTCGGACAGGGCACCGATCAGTGGCTGGATCAGCAGCCCAGTGATGGGTCCGGCCAGGTTGAGAATGGGCAGGTCGTGCGGATCCGCACCCAGGAACTCATAGACCGGGTTCACGGCCGTCTGCTGCATCCCGAAGCTGTACTGGATGCCGAAGAAACCCAGGTTCATGATCAGGATCTGCTTCATGTTCATCAGCGGCTTCTGCCGCACGACGCTCGTGTGTGGCACGCGCGCGGTGGCCTCGGCGGTCATCGCGCGGCCGCCGGTACGACGGTCCGGCTCAGGTAGTCCTCGAGCCGGAGCAGCTCCTTCTCCCAGCCCTCACCGTGCCAGCCGGCGACGTCGGGCTCGTACGGGCCCTGGATGATCCGGACCAGGGTGTTCTTGCGGCCCATCACGGTGAACTCCACCCGCAGCTCCAACATCACGTTGGGGTCGATGCCGGGGTCACCGGTGATGCGCTCGCGGGAGACGAAGACGTCCGGGTCGAAGTACTCGGCGTAGACCCCGTCGGTGGTGACGCGGGTCGTCGGATCGGCGTCGCGCACCTTGACGTGATGGTGCTTCGCGCCGACCGCCAGGTCCCCCGTGACGGCCGACTCCTCAACGTGCCAGCCCGGCGACCCGCGCCATTGCGCCAACCTCGTCGGCTCGGTCCAGGCCTTGAAGACCTGCGGTCGCGGGTAGTCGAACTCCCGCTCCACGGTCACGATCACATTTGCCGCCACGTCGACCCCTCACTGCTCTCGAGCTCCGGATACTGCGCCCAGGCATGGCCGTACCGGTGCTCGATCGAGCAGGTGGCGACCACGATGACGCCGACGTTTCATTGAAACGCCGCTTTCACGGGAGTCTTGCAGGGCGCCTGGGTGCTTGGCAACGGGTCGGGCGAACCAAATCCCGGGCAATATTCCGGCTGGTGGTTTGGATGCACCCTGGGCTCTCGGATCATCGGTGAAACGGATTTTCAACCACTGCCTCGTACGCGCCCCAGCGACCGACGGACGGCCGTAGGCTGTTCGGGTGGAAGGCCCAAGACCCAGAGCCCCCGGCAGCCGTACCAACATCTTGGATGTGGCTGCCCTGGCGGGCGTCTCACCGGCGACGGTGTCGCGATCGTTGCGGGGCATGACCAACGTGTCGCCGGACACCCGGGACCGGGTGCTCGCGGCCGCCCGGGACCTGTCCTACGCCGTGCACTCGGCTGAGCTCCGGCCGGTGCCCGGCGCGCGACGATCCGTCGCCGTCATCGTGCCGTTCGTCAACCGGTGGTTCTTCAGCACCGTGACGGCGGGGGCGGCGAGCTGGCTGCGCGAGCAGGGCTACGACGTGATCCTCTACCACCTGGGTAGCGCCGACGAACGCGACCGCTTCTTCCACCGGATGCCCCTGGCCCGACGGGTGGCCGGCATCTTGACCCTGTCGATGCCGCTCACCGAGGAGCACACCCTCGCACTCCGGGCGCTGGACGTACCGCTGGTCAGTGTCGGTTCCACCATCCCCGGCGCCCCCTCGGTGGGTATCGACGATGCGGCGGCCGCGCAGGGTGCGGTGAACCACCTCATCCATCTCAAGCACAAGCGGATCGGACTGATCACCAGCGAACCCGACGACGCACGCTTCGCGTTCGCCTCCTCCAGCGAGCGCCGGCGCGGAGCCGAGCGGGCCCTCTCGGCCGCGGACATCCCGCTCGACGAGGAGCTGGTCGCAAGCGGTCCGCACGGCATCGAGGGTGGCGCCATGGCGATGGCGAGGCTGCTCGGGGGTCGGGTGCTGCCGACCGCCGTCTTCGCCGAGTACGACGAGCTCGCGATCGGTGCCCTCTGGACGTTGCGTCGCGCCGGCTTGCGCGTCCCCGAGGACATGTCGGTGGTGGGGATCGACGACCACGAGATGGCTCCGGTCCTCGACCTCACCACGGTCTCCCAGGGTGCCGAGGTCCAGGGCTCCAAGGCCGCCCAGCTGCTCATCCGGGTGCTCGAGTCCGAGCCGGGCAGCACGAGCGCCCCGCCGGTGGTCCTCCCGAGTCGACTCGTGCTCCGCGGCACGACGTCTCCGCTGGCCCAGACCGGGAGCTGAATCGACGGGTTGGCTCATCGCCGCGAGACAGCGTCACTACCCTGTGGTTCGTGACCGGGCCGAACGCGGCCCCTGACGGATGGGAAGACATGGGCACGATCGCGGTACACGAGTTCATCGCTCTCGACGGGGTCTACGAGAACCCCTCCTGGACGGCGCCGTACGGGTTCGACCCCAAGATGGGCGAGACCCTCGCGGCGGTCACCGGCGCGGCGACCGGCATCCTGCTGGGTCGCAAGACCTACGAGATGTTCGCACCGGCCTGGTCGGGTCGCTCACCCGAGGACGACCCCGGCGCGCCGTTCTTCAACGACACCCACAAGTACGTGGTCGGGTCGCAGACGCCGGCGTACGACTGGGGTCCTTCGACCCTGATCGCCTACGACCCCGACGCGATCCAGCGGCTCAAGGACCAGACCGACGGCGCCCTCTACATCTCCGGCAGCGGCACCCTCGTGCGCTCGCTGCTGCGCGACGGCCTGGTCGACGACCTCCACCTTTTCGTCTTCCCGGTCGCCGTCGGCAGTGGCGCACGTTTCTGGGCCGACGGCGTGGACTCCACCGGACTGACCCTCAAGGAGCACGACGTGTACGCCAACGGTGTGGTCCACCTCAGCTACGGACCGGCCTGACCTAGGGGCAGGGCCAGGCCAGGCTGCAGGATCTCGGTCACGCCGAAGAAGAAGGTCTGGGCCAGGTGGTCGGCGCCGACCGCAGAACGCACCCGGTAACCGCTGTGGTTGTCGTGGCCGGACAGTCCCGGATCGACCGTGAGGTACTGGTTGTTCCAGCCGCGCAACGACAGGGTCATGAGGTCGCCGCCCTCGACCAGCAACGTCTCGTTGCGGCCCACGGCGGTGATCCAGTCGGCCGAGTGCGGCGCCTGCACCTGGACGTAGAAGTCCCAGTCGTCGCGCACACTGGCGTACAGACGCATCCCGGCGTACGGGTCTCGCGGTGACAACGAGATGTGGGTGTCGTCGATCTTGGTGAGCAGCCAGATGAAGTCCGAGTCGTCCTGCGGATCGCAGTTGAGCGCAGAGTAGAGCCAGTTGTAGGTGACCCGGAGCTTCCCCTGCTTGGACAGCGGCACGAGTACGCCGGCGGCGACGTCCCCCACCGCCGCCGCCCGCAGACCTTGGCCGAGTGACATCGTCACGACCGAACCACCGAGACGCTCGAGAACGCCGCCGCCTCGGTCCGCAGCTGGGCCCACGCCAGCAGCGCCTCCTTGATCTCCAAGGTGGCGATGAACTGTTGGGTGACGTCGATCGGCTCGCTGACCAGGGCACCGAGGTCAGCACTGAGGGCCGCCCAGATTCCTCGGACGTGGCCGGCGACCGCGTCGACCCGCGTGGCCTGGGGCAGGATGGACCGCCACTGGGGGCCGAGCCTGGCCACGAACGCGTCGACCGCAGCGTCGACACCCTGGTTGACCTGCACGAAGTCCGCGACCGCATCGGCGACGACCTTGAACTGCTGGTCGAGCACGGACGTCCGCGTGCTCAGCGCGGTCACGGTGGCGACCACCTGGCCCTGCAGGGTCGGGGTGAGCGGTCCCCCGGCGAGCTCCGACTGGAGCGTGCCGAAGTCGACCAGGGCCTGGTCGCAGTAGGCCACCAGAGCGCCGGCTGCGCTCTTGATGGCGGAGGAGGTGTGGTCCCGCCACACCTCGCAGACGCGGACCAGTGCTTCGAACTGGGGCAGGTACTGGCTCACCTGGCCGGCGATGCCGCTGAGCCGGACGACGGCCTGCACCCGCTGGTCGATCGCGGCCCAGTCCGCCGCGCTCACGGTGAACAGCGCGCCGACGGAGGCGTCGGCCAAGACGATGTTGGTCGTGGCCAGGCTCGTGGTGCCCAGCTTGGTGGTAGCGGTGTTGGTCATCAGGGTGTCTCTCTCGTCGTGAGGGATGGGCAGGGTCGCCGCAAGCTCGTTCCCCGTTCGTCTTGCGGCGACCCCACGTCTTGGCGCCGTCAGGTCTGCGGAATCACTGAACCGGCGAACTGCATGATCAGTCGCGTGGCGCCGGACAGGTTGAGCCC
Source organism: Propionibacteriaceae bacterium (assembly GCA_036524735.1). Classification (GTDB taxonomy): domain Bacteria; phylum Actinomycetota; class Actinomycetes; order Propionibacteriales; family Propionibacteriaceae; genus Microlunatus. The sequence continues at coordinate 10,507 of DATDBS010000010.1, forward strand.
GTCGCCACTGACCCTGATGCTCCACTCGGCGAACGGAGTCGGCTGGAAATAGGCGTAGCTGACCTCGTCGTCGACCACCCCGTCGACCTCGATGTAGCCGAACGAACCGTCGGGAAAGCGCCAGTCCGGAGTGCCGACCTTCTTGCCCGTGACCCGGTACTGGAAGTCGCGGACCAGCGGTTTCGAGGTGAACTGGTACGGCTTCCCGGCGAAGCGGTCCAGGTAGTTGCCCTGGGTCGACATCCGTACGTCGACCGACCCACCCTCGGGCAGCTTGGCACCCTCCAGCCAGACCCGGACCCGGGTCAACCGGACCCGGTCGAACCCGGCGAACTCCCGGGCCTGCGCCGGCAGCACCCAACGAGCCGGACCACCGGCCGCCAGCTGAGCCAGCACCCGGGGATCCGAGACCGAGAACTGCTTGTCGACCAGTTGCTGCGGCGGCGGGTCGAAGTGCTCCAGTGCCGCCTCGTTGTCCAGCGCGATGCTGGTCAGGTTCCGCAGGCCGGTGTCGAGACCGTCGACCCCATCCACGATCGACGGGTTGATGCTGGAGGGTCGGAGCGCCCAGTAGAAGTAGGACCCCCGATAGCCCTGGGCTGCCGCGAACAACCCAGCCTTGGCGTTCAGGTAGAGCTCGTAGAAACGCTGCAGGAGTGCCGCAGGTGCTGCTGCCCCCTTCTGCAACCCGTCCACGTACGCCTGCAGCTCCGCTTCCTGCCGCTGCGCCAGCTGCTTCTGCAGGCTGACGGCTGCATAACGTTGCCCGGCCTCGATGGCCGCGACCTGCGCCGCGGCCAAGGCCTGGCCGTAGACCGCGATCGCGTCGACAGCCAGCTTGAGGTCAGCCGCGTACCGGATGCCGGCGTCGATCGGTCCCTTGAGCGAGGCGTCGGAGGTCTGCTGGTACACCTGCCACTCGTACGTGGCCGTCAGGTCCGCGCCGCTGGTCTCCGCGCCGAGCTCCCGCATCTTGGCCGCGTACGAATCGGCGTGGTCGAGGTCGCCGACGACCTTCATCACCGTCTTGGCCAGCTCGTAGACCTTGGCCATCGCCTCGGCCACCTTCTTGAGCTTCGCCATCGTCTCGGCGAGCTGCTTGGCCTGCGCAGCGACCGCACTGCCCGCCTCCGCCGCCTTCTCCGCAGCCTTCGCCCCCTCGATGGCACCGGTGACCGCAGCTCCCCCGGCTGCTGGGTCACCGACGAACATGGCGCCGATGCCGACCGCGAAGGTCACCACGGCGGAACCGATCTCGATGATGGCTTTGACGATCTGCTCCCGACGCCACTCCGGGACCCCGACCTCCTCGAAGTCGATGGCGATGAGCTTGGCCTGCAGCTGAGCCGTGGCCAGGGTCCGCGCGGCCTGGTCGGCGGCACCCACGGCGTTGTCGAAGTTGCGTTTGGCCTGAGCCAGCAGCTGCGTGGCGTAGTCGGACTCGTAGGTCTTGTTGCTCAGCAAGGACTTGGCCAAGGCGATGAACTGGTCGTCGACCACCTGCTGGGTCTGCAACGCCCGGTAGTCCGACTCGTACTGCTTGGCCTCGTCCACGTACGCCCGGGCCAGGTCGCCGTAGACGGAACGAGTGAGGTAGGGGACGAAGGCCGTGCCGTTGCTGGTCGCGTTGACCTGCGCCGTCAGCAGCGCCAGCAGCGACGAGCTCTGCAGGAAGACCCCCTGCACCCTCTTGTTGTAACCGGTCCAGTTCTTCAGCCACGCGAACTGGGAGATGGCCAGGTCCGGGTGCGCGTCGTAGAGCAGCGACCCGAACAGGAACTCGGTTCGCATCGACTGCTCGAACCACGTCGGCAGCTCGGTCGGGACGCCCTGGGCCCAGCTGATCGCCGTTCGGGTCGGGGTGCCGTCGGTCAGCCCGACCTGCGTTCCCCCACTGGGGTTCGGCGCGTCGATCACGAACCCGACCGGTGGTGCGTCCTTCAGTACCGCGGCCACCCGCGCCGACCCGTCCAGCTCGGCGCAGTAGAGCACCAGACTGGTCGTGACGGAGGTGCGGAAGTCGAGGTTGACGCGGAACTCGGTTTCGGTCTGGAGGCGTCGGGCCTGGATCTGCAGCACTTCGGAGTTCAAGGACCAGCTGAGGTCGGCAGGCACGTTGAGCACGTCGGCGATGATCGTCACCAGCGGCGGATCGAACCCTGAGCTGAGCAGCGCCAGCTTGATCTCGGACAGGTCGAGATACATGGCCTGGAACACCGCGTGGTTGGCGTTGATGACGGTGAAGGAGGACCCGGGCACAGCACCGCGGGTCTGCCACCCACGGTAGAACTCGGCCCAGTCCGGCGCGGGTGGGGCGTCGACCAACCGTCGCGCTGGCAGTACGGCGGTCATCTCAGGCTGCGACGCGGGTCGAGGCGAGCTGGGTGTTGACCTGCCAAGCCGCCATCGACAACGGGCCGGGTTGTTCCTTGACGTAGGCGTTGACGCGGTAGGCGTCGGCGGACAGGGCCACGTTGTGCCAGGCCTTGATGGCCTCGTCCACCCCGAGGCTCATGATGATGGCGGGCACGTTGCGGATATCGGTGTCGACCATGCTCGAGAGCGCAGTGAGGTCGGCCGAGATCCCGCCCCAGACCCCCTGGATCTTCTGGATGACGGGGAGCGCCTCGCTGACGTCGCGGACGATGGTGTTCATCCCGATCTCGGCGGAATGGATCGCCACCAGCAGGTTCGCGTCGGCCGCGAGTTTCTCGGTCAGGGTGTTGATCTTGGCCTGGGCAGCCCGGGCGTGGTCGAGGGCGTCGACGGCGCGCTTGCCGTAGATACCGGCCACCACCGCCGCGGCGATGGTGCCGACCGGCCAGACCCACGCGTACGTCGGGCTCGTGGACGCCACGATCACGTCGTGGTCGTACTCGGCGTTGGCGGCCTTGAGGATGACGCCCTGGGCCGCGATGTCCTTGGTCAGCTGCTCGACCTCGGTGCTGGTCGATCCGTACTTGTCGGTGTAGTACTTGACGAGGCCGGTCTTCCCCTCGGCGCCGACCATGGTGGTCTTGTCGGCGGCCGTGTCGGCGGCGAACTGGGCGATCTCCTTGGCTACCGCCCCAGCCTTGAGCGCCTTGCCGTCGGCGTCGGCCTTGAGGTTGTCCAGGATCGCCTTCAGCGCGCTCTTGGCGTTCTCGTCGGCGGGGTTCTGCTCGAGGATCCGGGCCTCCGCCAACAGCGGCGGGTAGAAGACGGGCGCCTTGTTGATGCCGTACTGGTAGATGTCACTGGCCAGCGCGACGGACTCGGGGAAGGTGGTCGTCGTCCACGTGGTCACGTGGGCGTTGATGGCCTTGTAGGCCTCGATCAGACCGGTGAAGTCCGAGAGGTCGGTGGGCGCCCCGGCTCCGAGTGACTTGCGAAACGCGTCGTCGGTGGTGGGGAGGGCGAGTGCATCGGTGCTGTACGTCTGGATCGCGACCCATTCGGGGCGCGAGAGGGTGAAGCCGGGCCCGCCCGGCGTTCCCGGGTCGGCGATCGCGTTCGGACCGATGTTGTACTGCTGAGCGGACATGACTTTCCTGCTTTCCGTACGGGGGATGGGGGTGCCGTGGGGAACGGGTGGCTGCCGTCGAGACCCGGGCGGGACGTCACCTCGGGTGCCGGACCGGTCGTCACGCTCCTTTGCGTCGGGGGTGGTCCTGGTCACCGTGCTCTGTCCTGCTTCAATATGACCGCGTCACGGTGGGACGCCGGTGGGACGTCGGTGGGGGCCAACGGTCGATCCGCAGGAGCAACGGCGGCAGGTTGGAAGAGCACCATGGCGGTGGGCAGGTGGGAGCAACGGGTCGACGTGCTCGGGCCGGTGACGGTCCGGGGCGCCGGTGGCATCGTGGCGCTGACGCGGTCGATGGAGATCGGCGTACTGAGCATCCTGGCGCTGCACGCGGGCAGTCCCGTCGGCGGCGGCAGCCTGATCGATGTGCTCTGGCCGGACGACCCCCCGCGTACCGCCAGCAAGACCCTGCAGGGCTACGTCAAGCGGGTCCGCAGCATGGTCGCCGTCAACGGGATCGAGCTCACCTACGCCGGTCCGGCGGGTTATGTCCTCCAGCTCCCGCCGGAGCAGGTCGACGCGACCACCTTCGAGGCGCTGGTCAGCCATGCCCGCACGGCGGATGACGACCGCCAGCGGTTGAGCCGGTTCGACGAGGCGCTGGCCCTGTGGCGGGGCGAGCCGTTCGCCGGCTGCGACCTCGAGGGACTTCGGCCCCACCGCGAGTGGCTGAACCGGCTGCGGAGCGGCACCCTGGTCGAACGGACGGCGGCGTTGGTCCGGTCGGGGGTCTCGGCGGACACGATCAGCACCATCCGCGCCCTGATCGTGGGCGACCCGACGAACGAGCGGCTGTGGCTGCACCTGGCCGGCGCGCTCTACCTGATCGGCAACCCGGTCGCCGCCCTCGAGGCGATCGCTGACGCCCGCCGTGAGCTCGACGACCGGGTCGGCGTGACGTTGGGCCCCGAGCTCACGGAGCTGCAGGCTCACATGCTCAGTCACGATGACGTGGAGCAGTGTTACCACCGCTTGACCGGGGCCAGCCCAGGCTCCGTCACCGTCGCCGGCGAGCGGGTGCGGCCCACCGAGATGCCGCCCCTGCCCTTGTCGAGCGGGCCGATCATCGGCCGCGACGCGCTGGTCGTGGACATCGCGGACCTGGTGGACGGTGACTCCCGGATCGTGACGGTCACCGGAGCCGGCGGGATGGGCAAGACCCGGTGCGCCGTGGAGGCCGCACGACGCGCCACCACCCCGTGCCTCGGTTTCGTCGACCTCAGTGCACTGACCACCGGCAAAGAGCTCGCGCTGCACCTGGCGGGTTCCTTCGGCGTCGCCGACCGCGACGACCCGGTCTCCGCGGTGGCCGCGCGGCTCGGCGACTCCCGGGGCAGCGTGGTGCTGGACAACGTCGAGCAGATCGCCGACGTCGCCGCGGTGATCGGGGAGCTCGCCCGCCGGTGCCCGTCGACGGTGTGGCTCGTGACCTCGCAGGCCGAGCTCGGGATCAGCGCCGAACGCGTCGTCCGGCTGGGTCCGATCGAGCACGAGACGGACGGCACCACCCTGAGCCCAGCCGCCCTGCTGCTCGCGACCGCGGCCGAGCGCCGAGGCGTCAAGCTCGGGCACCCCCACCAGATCGAGGGGATCGCCGCCCTGATCGGCGGCATCCCGTTGGCCCTTGAACTGGCCGCCTGCCAGCTACAGCATCTCGACCCGGACGCCCTGATGCGTTCGTTGCAGCGTCCCCTGGATGCCCTCGTCGACCCTCGTCAGGCCCTCGGGCGGCACCGCTCGATGCGCGCGTGTTTCGAGCTGGGGTTGTCGGGACTCGGCCCGGACGCCCGTGACCTGTTCGCTCTGGTGTCGCGCCGGGCGAACGGCTGCCGCTACGACGACCTGCTCCAGTGGTGGAGCCGGTCGACCCCGCTGCCGCAGGCCGTGGCCGAGCTCGTCGAGGCGGGCTTCGCCGCCACCGCACCGGACACGGCGGGGGCGACGCGGCTCGTCCAGCTCCCGTTGGTCCGCGCGTTCGGGCGTACGGTCCCCCGCGGCATCGACGCCGACGGTGCCGAGCAGGCCCTCGACCTGCATCTCCTGGGACGGGCCCAGGCCTCGATGACGGCGACGAAGTCCACCGTGGTCGAGCCTGACCTCGCCGACATCCGGCGGCTCCTCCAGCGAGGGCTCGACGAACCCGAGGCCCTGGACACCGCGGTGCAGCTGGCCGTGATGTTGATCCTCTTCTGGTGGTCGGTGCGGATCACCGAAGGTCGGCAGTGGTTCGACGCCCTGCTCGTCCGCTTGGCCGGCCAACCGTCACCGCTGACCCCGTACGCCGTCTTCGCGTCGGCGTTCCTCGACTTCTACGTCGGTGACGCGGCGTCGGCGGGGCGCCGGTTGGACGACGGGCTACGCACCCAGGCGCCCGACCCGACGGCCCAGTCCCGGCTGCTCAGTCTGCGGTCGATGCTCGACTCCGCCGCAGGTGAGCACGAGCTGGCGACGCAGCGCTCGGACCAGGCGATCGAGCTCGCACGCGCCAGCGGCGACGACCAGACCCAGTTCTACGCGCTGGGCAACGGCGGTGACGTGGCCCTGTCGGCCGGGGCTCTCGAGGTCGCGCGGGAACGCTACGTCGAGTGCATCGAACGGTTGCGGCGGGGCGGCACGGACTGGCTGGCGGCAGCACCGCACGCTCGGCTCGGTGACCTGGAGCTCTCCGCGGGTGCCCTCAGGCTCTCCCGGATGTGGTACGACCGCTCGATCGCCCTCTGGTCGTCTCGCGACCTCGGGCCGGGCGCACCGCAGACGTTGGCGGGGCTGGCGCGCCTCGACGTGGCCGAGGGTGACCTGGACGGGGCCCGTCGTCATCTGGAGACCGCCCTGGCCACCGCCGAGCGCTGTGGCAGCCGGGGCGAGTACCCCTGGATCGTGCTCGGCTACGCAGCACTCCTCGCCGCCGACGGTGAGGGTGACCGCGCCGGGGTGCTGTTCGAGCTCGGTCGCCGACTGGGTCGGCAGGCCGGCCACAACGTCGACCGGTTGATCGAGGCAGAGCTGGCGTCGGCGTACGCAGCGGCGGTGGTCGATCGCCCCGCCGTCCTCGCCGACCCGGTCGTGGTGACGACGCCGTTGGAGGACGTCCCGCAGCTGCTCGCGAAGCTCGGCGCACGGTGACGGACTCCGCCGCGGACTGGCCGCAGGCCGCTGTGGAGGCTCTGCGTACGGCGGTCGCCGACCTCGGCGGATCGTTGGGACCCTTGCTGGTCGAGGCCGTGCGACATCTCGAGACGCTGGTGCTGACCGGACCGGGCGAGACGGTGGCGGCGGTCGCCGTACCGGCTGCGGTTTTCGGCCGGCTCACCGACCGTGCCGCGCCGGCCGGACTGCTGGCGTGCGCTGCGGCCACCTACCTGGCCCTCGACGTGCTGGACGACCGGATGGACGGGGAGGAACCCGCCTTCTGGGCCGACCGGTCGGCCAACGAGATCATGATGGGCGCGCAGGTCCTACTGCTCACCGCGAACCAGTCGCTCAGCCTGGCGGCGTCGGGGGTGGCAGAGGGGGCGGCCACGGAGCTCACCTCGCTCTTCCGGGCGATGATCGCCGAGGTCACCGAGGGTCAGCTGCAGACCGAGCAGCCCCTGACCGAGACGACGACGCCGGCCTCGGTGGGCGCCGCCATCAGCGCCCGGAGCGGAGCGATGCTGGCGGGCTTTGCCGGCCTCGCTGCCGTACTGGCCGGGGCAGCACCTGCCGAGGTGGAGGCCGCCCGGGCGTTCGGCCGGGAACTCGCCGTGGCGCGCCAGCACGTCAACGACCTCACCGAGCTGCTGGGTGACCAGACCGCCGACCTGCGCAACCGCACTCCGACGATGGCCGCGGCGCTGGCCCTCCAGGCGTTGCCTGCGGCCGACCGACCGGCCCTCATCACCTCGATGCAGACCGCCGTCGCCGACCGCGACGCGCGCCGACGGCTGGTGGCCGCGCTGACCCCGGCGATCGCCGAGGTCTGTGTCCTCGTCCAGCTGCACCTCAGCCAGGCGCGACGGGTGACCCGCACCCTGCCGCGTCGAGGGGTCGGACCTGACGGTCTCGATCAGCTCATCGAACACACCGCCACCACCCTGAGGAGTCCCCATGTCCACAGACCCAGCGCGCCAGGCGTCCTACGACCAGGTACGCGAGCGCTTCCTGAACGATCCCGCGTTCCGGGCTGAGCTGCGCGCCGACCCGGCCGGGGCACTGTCCGGCCAGCTCGGTGAGCTGAGCGACGCCGAGCGAGAGTGGGCCGAGAGCATCTCCGACCTCCCGGCCGGCGATACCGAGCTGGTCGACCAGGTCAGCTCGAAGAAGCTGCTGGGAGCGTGGTGATGGAGGTGACCCGGGACTGATCCGCCAGATAGCGCCAGCCGTCGGTCGGACTCAGGGCCAGCACCTCGATCGCGTCGACGGTCAGGTGCAGGGAGGGCCCGCCGGCCTTCGGCTCGGCCGTGGAGGAGAAGGTGCCGAAGCGCGCGGCCAGAGTGTTGCCGCGCAGCTCGTACGCGCTCGTCGGTGGGGTCTCGGTGACGATGGTGAACCGCTTCAGGGCTGCGGCGAGGCTGGCGACGATCTGGTCCCGGCCGACGCACCACTCGTCGCCCTGCGGTCCGCCGACGCTGGTCAACACCGCGTTCTCGGCGTAGAGCAGGCCCAGGGCCTCGGTGTCCCCGGCCTCCAGCCTGGCCAGGTAGGTCGGGAAGAAGTCACTGAGCGACGTCACGGGAGCGGGCACCCGGTCAGTATCCCGGACGTCGGTGTGATCGGCATCCGGCAGTGTGACGGCGGGAGAAGAGGAGGCATGCACCCCGAGACGACGACGACCGCCGACGTTGGGCTCTTCGGGCCTGACTCCGTGACCTGGCGAATCCACAGTGATCCGGCCATGGCCCTCGCCGGGTTCCGGTCGCTGCTCCTGCAGGCCGTCCACCCGCTGGTGATGGCGGGCTTCGACGACCACAGCTTCTTCCGCAGCGACCCGTGGGGGCGGCTGCAGCGTACCGGGGCGTGGGTGGGGACCGTCACGTACGGCACCACCGCCGAGGCCGAGACGGCGGGGCGGCGGCTACGCAGACTGCACGCGAGCCTGGCCCCGGGCGTGGAGCCCGAGTCGGGTCAGTCGTACCGGGTGGATGACCCCGACCTGCTGATGTGGGTGCACGTGACCGAGGCCGAGTCGTTCCTGTCGACGTACCGGCGCAGCGGAGGTTGGCTGCGGCGCGGTGAAGGCGACCGGTACATCGACGAGATGCGAGCCAGTGCTGCCCTGGTCGGGTTGGACCCCGCGACCGTGCCGGCGTCGGAGGCCGACGTACGCGACTACTACCGCTCGGTGAGGCCCCAGCTGAGGGTGACCCGGGTCGCCCGCCGCAACGTCGCCTGGGGCTTCGCTCCCCCGATGCCCCGCTGGGTCACCCTGGCCACGCCGGCCCGTCCGGCCTGGGCCAGCCTGGTGGCCGTCGCCGCCGCCATGCTGCCCCGCTGGACCCGCCGGCTCTACGGCCTGCCCGGTCTCCCGACCACCGACCTGGGCGCTTCCATGGCGGGCCGCGTCGTACGCCAGTCCGCCCTGCTGCTGCCCGACCGGTTCATCGCCAATCCCGCCCACCAGGAAGCCAAGGACCGGCTCGCCGCAGCCTGACCCGGCCGGAATCTCGTCGTTCCGAGCCAATCGATGCTGAACGGGGTACGCGCAACCCCTTCGGGGCCTTCGACGAGCTCAGGACGCGTACGAGCTACGCGCGCCCAGAGCCCGTCGATGCGTCTTGCCCGCGGCACGCGCCCTGAGCCTGTCGATGGCCCCGATGGGGTTGCGCCAATGTCCCACGCGGGTCGTTCCGCGAACAGGACGCGGACGCCACCCGGGTACAAGTCAGGCGTGGCGCGCCCGGCCCGAGCCGTGCAGCCGACGAACCCGCAGCGGCCGTACGGCTGCCCCGTCCTTGGCCGCCCGGCGCTGCTCGACCCAGCGCCGAAGGGCCGACGGCGGGGCGAGCTCCGCGGCTAGCCGGTCCATCGCGGCGATGTCCTGCAGCTCGGCCATCCGGGTCTTGTACTCGACGAGGTAGCTGTAGTCGTCGTTCATGTCGTCTCCTGGTGCCGCCCGGAGCCCGTGCGGCTCCGATGACCCAAACCTGGTTCTAAGGCGGGGGGTTCGACATCGGGCGAATGCCCTGTTTGTCGCGGTCCCCCGACCGGACCGGCGATCTGAGGTGCCTAGACCGGCGTACGGCCACCGCTCCCGTCGACCGGTGGACCAGAATGGCGGGCATGCCCACCCTGCCGGTCACTGCTCCGCTGACCGGGCGGGACACCGAGCTGGAAGCGCTGACCGAGGCGGCCGGGGTCACGGGCGCGCCGCGACCCGGCATGGTGCTGGTCAGCGGGGACGCCGGCATCGGGAAGTCCCGGTTGCTGGCTGCGCTCGCCGAGCGGGCGGACGCGGCCGGCTGGCATGTGGCTACCGGACACTGCATCGACCTGGGCGGCAGCCCTCTCCCCTACCTGCCCTTCGCGGAGATCGCCGCCCGGCTGCAGGCGAGCCGACCCGAGCTGCTGGAGGATCTGTCCCGGCGCTGGCCAGCGGTACGCCGCCTGCTCGACGGACCTACCGAGTCGGGCCACCCCGAGGAGACGGTGGACCGGGGCAGTTTCTTCGAGTCGGTGTACGCCGTGCTCGACGAGCTCGGCCGGGAAGCGCCGTTGCTGGTGGTGCTGGAGGACCTGCACTGGGCGGACCGCTCGACCTGCGACCTGGTCAGCTACCTGTTCACCCGGCGCTTCACCGCACCGGTCGCGCTGGTCGTCAGCTACCGCAGCGACGACCTGCACCGGCGCCACCCACTGCGGACCATCGCTGCGGGTTGGTCGCGGCTGCCGGGCGTACGGCGGCTCGAGCTCGGCCCGCTGAGCGACGACCAGGTCCGGGCCCTCGTCCAGGCGCTGCACCCGGAACCGTTGACCGAGACGCAGCTGCGGACGGTGCTCGAGCGGGCCGAGGGCAACGCCTTCTTCACCGAGGAGCTGGTCGCCGCCGTCGGCACCGAGTCGATGCCGCGCGACCTCGCCGGACTGTTGCTGATGCGGCTCGACCACCTCGAGCCGGACGCCGCCACCGTGGTGCGAGCGGCCTCCGCGGCCGGCCGCCAGGTCAGCGACCGGGTGCTCGGTGCGGTGACCGGACTGGACGCCAGCCGGCTCGAGGCGGCTGTCCGCGCCGCCGTGGAGTTCCACGTGCTGGTGGCCGAGGACGACGGCTACCGGTTCCGACACTCGATGCTCGCCGAGGCGGTCTACGACGACCTGCTGCCCGGGGAGCGCCGCCGGCTGCACGCCGCGTACGTCAACGCCCTGAGCCGTCCAGGGTTCAACCGGACCGCCGCAGGCCTGGCCCGGCACGCGATCGCGGCCGAGGACCACGCCACCGCGTACGCCGCCAGTGTCGAGGCCGGGGACGCAGCCCTGGCCGCCCAGGGGCCCGACGAGGCCGCCCGTCACTACGCGCTCGCACTCGACCTCGCGGGCGACCTGCTCGACACGAGCCACCCGCAGCAGCTACGCGAGCTGGTGACCCTGACCGAACAGACCGTCGCGGCCGCCCTGGCGGCCGGCCTGGTCGCGCGGGCGGAGGGGATCGCGGCGGCTCAGCTGCGTCGGTTCCCCCGAGACGCAGCCGTACGCGAGCGGGCCCGGCTGCTGGTGACCCTGGTCGAGGCCGTCGGGATGTCGGACTCCAGCACGGTCGACCTGGTCGCCGTGGCCTCCGAGGCTGTGGCGCTCATTCCCGCCGAACCCCCCACCGCCCTGCGTGCCCGGGCGGTCGCGAGCTACGCGAACGCACTGTCCGCCCACCGGAACGACCCGGAGGCCGTGCGCTGGGTCGAGGAGGGCCTGGCCATGCCGCCCGAGGTCCGCACCGGAGCGGTCAACGCCGTCCTGCACACCGCCTTGGCCCGGGTCACCGAGCGCGGGGGCGACGCAGCCGCTTCGGAGCGCATCCTGCGCGAGCTGCTGACCGTCGTGCACGACAACGACGGACCCGCCGAGGTGCGGGTGCTCTACCAGCTCGCCGGCATCGAGTACGAGCAGGGTCTGCTGACCGCATCGCTCGAGACCTACCTCCGGGCGGCCGACCGCAGCGCGGCGCTGGGCCAGCCGTACGCCCCCTACGGTGCGGACGCACGGGTGCTGGCGGCGTTGGTCGCCTACCAGCTGGGGCGTTGGGAGCAGGTGCTCGAGCTCACGGCGGTGACGAGTGGGGTCCCCGAGCTGGCCGCCGCCGGTCGGCTGTCGATCGCCCTCGCCGTCCGAGCCGGCCGGGGTCCCGAGACCGTCCGCGGTGCTGACGACTGGCCCGCGCTGATGGCCCGCGTCCGTCCGCAGTGGACCACCGACGGCATGCTCGCCATCCACAGCGGGGCGGCGGCGATCGACCTGCACGGAGACGCCGGCGACCTGGACCGGGCGGTCGCCCTGCACACCGACGTCCTGGCGTGCATCCGACAGGTCTGGGGACTGAACGACTTCCAGGGTCAGATCCGGCTGACCGCCCTCCTCGTGGGCCAGCTCGGCACCCACCTGGCGGGCCGTCCGGCCGACCAGCGGGGATCGTTCACCGCGCACGCGCGGGACCTGGCGGGCCGGGCCGAGCAGGCGTACGGGATGGGCCGTCGCCGCGACCGGGGAGCCGAGAGCAACGCGTGGCTGCTGCGGCTGCGGGCTGAGATGCTGCGGCTCGGCCGAGCCGTGGGTGAACCGGTCGACGGTCGACAGCACGTCGACGCGTGGGCCGCGGCCGTGGCTGCGTTCGAGCAGTACGGCCACCGGTTCGAGCGGGCTCGTTCGGCGGCGCGGTGGGCCGCCGCGCTGCGCGGCACCGGGGACCACGCCCGGGCGGGTGAGGTCGCGGCCGCCGCGCTGGTCGTGGCGCAGGAGCTGGGTGCGCGGCCGCTGATCGAGGAGCTGCGACCGCTGGCTCGCGGACATGCGTCGGATGGATCGTCCAACGGCATCGAGGTGTTGACCCCGCGCGAGCGGGAGGTGCTGGTGCTGGTCGCCGAGGGCCGCAGCAACCGCGAGATCGGCGAACAGCTCTTCGTGAGCACCAAGACGGCCAGCGTGCACGTGTCGAACATCCTGGCCAAGCTGTCCGCCCGCAGCCGGACCGAGGCGGCCTCGCTCGCCCGACGGCGCGGACTCCTCGACTGACGCCCGACGAGCGCTCGACCGTCTGACCGGTCGCGTTAGCCTCGAGGTTCGGCGTGGGGAGCAGGTCCCCGCCCCGAGTCGACGCAAGGAGTCACCGTGAAGGTCGTCATCGCCGGAGGCCACGGCCAGATCGCCCTGGCCCTGCAGAAGCTGTTGTCCGACGCCGGACACGAGCCGGTCGGCATCATCCGGAAACCGGAGCAGACCGCCGACCTCGAGGCGGTGGGCAGCACCGCCCTCGTGCTCGACCTCGAGCACACCGACGCGGGCACCTTGGCCGTCCACCTCGCCGGCGCGGACGCCGTCGTCTTCGCCGCCGGCGGCGGGCCGAACAGCGGTGCCGCTCGCAAGCTGACCGTGGACCGCGACGGGGCGATCCTGCTCGCCGACGCGGCGGTCGCGGCCGGCGTACGGCGCTACCTCATGGTGTCGGCCATCGCGACCGACGACTTCGATCCTGATTCCGAGGACGTGTTCCAGGTCTATCTCCGGGCCAAGAGCGAGGCTGACGCCGACCTGCGCTCCCGCGATCTCGACTGGACGATCGTCCGGCCGGGAGGTCTGACGGACGAGGCGCCGACGGGACTCGTGCGGGTCGCGCCGTCCACGGGCCGAGGCACGGTCCCCCGGGCTGACGTCGCCGCCGTGCTTGCCGAGCTGCTCGGGTCGGGTTCCGCCGTACGGGTCCAGTTCGAGCTGATCAGCGGCGACTCCGCGATCCCGGAGGCGCTGGCGGCCCTCAGCTGAGCGGAGATCCGTCGAGGCCCGACTGGACCGGTGGCAGCACCCGGACACGGAGCTGCGGCCAGGTCCGGGCGAAACCGGGGTGCAGGCGCAGGGCGTCCACCGAGGTGAGGGCTACCCAGCGCAGCTCGAGCGACTCTTCCTGCGTGACCAGGTGCACCCGGCTGACGAGATCGGCCATCACCGTGGTGTAGCTCCATCCCCCGTGGTCGTCGACCAGCGTGTCGAAGACGTGTACGGCCGCGGGCGCAATCCCGGTCTCCTCCCAGGTCTCCCGCAGCGCCGCGTGCACCGCGTCTTCGTGACTGTCGCCGGCCCCACCCGGTACGCCCCAGGTATCCCCGCTGGAGGTCCAGGCCGCCCGGTGCTGCAGCAGCACGGTCGCCTCGTCCGTGCCGCGGTCGGCGATCAACAGCAGCCCAGCCGCCCCGTGGCGGCCCCAGTGCTCGTGACCACGCGCGCAGCGGACCCAGCCGTTCCCGTCGTGTTCCACGCTCAGAGTGTGGCGCGGCGGAGAAAACGGCGCGGACGCACCGAGGAGTCCGAGCGGAAATATGTGGCCCGACGTCGTGGTTCCCCCTCCATGAACCCAGCGAGCGACGGTGCTGAGCAACCGCGTACGGATGCGCCCGCGCACCCCCTCGACCAGGCTGCGTGGGCCTCGCTCACGGGCCCGCACGCCCGGTTCGCCGAAGGCACCGGGCTCGCGCGCCGGTACCACTCCGAGGTGTCGCCCTTTGCGGCCCTGGCCTCTTTCGAGGACGAACAGGCCTGGCGCGACCTGCACCGCCTGTACGGGGACGGCGAGATCGTCGTCTTGGCGGGGCCGCCCGGCTTCTCCGCGGCCCTGCCGTCAGGCTGGGTCGTCGAGGCAGCGATTCCGGGTGTCCAGCTGGTGGCGACCGAGGCCTTCGCGTCCCGGCCGGACGACGAGGCCTTCGCCATCGGCGCCGAGGACGCTCCCGAGGCCGTCGACCTGGTGGCGCGGACCGAGCCAGGCCCGTTCCGGCCCAAGACCCACACGCTCGGGACGTACCTCGGACTTCGGCGGGGCGGGCGGCTGGTGGCCCTCGCCGGCGAACGGATGCACCCGCCGGGCTGGAGCGAGATCAGTGCGGTCTGCACCGATCCCGACCACCGGCGCCAGGGGCTGGCCACCCGGCTCATCCGCGCCGTGTGCCACGAGATCCGCGCTCGCGGCGAGACCCCGTTCCTGCACACCATGGCGACGAACGTGCGGGCGATCGACCTCTACCTCGACCTCGGCTTCGAGCTCCGCCGCAACGTGGAGTTCGCGGGCTTGCGGACGCCGACGCACCCGAACCCGGGCCCGCCTCACCAGGGGATGACGCCGGCGTCCTCGAAGTAACCGCCGGTGGGTCCGTCGTCGGGCAGGGTGGCGAGCCGGATCGCGATGGCGGCCCCCTGCTGCGGGGTTCGGACGCCGCGGAAGCCGTTGAGGTCCGTGGCGACGAAGCCGGGACAAGCCAGGTTGATCAAGATGTTGGTGTCCTGCAACTCCTTGGCGTACTGCACGGTCACCGCGTTCAGGAAAGTCTTGGACGGCGAGTAGGCCCCGGAGATGGGGCCGGTGGCGCCCGGGTCGGAGGTCGAGGTCTGGCGAGCCAGCGAACCGACCCCACTCGACATGTTGACGATCCGGGGGGCCGACGAGCGACGCAGCAGGGGTAGCACGGCGTTGATGAGCCGGATGACCCCGATGACGTTCGTCTCCACCACGGCGCGGACCTGCTCGGGCGAGACGAGGGTGGGCTCCTGGGGCATCCCGCCGGTGACACCGGCGTTGTTGACCAACACGTCCAACCGGCCGAACCGGTCCTCGATCAGGGCCGCCGCGGCAGTCACGCTCGCATCGTCGGTCACGTCCAGCGGTACGCCGAACGCGTCCACCCCGGCGCTGCGCAGCTGAGCCACGGCCGCCTCGCGCCGACCGTCGTCGCGAGCGCCGACTCCGACCGCCCAGCCCAGCCCACCCAGGCCGGCGGCGATCTCGTAGCCGATTCCCTTGTTCGCGCCGGTGACCAGCGCGACCTTCGGCTCGGTCGATGTGGATGGGTTGGTGGTCTCGCTGGTCTCGGTCATGCTTCGATCGTCCACCGCAGTTCTCCGGGGGACCAACACTCGTTGGGTGCGGGTTGATACCCACGCGGTATCACCGCTGGTCAACCGACCTTCGGGGATACGCTGACCATCATGGAAACCCGCGAGCTGCGCTACTTCGTCGCCGTGGCGGAGGAGCTCCACTTCGGCCGCGCCGCCGTACGCCTCGGTATCGCTCAACCGCCGCTCTCGCGGGCCGTCCAGCAGCTGGAACGGCGCCTCGGGGTGGCGCTGCTCGACCGTTCCGCCCGTGGGGTCACGCTGACCGAAGCCGGTTCAGTGCTGCTGCGTGAGTCTCGGGCGGCGCTCGACGCGGTGGCCGCGGCAGAACGACGTACCCGGCGGGCCGGTGCGCTCGACGGCACGCCCTCGCTCGTCCTGGTCACCAAGGCTGGGGCGTCGGTCGAGCTACTCGCCAAGCTGCTCGACGCGTACGCCGCCGAGCCGGGCTCGGCCAGGGTCGAGGTGCTCCTGTCCGGGCCCGGAGAGCAGGAGCGGACGCTGCGGGACGGGCGGGCGGACGTGGCGCTGCTGCACCGACCGTTCGACTCGACGCGTGGACTGGACAGCGAGACCCTGATCACCGAGGGGCAGGTCGTCCTGCTGCCCGCGGGGCATCCCTTCAGTGGTCGAGCCTCGGTCGAGCTGGCTGATGTCCAGGGGCTCGTCGATCTGCCGCGTCCGCGGTGGCCCCGCAGCGACGGCAGCTATCCCGACGGTCCGGGCCCGCAGGTCCACAGCCATGATCAGCTCCTCCAGCTCATCGGCCTGGGTCGGACGCTCGCCGTGCTGCCCGAATCCGTACGGGTTCAGCTGCGCAACGAGCTCACCGTCGTCCCGGTCTCCGACGCGCCGCCGGTCACCACCGTGATCGCCTGGCCGCCGCACGCCACCTCGCCCGCCCTCGCCGCGCTGGTCCGTACGGCCACTCGCCTCTGACCCCACCGACATCGGGTCCTCAGGCTGCGCCCCAGGCCGGTTCAGCCCTTCTTGCCGCCGGACTTCTTGGCCCACCGCCGACCGGCGTCGCGCTGGATCTCCTCGGCCCGCTGCCATTCCTGCGCGATCAGGATGCCGTACGTGAAGCCGTTGTGGCCCTCGCTCGAACCGGCCGCGGCGGCCATCCGGCGCAGGAACGCGGCGCTGACCACGCTGTCCTGGTGCTCGCCGAGCTGGGTCTGCAGCTTGGTGGTCTCCTTCACGGTCTTGGTGGCCGACCGGCCGACCGCGGGAGCACTGAGCTCGGTCGCGTACCGATAACGCTTGGCCGCCTTCCGGGCGCCGTGCAGGCCCTCGACCTCGCCGTTGGCGAGGCTGAGGCGCTTCTGCACCTTGCGCTCGGCCGTACGGACGAACTTCACCACCGCCGACGCGGGCTTTCTACCCAACTTGGTCACCGGAGGTGCGGTACGCCACTGCATGACCTGCCGCATCAGGGTCTGGTAGCGCTCGCCGTCCTGGGCGTCGGTGACCCGAGCCAGGTGTTCGGCCCGCTCCAGCAGCAAGGTGGTCTCGATCTGGCTGGCGATCGGACCGAGCACCATCTCGGTCGGCAGCTCCGACACCTGCTCGGCCAACCGCGCGCGCAGGACGTCGCGGTCCCGGACCTCACCCAGCAGGCCCGCCAGCCAGATGAGATCCGGCTCGAGCTGAGCCACGCGCTCGGCGTCGAACAACGGGCCGAACACCCGCAACGTGCTCCGCAGCCGCCGGATGGCGACCCTGAACTTGTGCACCTCCGGCTCGCCGAGGCGCAGACCGAGGTCACAGCGGACGAACTCCTCACACTGTGCGTGGACGTAGTCCGCCACCA
Organism: Propionibacteriaceae bacterium; assembly: GCA_036524735.1. Classification (GTDB taxonomy): domain Bacteria; phylum Actinomycetota; class Actinomycetes; order Propionibacteriales; family Propionibacteriaceae; genus Microlunatus. Next base: position 27,945 of record DATDBS010000010.1, read on the forward strand.
GAGCGCCGACCGATCCGTCCTCGCGGGGCGCGGCAGTGGGCTGCTCACCGAGAGCCCGACCGAGCTTGGAGCCGTACGCCGAACGCACCGCCCCGTGGGCGCGGAACCGCTTGCCCACCGCCTTCATCAGCCGTACGCCGCCCGCCGGCTTCACCTCGACCTCGACTTCCCGCCAGGTCGTCAGCCGGGATTCCTCACCCATGGTGGCCGCGTCCACGAGGTCGTCGGCGACCTCGATCAGGACCGCGTCGTCCTCGGCCAGGAGCCGGTGCACCGTACGCGTCACCGTGACCTTGGCGATCGGAGCCAGCTCCTCGCCGGCCCGCAGGCCGGTGACCAGGGCGGCGAGGTCGTCGGGTAGCGAGGCCGAGTCCGAGCTGTTGGTGATCTCGTTCCGGGTCACGCCCTGCGGGACCTTGAGGTGCCATCCCGCGTCGGGTCCGCCCTCGCGGCGGCGCAGCGTGACGCCGAGCTGCGACAGGTGGTTCGAGGCGGTGTCGAAGTAGGTGTTGTCGAGAGCGAACTCCGCGGTCTCGATCCGCCCGCCGAGCGGAACCAGATCACGCAGATCAGGCAGGCCCCACCCCCGGCTCACGTCGTACTTGTCTTCACGTTCTTGCTGCTGGTCGACCACAACGGGCCCCTATCGCTCGGATCCGGATGGACTGGGTGCGCGGGGTTCTACGGCGATCGGCCACGGCGGGTGATGCACCCTTTGCCGTCACGCTGATTCCCCCGTTCACACCGATGACCGTGCCATACCAAGGTGAACGGTCTCGCGATGCGAACAGGTGCCCTGGCCGACGCCTCAGCTGGCCTCGGTCGGGGGCTCGTTGCCTACGGTTCATCTCCTGGCCGCTCGGCGTTCATGTCCCGGTCCTCTGCGCCGACCACGATCGCACCACCATCGTGTTCGCTTTCTGGGGGTTCCATGCGTCTTCCGTACCGGCTCGGCCTGCTCACCTCAGCGGTCGCCGTCGTCATCTCACTCGTCCCGTCGCAAGCCCTGGCCATCCCCACGGTGCCCCCGCGGGCCGAGACCGCGGCGTTGTTCGACGACGACGCCGGCGGATCCGCGAACGCCGACGACCCCTCGATCTGGGTGAACAAGGCCCACCCGGCACGCAGCCTGGTGATCGCCACGGCCAAGGAAGGTGGACTGCGGGTCTACGACCTCAAGGCCCGCCTGGTGCAGACCATCGACGCTCCTGCTGCCCCCACCTCTGACGCGGCTCCGGGTCGCTTCAACAACGTCGACCTGCTCACCGGGGTCCGGTTCCCCGACGGTCGCGCCGATGTGGCGGTGGTGTCGGACCGCGGCCGCGACCGCCTGCGGATCTATCGCATCGACCGACACGCCACCAGCACGCCGTTGACCGACGTCACCGACGCGTCAGCACCCCGCGTCTTCGCCCCGACCGAGGCCGCCGTCGACGATCAGGAGACGGCGTACGGTCTCGCGACCTACCGCGACCCGCGCACCCACCAGGCGTACGCCGTGGTCAGTCAGCGCCATCAGACGTCGTTGGCGCTCGCTCAGCTGAAGGTGCGACGTGACGGCTCGGTCGGCTACGACGTGGTTCGCCGCATCGCCCTCCCCAGCCAGTTCCGCCTGCCCAACGGGGCGACGTGGACCCCGTGCGACGAGCCGGGGGTGCTCCCCCAGGTCGAGGGCATGGTCGTGGACCCCGACAGCGGCACCCTGTACGCCGGCCAGGAGGACGTCGGCATCTGGCGGCTGGACGCGAGCCTGCGCGGCAAGCCGAAGCTGGTGGACAAGGTCATCGAGTACGGCGTACCCGGCACCTACGACCCCGCCACCGAGGAGTGCACCTCTGGTGTCGATCCCGGCTTCGGCGGCGACCACATCCGAGCCGACGTCGAGGGTCTGACGATCTATCGTGACGGTCGCCGCGGCGGATACCTGCTCGCTTCGAGCCAGGGCAACGACACCTTCGTGGCCTACACCCGGAGCGGCAACCGCTTCCTCACCTCGTTCGCCATCAACTCCGGGCGTGGGCTCGACGGCTCGCAGGAATGTGACGGCGCTGCCGTCACCAGCACGCCGCTGCCCGGGTATCCCCGGGGACTGCTGGTCGTCCAGGACGGTCAGAACACCCCGGACGTCGTGGACGGTGAGGGCGAAACCCGCACCAACACCGACTTCAAGTACGTCGACTGGGGCGAGCTCGCCCAGGCCACCGGCCTGCAGCGCAGCTGACTGCCGTCCGGAGCAGGTCGGCGCTGAGGCAACTCTCGCGCCAGGGCACGGCTCGGCACCGCAACCGCCCACTTCGCGCCGCCTACCTCCGGCGGACCCCCTGTGCACAGGGGGTCCGCTGGAGATGAGGGGTGCGACGTCGGCATTCGGGTCGGCCGGACCCGAACCATCCTCGTGCTCCTGGTCAGGCCAGGGCCCGCCGCAGTGCGTCGACCCGCATCGCCCAGATGCGCTTCGTGAGTGCAGCCTCGGGGGCGAAGGTCTCGGAGGCGTGATAGCTGCCGGGGTTGATATGCAGCTCCGTCGGTACGCCCGCCTGCATCAGCCGCTGAGCGAAGGCGATGTCCTCGTCCCGGAACAGGTCCATCGTGCCCACGTCGATGAACGCCGGCGGCAGGCCGCTGACGTCCTCGGCACGGGTCGGGGCGGCGTACTGGTCGGCTTCCTTCCCGCCGAGGTACCACCCCCAGGCCTCGATGTTGCCGGCCCGGTCCCAGATGCCGACGTCGGTGATCTCGTGACTGGACGCGGTTTCGTTGCGGTCGTCGATCATCGGATAGATCGGCATCATGAACCTGATGGCAGGTCCGCCCCGATCACGGGCCAGCAGGGCGGTCGCGATCACCAAGCCGCCGCCCGCGCTGCCGCCGTACAGGGCGAGCCGCTCCGGGTCGAAGCCCAGTGCGGACGAGTTCTGGACCGCCCAGACCAACCCGGCGTAGCAGTCCTCCACAGGGGCCGGGTGCGGGTGCTCTGGGGCCAGCCGGTACTCGACCGAGACGACCACCGCGCCGACCTGCTCGCACAGCATCGCCGCGTTGGGATCCTCACCGGCGGCGGTCCCCAGCACCATCCCGCCACCATGGATGTAGTAGATGCCTGGCAGCGTCGTGCCTGCGCTCACCGGCCGATACACCCGTACGGAGATGTCCGGCTCGCCGTCGGGGCCGGGCACGGCAAGGACCTCGACGGCGACGTTGGGGTTCTCCGGCGTCTCGATCGCCGCCAGCATGGCGTCCGTCGCGGCGCGGCGCTGGACGATGTCCGGGATGGCGTTGAAACCCCCCGGTAGGACCTGCATCAGGCCGTCCAGGGGGACGCGGGACTCCGCGTCGATGAGGTCACGTCGGGACACAGGGGCTCCTCGGGTTCAGGCGCACGCACGCGGTCAACGACAGTGATGGCCACAGCGCCGTCAACCATGATGACCGCGGATGCCACGATCCGCCGGACCTGGGGCAATGTTCCCTGCTTTGGCTGCGCCAGGCAGCACAATGTGAGGTGTGGACACGAAGGGTCGGCATCGTCGTACGGTTCGCCTGGCCTGCGTGATCGTGACCGTCGCCGCATCGCTCGGACTCCTCGCACCCACCCAAGCCGGTGCGAGCTGTGCCGGTCCGCAGGTCGCGCTCGCACAGGCCGGTACGCCGCTGGTCCCGCGACGCGTCGGCTCCGGTGATCAGGAGAGGATCCTGTTCGACGTCACCCGTGGTCAGCCGCTCGTCGTCGTGGCGAGCAACCTCACGT
>DATDBS010000011.1:0-32594 GCA_036524735.1 Propionibacteriaceae bacterium
GGTCGCACGACTGCGGCGCAGAAGACCACGAGGCTGACGCCGTACAGGACGGTCAGGACACCGGCCGCCAGGTTCCAGACCCGGCGCTGGTCCGGGCTAGGCCTGGGGCGAGACCTCATCGGCTTCCTGGGCCTTGACCTCCTGCGCCGCCTGCTCCTTCGCCGTCGGGGCGTAGACGTCGACGTACTCCTGCCCGGAGAGCTCCATGATCGCGTACATGATCTCGTCGGTGATCGAGCGCAGGATGAACCTGTCCTCGCTCATCCCCTCGTAGCGGGAGAAGTCCAGCGGCTTGCCGAACCGGACCGTCGGGCTGACGATCTTGGTCACGATCTTGCCGGGAGGCGCGATCACGTCGGTGCCGATCACCGCGCACGGGATCACCGGGACCTTGCCCAGCAGGGCGATCCGCGCGACGCCCGTGCGCCCCTTGTAGAGCCGGCCGTCGTGGCTCCGGGTGCCCTCGGGATAGATCCCGAAGAGCTCGCCGCGCTGCAGCACCTTGAGGCCGGCTCGGATGGCCCCCTCGCTCGCGCGGCCGCCGGTCCGGTCGATCGGTACCTGCCCGGTGCCGGCGAAGAAGCGCTTCTGTGCCCAGCCCTTGACCCCGACCCCGGTGAAGTAGTCGGACTTGGCCACGAAGGTGACTCGGCGGTCCAGAGCCAGGGGCATGAAGACCCAGTCCGCGAAGGACAGGTGGTTGCTGGCCAGGATGGCCGGGCCGTGCTCCGGGACGTTCTCGACGCCCTCGTCGATCGGCCGGAACACCTTGCCGATCGCCGGACCGAGCAACACGTTCTTGAGCATCCAGTAGATGCCTCGGCCGCCCGACCCGTGCTCACGGTCCACCGTCACCTTGCCGGACGGCTCGACCGAGACCAGCTCGTCGCTCACGAGGCGGCGTCCGTGACCTGCGGCAGGGGCGGCACCGGATTTCCCTCGCCCGGTCGGCTCAGCACCTTGGCCTCGATCGTCTTGCCCTCGGCCAGCGCGGCCTTCACCGAGGCGCCGTACGCGTCCACGTAGGTCTGGCCGGACAGCTTCATCACCTCGGTCATGATCTCGTCGGTCACCCAGCGCAGCACCTCCCGGTCCTGGGCGGGCGAACGGCCGGTCTGCGTGGTGCCGACGGCGTAGCGGCTGAAGTCCATCGGCAGCCCGATCTTGATGCCCGGCTTGCGCATGATCGGGATCCTGAACAGTTTGGACGGCACGTACTGGGAGTCGATCATGCCGACCGGGATCACCGGAACTCCTGCCTGCAGCACCAGCCGAGCCACCCCCGTCTTGCCTTTGTACAGGCGTCCATCGGGTGAGCGGGTGCCTTCGGGGTAGATGCCCAGCAGCTCGCCCTTGGCCAGCAAGCCCAGCACCCCGTCCATGCTCGAGGCGCTCGCCCGACCGCCCGAGCGGTCCATCGGGAGCATGCCCACGTTCTTGAGGAACCAGGCCACCACGTCGGTCAGGAAACCGTTGCCGGTGAACAGCTCGGCCTTGGCGGGGAAGGTCAGGCGGCGTCGGATCATGGCCGGCAGCACGTAGGTGTCGCCCGTCGAGAGGTGGTTGCTGACCAGGATGGCGGCGCCCGTGGGTGGGATGTTCTCGGCCCCGGTGATCCAGGGCCGGAACACGACCTTGACCACCGGCCGGAACAACACCAGCTTGAAGAACCAGTAGAGCAACTCTGCGCCTTCCCCTTGCGGCTCATGGTAGGCCGAATCGAAACCCTACGGGCGATGCGACCTGTCCGCCACTGTGTGCGCCGCGGCGGGCGTCGTGTCACGATGCGCTCGTGACCTCCCTGCTGCGCAGACTCCTGACCCCGTCCTCGGCCGATCTCGAGTCCGCGCCGATGTCGGCCCCGGTACAGGCCTTCGCTCAGCCGTACTCCGGTGGCGACGGATCGGTCGGGGTGTTGTTGTGCCACGGCTTCACCGGCTCGCCTCGGTCGTTGCGGCCCTGGGCCGAATACCTCGCCGCCGACGGCTTCCGGGTCGAGCTGCCCCGATTGCCCGGTCACGGCACTCACTGGCGTGAGCTCAACCAGACTGCCTGGACCGACTGGTACGCCGAGGTCGACGACGCGTTCCGCTCCCTGAGCGCGGTCTGCGACCGGGTCTTCGTGGCCGGGCTCTCGATGGGCGGTGCCCTGGCCCTACGGCTGGCCGAGCAGCATGGCGATGCGGTGGCGGGACTGGTGCTGGTCAACCCCGCGGTCAACATCACCGACCCGCGGATGCGCATCCTGCCCGTGCTGTCGCGGGTCGTCGCCTCGCTGGACGCGATCGGCAACGACATCGCCAAGCCGGGTGTCGACGAGGGCGCCTACCCGCGGACCCCGTTGCCGGCCCTGCTCAGCCAGAGCCGGATGTGGGCTGACGTCAGGGCCGACCTGGCCAAGGTCGACCAGCCGCTGCTCGTCTACCGCTCCCGGGAGGACCACGTCGTCGACCCGTCTTCGCTGGAGATCATCCGGGCCGGGGTCAGCTCCAGGGATACCCGTTACGAGACGCTCGAACGCAGTTACCATGTAGCCACCCTCGATTATGATGCGGAGCTCATCTTCAGCGGCAGCGCTGAGTTCTTCCGCCGCTGGCTTAAGGACTGACATGGCGCGACCCGGTGAGAACGACCGCGAGGCGGTCGATCGCGCCTTCGCCGAGATGATCGCCAGCTACCACCTGACCGCGGACCGACCCGAGCCCGCGACGGTCGAGCCGCCTTCGAGCGCCGCGGCCGAGACCGCACCGGTCCCCGACGCCACCTGGGCCGACCAGCACCCGCTCTTCCGGATGGTCGACCCCGAGCCCGCTCCCGACCCGGCGCCGACCGTCGAGGAGGCCTACGTCCCGGACCCACTGCCGCCGTTGAGCCGGCCGGGCATCCCGGCACTGATCGGCTGGATCGGCATCGGTTACGCGGTGCTCGCCGTTCTGGTGGCTGCGGTCGGCGTTCCGTTGCCCACCTGGGCCGGTTGGTTGGCCGTCGGCAGCTTCATCTGCGGCTTCGGCATCCTGCTCACCCAGCTCCCCCGGAACCGGCCACCGGACGCGGGAGACGGCGCCGTCCTCTGAGTCGACGGGCGCGTACCTTGCGCTTGCGCCGCCGCGGCCAGAAGCCTGAATGGGCGGAGTCCGGGGGTTCGATCATCGCGTGCCGAGCCAGATCGGCCGCCCCGATCAGACCGGCGTCGTTGCGGAAGTGGGCCAGCACGATGCGCGCCTCCTCGCGGAAGCCGCGACCGGTGAGCGTGCGGCTGAAGGCGAGCTGAGCCGGCCGCAGCAGCAGCTCCCCCGCTGCGCTGACCCCGCCACCGATGACCACGACCTCCGGGTCGAGGGCGGCCGCCAGGTTGGCGATCCCGCGACCCAACCACTGACCGACGTCGGCCAGCAGCTCGATGGAGTTCGGCTCACCGGCGATCGCTGCGGCGGTGACCGACGGTCCGGTGATCTGGTCGGGGTCCCCACCGGTCATCTCGATCAGCCGGTGGGCCATCGGTGACTTGGTCCGGGCCAACGCGCGGGCCTCGCGGACCAGCGCGTTGCCGGAGGCGTACTGCTCCCAGCAGCCGCGGGTCCCGCATTCGCACCAGTGCCCGCCCGGCACGCTGATCATGTGACCCCACTCACCGGCCATCCCGTAGGTGCCGCGGAACAGCTGACCGTTGATGACCAGCCCCCCGCCGATGCCCGTGCCGAGCGTGATGCAGGCCATCACCGACGCGCCCTGACCCGCCCCGAACCGGTATTCGGCCCAGGCCGCTGCGTTGGCGTCGTTGTCCACGATCAGCGGCAGGTCGATCCGCTGGCTCAGCTTGGTCTTCAACGGCTCGGAGCGCCAGGCGAGGTGGGGCGAGAAGCGGACGACGGCTTGCTCGTTGTCGACCCAGCCCGCCGCGCCGATGCCCACGGCGACCACCCGGTGGCGGGAGCGCAGCTCGCGGACCGCGCGGACGATGGCGTCCTCCACGGCCTGGGGGCTGTGCGAGGGCGTCGGCTCCTGCAGGCGTTCGAGGATCTCGCCCCGGTCGTCGACCACTCCGGCGGCGACTTTCGTGCCGCCGATGTCGATCCCGATGCTCAGGTTCGAAGCGGCAACGGCGGTCAGCCTTCCACCCGCTTCTTCAGCCCCTTCAGGGCGCCGTCGATGATGGTCTTCTCGGCCTTGCGCTTGAACATGCCGATCATCGGCATGTTGACGTCGACCTTGAGGGTGTACGTGACGGTGGTCCCGACCTTGCTGGGCTCGAGCTCGTACGACCCGTCCATCGCCTTGAGCAGGGTGCCCTTCTCGAGCCGCCAGGACACCTTCGCGGCCGCCCAGTCGTAGGCGAGCACGTAGTCGTCCTTGACCAGGGCGTGGTCGAGGACCATCCGCACGGTCTTGGGATGCCCGCCGGCCTCGGTCAGCACCTGCGCGGACTTCATCGAGTCCACCCACTCGGGGTAGTGCTCGAAGTCGGAGATCACCGCCATGACCTCGCTGGGAGGAGCTGCGATGTCGATACTGGCACTGGTGAGATCAGCCACGAGAACACAGCGTACGCGGCCTCACCCGAGGCGGAGCGCCGCGCGCAAGGTGGCGCGGGCGGCGTCGAGACCGAACCGTTCGAGCACGAGCTCGCGGCCCTGCTCACCCATGGTGTGGCTCCGCCCTGGGTCGTCCAGCAGGTCCCCGATCCGAGCGGCCCAGGCCGGCACGTCGTCGGGGTCGAGGACGAAGCCGGACCGTCCTGGTCGGACGGTCTCGGGTGCGCCACCGGACCGGCCGATGATCACCGGCAAGCCACAGGCCGCAGCCTCGAGACCGGCCAGCCCGAGCCCCTCCGGGTTGAGCCCGGCCAACCTCGTGCGGACGGGTAGGGCGAAGACCGCGGCCCGACGCAGCTCCTCGATCACCTGGGTCCGACCCAGCGCCCCGGTGAGTCTCACCGTCTGGTCGAGGTCGAACTCACGGATCAACGCCTCGAGCCGTGGACGCTGGGGTCCGTCGCCGACCAGGACGAGCTCGGCGGGCGACGTCCCGCCGGCGGGACGGTCCAGGACCTGCCGCCAGGCGCGCAGCAAGGTGGTGAAGCCCTTCTGCGGCACGAAGCGACCGACGGCGATGCAGCGGCGGGAACCGGTGGGGTTCCGGGGTCCGGGGTGGAACGCCTCGCTGTCGACCGGGGGCGGGAGCCGGAGCAGGCGACCTCGCGCCCCAGGACTCAGGGCGGGCCCGATGCGACCAGCCGTGTAGTCCGAGATCGTGGTCAGGTGGTCGCACCCGTCGCCGACCCGGCGGAGCAGCTGCCGTGATCCCGGCAGGGTGGACCACCAGACCTCGTGGCCGTGGGTGAGGCCGATGATGTCGCTCGCACCGGCTCGGCGGAGAGCCCGGGCGAGCAGCCCGAGCGGCGCGGCAGCGCCGAAGACGACGCGGCTGCAGCCATGAGCACGGAAAAGATCGATGGCCCGGTCCCGGACCCGCTGGGTGGGTAGCAGCACCGTGCCGTCCCGAACCACCGGGTACGCCCGCTCCCGGTCCGTCTGCTCGGACCCGGCTGGGCCGGAGGTGTAGACGACGACGTCGTCGTCCAGCAGGCCGCAGACCTCGCCGACGAAGGACTCGATCCCGCCGATCCGGGGTGGGAAGTCGTTGGTCACGATCAGGGTCGTGGCCACGTCAGCGCCGCTTCGCCTCGGCGGCCAGGGACCTCCGCCAGCCGTCGGTCAGGTCGGTCACGCTGCGCCCCAGCTCGTCGTCGGTCGCCTCGTCGAGGGTGGCTCCGCGGTCCAGGGCCCGGTACAACCGCCCCAGCCGGGTGGCGGAGGTGTCGTCGGCGATGAAGCGGCATGCGGTCCACCCTTGCGCGTACGCCAACCCCAAGTCGGCGGCCCCGGCCGCGAAGGCGCTGTCCGGTGGCAGGGTGCGTGGCGGGCCGTGGGCCGCGACGTCGTCCAGCAGCGGTCCCGCCACCCCGGCCGCCGCGTCCGGGTAGGCCCGCAGGGCCACGTAGTCCGCGAGCCCCTCGACCACCCAGAGCGGAGCCGGTGACTGCGGCGAACGGGTGACCACGTGCACGCTTTCGTGGGTCACCGTGATGGCCAGCCCCTCGGGGGTGAGCCGGCGTACGGCGTCGGGGTTGAGCACCACGCGCAGAGCCGCATCGGGGCCGGCACCCTCGGCCGTGGTCACCGCAGCGATGTCGGCGTACGAGCCCGGCTCGGCCCCGACCACGGATTCGAAGTCGGCGGTGGTCGCGGGGACCTCCAGGACCAGGCTGCGCCGATCGGTGGGCGCAGCCTCGACAGGAAGGTGGCGTCCGACCTGGGTCAGCGCCCGTTGGCCCACGGCCAGCCAGGTCGCCGAGGTCTGGCCGGCCCCGACGAGCACGGTGACCTGGCCCAGTTGGCTGCTCCGCACAGAACCCAGCCACCAGCTCGGCTGCTGCCGGACCGGGTGCGGGTTGGGCTCGTCCACGGTGCCGGCGATCTGCACCTGCCCGCCCTCGGCCACGAAGGTGAGCCAGACCGTGTGCTCGGCCACCGCTGAGTCGCCGGGCAACCGCCAGTAGAGCCGGGCCGGCTGCATCCACGCGTCAGCGCCGAAGATCGCCCGCCGGGACTCCGGCAGACGCTGCGGGCCCGGTTCCAGCTCCGCCCGGAGCTCGGTCAGGGGCAGCGCCTGCAGGTTGTCGAACAGCTCCCGGCTGCGGGAGGCGAACGAGGCGTCGCGGCTGCTCAGCGTGCGGTCGTACGACGGTCGATCGCCCTGCCGGGCTGACTCCAGGAAGGTCGTCAGGGTGGTCTGCGCGGCGACCTCCTGCGATGAGTCGACCGTGAACGCAGAGACCGTCGGATCCGGCGCCGGTGCCGTGGATGTACAACCAAACAACGCGATGGCCGCCAGAGCGGCCACCGCGTTGCGGAGGAGTGGAAGGGTGTTGATCAGCCCGGCCGACGAGCGCCGGTGAAGGGCATGTACTGCATCTTGATGTAGCTGACTGAAGAGCCCGGTTTCGGAGCGTGGATGACCATCCCGTTCCCGGCGTAGAGCGCCACGTGGGTCGGTCGGGTCGAACTGTAGAAGAACACAAGGTCGCCCGGCTGCAGCTCGGACTTGGAAACCGCGCGACCGTCGTGGAACTGGGTCTGCGAGGTGCGCGAGAGGCTGACCCCGGCAGCGCGCCAAGCGGCTCCGGTGAGACCGGAGCAATCGTAGGAACCCGGGCCCGTCGCGCCGAAACGATAGGGCTTGCCCAGTTGCTTCTTGGCGAAGGCGAGGGCCTTGGCTCCGCGAGTGCTCCCGGCCAGGGCCGAGGTGTCGTCAGTGGTCGGGTCGACGCCGCCCTCGGCAGCAGCAGCCGCCTCGGCGGCGGCCTTCTTCTTCTCGGCAGCGATGGCCTCCTGCTCAGCGGAGGTGAGCTTGGCCAGCACCGCCTTGGCGTCGGCGACCTTCTTGTCCGAACTCGCACGCAGCGTCTTCAACTCGGCCTCTTTGGCCTCCAACGCAGCGAGATCGGTCTCGTTCGAGTGCTCGAGGTCGGCCAGGTTCGCCTGCTCGTCCTGGAAGTTCTGCAGAACGGTGTTCTGGTTGTCGCTGACCTTCTCGACGGTGGAGATCTGGCTCAGGAAGCCTTCGGTGTCCTCGGTGAAGAAGAGCTGGGCTGCGGTGTCGAGGTCGCGGTTCTGGAACTTGGCCAGTGCAACCTGTCCGACCTGCAGCTTCATCTGGGCGACCTTCACGGTCTGCGCCTTGACGTCGGCTTGCTTCTGCACCAACTTGGCCTTGCCCTGGTCGATCTGGTCCTGCACGCCCGCGTAGTCCTGGTCGATCGCCGCTGCGTCCGTCTCGAGCTGGTCGATCTGTGCCTTGGCCTCGGCCACCGTCAGCGCCGGATCGGCCGCCGCGGGCAGGCCGGCCGGGATCGCAAAGATCGCCGTGGTCAGAGCCATGCTGGACAGCCCGATCACAGTGACGCGAAGGCGTGAGGTCACGCGTGCAGTTCCCTTCGGTTATCGCCGACCAAGGTCAGTTCGGCCGGTTGCAGGTGGGAAGGTTCCTGCGTCCGCGAATGATTTTACCCACCCGCCCAATTCGGCGACCTGAGTTCCCTGGCTCTCAGATCGGCCGACCGACAGACCTTTCGGTCTCCCCGACGCCCTCACCGAGATGAAGCGTGCGCTGCGGCGATGACATGGTTGTCACCTCTTCACACCACAGCGGTGAGAACAGGTTAGGTCACGATTAGGTCACTAGCAAACCGCTCACCCGAAGTCCTGCCAGTCCAAGCGGCCCTGAACCGAGCACGCACGCCGGGCCCCAGGGATCAGCCGAAGCGGCGGAACGAGCCCGGACTCCGCCAGTGCGGACAGGGCCGCCTGCTCGTCGTGGTCCAGATCCATCCCGCCGGGCGCACCGAGCAGGACGGTGATCACGCAGTCCCCACAGGCCGGCCCGCGGGCTACGCAACGGTCGCAGTCCACATGCAGGACGCTCATGACAGTTCCTTCGTCGTGCTCATGGCTTTGCCTCAATCTCCTCTGCAGCTCGCCGTTCGACCCGCTGGCCTCACCCTGACGGCCCCCACTGACAGAAACCCGCGACACTGCTGCCATGGCCCCTCCAGACGACACCTATTCACACGGACACCACGCCTCGGTCCTGCGTTCTCACGGCTGGCGAACGGCCGAGAACTCTGCGGCGTACCTGCTCCCCCACCTGCGCCCGGAACACCGGCTCCTCGATGTCGGAGTGGGGCCCGGCAGCATCACCTGCGACCTGGCGTCACGGCTGTCCCACGGATCTGTGGTCGGGATCGACAACGCCGCCGCGGCGGTGGAGGCCGCCGGCCAGCTGGCCGAGAGCAGAGCAGTGGGCAATCTCACGCTGACCGTGGGCGACGTCTACGCCCTGGACTTCCCCGACGGGTCCTTCGACGTCGTCCACGCACACCAGGTCCTGCAGCACCTCAGCGACCCGGTCGCAGCGCTGCGCGAGATGCGAAGGGTCTGCCGACCCGATGGTGTGGTCGCGGTACGCGACGCCGACTACGCCGCCATGACCTGGTTTCCCGAGACTCCGGAGCTGACGCGTTGGATGAGCCTTTACCAGGCTCTGGCGCGAAGCAACCGAGGCGAGCCCGACGCCGGTCGGCGGCTGAAGGGCTGGGCCGACCAGGCGGGGTTCGACTCCATCTCCTGCACCGCCTCGACCTGGTGCTTCGCGTCGGAGGAGGACCTCGCCTGGTGGTCCCAGACCTGGGCCGAGCGGCTCGTCAGCTCGGGTTTTGCGGCCCAGTCCGTCGAACGTGGCCTCTCCGATCCGGTCGAGCTGTCCGCGCTGAGCGAAGGTTGGCGTGCCTGGTCCCAGGAGCCAGCCGCCTGGTTCGCCGTCGTGCACGGTGAAGCTCTCTGTCGACCGGTTTCGTACTGACGTCGCAGGAAATATTTGCCCACTATCCATCGGGTACGTTGCTGTGATCAGGCACAAATCTTGGGGGAAATGTGGCTCAAGCTCGACGGGCGAAAGCCCGCACATCACGTGTCGTCGTTCCTGCGCTGGCCGCTGTGGTGCTGCTCGGAGGCGGGGGTCTGGCTGCGGTCAAGCTCTGGCCCGACGCCACCGCGGCGGGGCCTACTCCTACCTCGGCGTTGACCGTCAGCAGTGCGCCGACGTCGGCTGCGGCCCCGTCTCCTGCGGCGAGCAGCGCTCGACCGACGCCGACCTCGACTCCCGACAGTGAGGCCGCCGAGGCCGCCCTGGTCGGTTGTCAGTTCAAGGTGCGGGCGGCTGACAAGGTGCTCGAACAGGCTCGTACCGGTGTCCTGCACTGGGCGACGCACGTCCAGGCGCAGACCGACGCGAACTCGAGCAAGATCACGGTCACCGCGATGAAGGGTAAGTTCACCAAGACCAGACTGGCCGGCCCCGCCGACCAGAAGCGCTACGCGGACGCGCTGTCGGCGTACTCCAAGCTCGACGGGTCCTGCAACAGCGTCAAGGGAGCCGACTCGGCCACCGACGATGCGCTGGCCGACTGCAAGGACCGAGCCGAGGACCAGAAACCGGTGCTCGCCGCGGCGGCCAACGGCATGAAGGACTGGCGCACCCACCTCGCCGCGATGCAGCGATCGAAGGAGGGTCACGTCGACGACGCACAGGGCGTCTGGATCGCCGCTTGGCGCGCCGCGCCGCCACACATCAACGCGTACAAGAAGGCTGCCAAGGACTTCGAGGACGCCCCCAGCTGCTGACCGAGGGGGCTCGGCCGCCCCCGGAACGGCCCGGACGATCCGGGTGAATCACATCGTTGTCAGTAGCCGTCTCTAGTGTTCGCGACATGGCAGTGGCAGCAGGGGCGCAGGCCTCGTTCTCCGACCTCGGGACCCACCTCTCCCAGGTCACGTTCTGCGTCGTCGACCTGGAGACGACCGGCGGCGCAGAGACGGACATGATCACCGAGTTCGGGGCCGTCAAGGTCCGCGGCGGCGAGGTCCTGGGCGAGTTCCAGACCCTGGTCAACCCGCGTACCCACATCCCGCCGCTGATCGCGGTCCTGACCGGCATCACCAACCAGATGGTGGCTCAGGCACCCGGCCTCGGCCAGGTGCTGCCGGCCTTCCTCGCCTTCGCCCAGGGCACCGTGATCGTCGCCCACAACGCACCGTTCGACGTCGGGTTCCTCCGGCGGGCGTGTGCGTCCCTGGACTATCCCCTCCCCCGCTGGTCGGTGCTCGACACGGCCACCCTGGCCCGCCAGATCCTGCTGCGGGACGAGGTGCCCAACTGCAAGCTCGGCACCCTGGCCAAACATTTTCGGACCGCCGTCACCCCGAACCACCGGGCCCTCTCCGACGCCCAGGCGACGGTCGACGTGCTGCATGCCCTGATCGAGCGGGTGGGCAACCTCGGGGTGCACACGATCGAGGACCTGCAGGAGTTCAGCCGGCGGGTGTCCCCGGAGCGCCGGGCCAAGCGGACCTGGGCCGCCGACCTGCCGGACAAACCGGGGGTCTACCTCTTCGTGGCCGAGCACGAGCAGCAGCGCCACGTCCTCTACGTCGGGAAGTCCAAGAACATCCGGACCCGGGTCCGCACCTACTTCACGGCGGCCGAGAAACGGACCCGGATGGACGAGATGGTGCGGCTGTCCACCGGGGTCGAGACCATCCCGTGCCTCACCCAGCTGCAGGCCGACGTCACCGAGCTGCGGCTGATCGGCAGCCACGCCCCGCGTTACAACCGCCGCTCCAAGTTTCCCGAGCGCACCCAGTGGATCAAGATCACCCAGGAGGCCTTTCCGCGCCTCTCCGTCGTACGACGCGTGCTCGACGACCAGGCCACTTATTTCGGTCCCTTCCGGCGCCGGCAATCGGCCGAGGACGTCGTGCTCGCCCTGTACGACGGGTTCCCGATCCGGCAGTGCACGCCCCGGTTGAGCCTGCGAGCCGACACCGCAGCCTGCGCGCTGGCGGGGATGGGACGGTGCAGCTCACCGTGCGACGGCACGATCTCGAGGGAGCAGTACGGCGAGATCGTCGAGAGCGTACGACTGGCTCTGTCGGTCGACGCCCGACCTGCGGTGAGCGGGGTGCAGGCCAGGCTGACCCGGCTGGTCGCCCAGCAGCGGTTCGAGGAGGCCGAGACCATCCGCCGCCGACTCGAGACGTTGGCGCGCACGGGCCTGCGGTTCCACCGGGTCCGCAGCCTCGCGTCCTGCGCCGAGATCGTGGCGGCGCGACTCGAGGGCGTCGACTGGGAGATCCACGTCATCCGGTACGGGCGGCTGGCGGCCGCCGGCCGGTCCACGCCCCGCGACGTCCCGCAGGCGGTGGCCCGGGCGGTCCGGGCGACGGCCGAGACGGTGACCGAGCCGTTGGCTCCACTGCCGGCCGCCGGCATCGAGGAGACCGAGAGGATCGCCGACTGGCTGGAACAACCCGGCGTACGCCTGATCGAGATCACCGGCGACTGGATGTGGCCCCTGCACGCCGTGCTCGACCACCGCACCCTGGTCGAGCACGCGCTGGGCCCCGCGGACCCGGCCTAGGACAGCGGCGCTCTAAACTCCACCCATGGTCACCGCGATCGTCTTCGTCAACGCCGATGTGGCACGCATCCCCCAGATCGCCGAGGAGATCGCCGCTCTGGCCGGGGTCAGCGAGGTCTACTCCGTGACCGGGGCGATCGACCTCATCGCCATGATCCGGGTGGCCAGCCACGACCAGATCGCCGAGGTCGTCGCGGACCGGCTCAACAAGGTCGCCGGCATCATCAGCACCGAGACCCACATCGCCTTCCGCGCCTACTCGGCCCACGACCTCGAGGCAGCGTTCTCCCTTGGCGACTGAGGTCTCGACGCGGAGCCTGAAGATCGCCGTTCTGGTCCTGCTCGTCGTACTGCTGGCCTCGATCGTGATCGGACTGGTCCTCACCCGGCAACCGCGCCTCGAGCCGGTCCCGCTGCCCTCGGTGTCCCAGACCTGAGCCGGGCGACCGGCGGCTAACCGACCAGAAGCTTCGCGACCACGGCCAGCAGGCAGAGCAGCACCACGCCGAGCAGACCGACCAGCTGGATGATGCTGCGGTTGCGCCGGGGAGCGTAGGCCAGCACGAATCCGACCAGGGTCCCGACCGCGATGCCGCCGATCATCGTCAGCCAGCCGAGCCCTTCGAAGCCCACCAGGATGTTGTAGAGGACGAGCAGCACGAGCAACCCGATGTCTCCGCGGATGTCCTCCCCGCTCTTCCGTTTGCCCACGGCGTTCGCGGCCAGCAGGCCGATCACCGCCGAGTACGCCCCGAGGGCACCGCCGTTGGCCGGACCGAGACAGAAGTAGAGGGTCGCTCCTCCGAGTCCTCCCGCGAAGAACAGGACGACGAAACGCCACCCACCCAGCTCGCTCTCGAGGGCTCGACCAGCCAGCCAGAGCACCAACAGGTTCATCAGCACGCCGAGGATGGTGCCTGACGTCAAAGAGGTGGTCACCAGCCGCCAGAACTGACCGGCCTGGACGGCCCCGTTGGACATGACGAGGAACTGGGAGGCCAACGCCATCCGGCTGACCAGGTCGATGACCCAGACCGCGACCAGCAGTCCCATCAACACCTTGGTCGCGCTGCCGCCGCCGGGGGTGATGGACGCCCCGAACCGGGTACGCGGCGCGCGGGCCGTCGACCGGCCCGACGTGACGCACTTGGGACAGTGGAAGCCCACCGAGGCCGGATTCATGCACTCGCCACAGATCGGCCGGCGGCAGCGCTGGCACGAGATCCCCGTGGTGCGCTCAGGGTGCCGGTAGCACCCCTGGAAGCCGGGTGGCGAGAAGTCAGGTCCGGCGCTCGGTGGTTGGCTCACTCGGTGATGTCGACCGAGGTGATGACCACAGCCTCGACCGGGCGGTCTCCGCGACCGACGGGGACCTGCGCGATGGCGTCGACGACGTCACGGCTGGCCTGGTCGGCCACCTCACCGAAAATGGTGTGGCGACGGTTCAGGTGCGGGGTCAGGCCGACGGTGATGAAGAACTGGGACCCGTTGGTGCCGGGACCAGCGTTGGCCATGGCCAGCAGGTAGGGCTTGTTGAAGGCGAGCTCCGGGTGGAACTCGTCGCCGAACTTGTAGCCCGGGCCACCCGTTCCGGTGCCCAGAGGGTCGCCGCCCTGGATCATGAAGCCGTCGATCACGCGGTGGAAGACCACGCCGTCGTAGAACTTGCCGGTCGTCTTCGCCCCGGTGGTCGGGTCGACGTACTCCTTGGTGCCATCGGCCAGCCCGGTGAAGTTGGCCACCGTCTTGGGCGCGTGGTCCGCAAAGAGGTTGAGCACGATGTCGCCGTGGTTGGTGTGGAGAGTTGCCGTCTTCTGCGCCACGTCAAGGGCACCTTTCTCTCGAGTGATCCTGCTCGGTTTCGGCTGCCATCCTGTCAGACGCCACCAACGGGGTCCCTGGCTCCTGACGTTCTCGGCCTGGAACTCGACCGGTACGGTGGGAACGCTCCGCTTCGGAGCACAAGCGCTTCCCGACGCCCGTAGTTGGGGAGAAGACTTCAACCGGAGGAAACGTGAAGAACACTTCCGACCGCGTCGAAGCCGCCCGAAAAAAGGTCATTCCAGCCGCCGAGGACTTCGTCCACACGGCCGCCGACCGAGTAGGGCCGCTCGCGCAGTCAGCCGCCGACAAGGTGGGTCCGCTCGCCGAGGCCGCCGCCGAGCGCATCGGTGCCGCCGCCGAGAAGGTGGTCCCATTCGCTCACACCGCAGCCGAGCGGGTCTCGCCGTACGCGCAGCAAGCCGTCGACCGGGTCTCCCCCTACGCGCAGCAGGCCGTCGACCGAGTGTCCCCTTACGCGCAGCAGGCCGTCGATGCCGTGTCGCCGTACGCCCATCAGGCGGTGGACGCGGTCTCGCCCTACGCCCACCAGGCCGCCGACAAGATCGCGCCGCTGGCTGAATCCGCCGTGCAGCGAGGCGCTCGGGTCGCTCACGACGCCGTCGAACGGTTCGGCCCCGTACTGGACGACGCACGGGACCGGGTCTCCGAGGACCTGCTGCCCAAGCTGAGCGGCGCCCTGAGCGCCGCAGCCGCGACCCCGCTGGCGGTCGAGGCGGTCAGCCGTGGACAGGCGACCTTGGCGGCTGCCAAGGGTGAGCTCGTGCTGCCGCAGAAGAAGAAGGGGTCCTGGCTGAAGCGGTTCGCCATCGTGGCGGCCATCGCCGGCGTGGCGTTCGTCGTGGCCCGCAAGTTCCTCGGCAGCAAGGACGCCGACTGGCAGGCCGCGCGACCGACCACCCCGTACGCGCCGCCGAAGCCGGCCGCGCCCGCTGCCCCCGTGGTCAGCGAGTCGGCCGAGGCCGTCGCAGAGGCAGGTGACGACCCGCAGTCCGGACCGTCGGCCCACGCCGACTACACCGAGGCCAACGGAGCCCCGGAGCCGGAGCAGCCGGCCGAGGGTGGCGAGCCCGAGGCGGAGGGGTTCGAGCCTGAGGTCACCGAACCTGAGGTCACCGAACCGGAGGTCACCGAGCATGAGGTCACCGAGCCGGAGGTCACCGATGCTCCGGCGGCCAAGTGGTCGGGCCAGGGTGTCTACGTCGGCGCTGAGCCGCCGGAGGGCTTCATCATCAAGGGCAACGAGCGCTCGATGAAGTACCACCTGCCTGAGTCCACCGGCTACACCCGGACCATCGCGGAAGTCTGGTTCAACAGCGAGGAAGCCGCACAGGAAGCAGGCTTCGTTCGCGCCCAACGCTGACTCGAGCTCATCCAGAGACGCCTCGCACCCGACCGGTGCGGGGCGTCGCTGCGTTCAGCGAGAAAGTTCTCGAAATAGATCGTCCCCGCCGTTAACATCCGGCTCTTCGCGAAGGCCTTCATGAGTAGAAGGCAATCGACGAAGGGACCGAAAGAACATGGCCGTGCTCACCGCATCCTGGGTGGACGCCACCCCGTTTCGCGCTCATCTCCGCTTCCTGATGGGGGTCGGCGCCCTGACGGTCTCCGACGTGGCCGCGTTGGCCGGGGTGTCGGCAACCGCAGCGACGCACCTGCTGCGCGGCCGTGACGGTCGTACGGTCCGGCGGATCAGCCCCGAGATGGCCCGACGCCTGATCACGGTGACCGCCACCGACGTACGCGGTCTGGCTTGGCGTCTGGTGCCGACCGACAAGGCTCGCGGCTACCTGCGACGGTTGCGCGACCTCGGCTGCTCCGACGCCGAGATCCTCCAGCTCACCCGGCTCAGCGCCCAAGAGCTGGCCGGGCTCGCCCGGAGCGGGGAGTGCTCCCAGCTGATCACCATCCGGTTAGCGGCGGCGGTCGAGGAGAGTGAGACCCAGGCCGGGCCGCGCCGACGGTCCGCTGCCCTGCCGGTCGCGGCGTGAACGTTCGTAGGATGCGCTGGTGAACCCAGCGGTCATCGCGGCTCTGGTCACCGCCGCGGCGGTGGCCGGGCTGGTCCGCCCGGTGCTGCTCCGGCTGCCGGAGCCGGTCGACACCGAGGACAAGAAGCCGTACGCCGCCTTGCCCACGCCGGGCTTCGTCGCAGGCTGCGCGCTGCTCGCCGGTCTGGGCGTGGCGGTCGCCGGCCTCACCCTGACCTGGTCGATCCAGCCGCTGTGGTGGGTGTTGTCCAGCTTCGGGGTGCTGCTGGCCGGCATCGACGCCCGCACCACCTGGCTGCCCCTGGTCGTGACCCGGTGGGCGTGGCTGGCGATGGCGGTCGGCGCGCTCGGCTCGCTGGCACTCGGTGCCGGCGGCTGGGTGCTCTTCCGCGTGAGCGCCGGCGCGGCCGTCGCCGGGCTGCTCTATCTCCTCTTCTGGCTCGCCTCGCGCGGCGGCTTCGGGTTCGGGGACGTGCGTTTCGCACCCCTTATCGGCGCGGCGGCGAGCGCGGACTCCTGGTCTCTGCTGCTCTGGGCGCTGGTGCTGGGCACCCTGGTGGGCGGTCTGCACGGTCTGGTGCGGCTCGTACGCGGTCGTCGCGACAGCTTTCCCTACGCGCCGGCCATGCTGGTCGGCGCCTATCTGGCCTGCGTGCTGGTCAGCGGGCTGGGCTGAGGGCCGCGTCCCGGTGGACGTAGAGCAGCGCCCGGGCGTACGCGTCGGCAGCGTCGACCTCGGGATCGGTGTGGTGTGCCTTTCCCGGACCGCTCACGGTGACCACGTAACCCGTCGGCGAGGTGTCCAAGGAGAGGAAGAAGGGAGCCAGCAGCCCGCGCAGCTGCTCCTCCCGGGGCATCCAGACCACCCCGTCGGACTCGACGGAGTCCAGGGCCCACTCCACGGTGCCGTTGAAGTGAAACCGTGACTCGTTGTTCTGCGTGATCAGCTCCACGACCATGTCGCTGATCGTGAAGACCGACTCGGCGATCTCGGGTCTCGGGATGAAGAACTGGTCACCGTTGGTCGGGGTCCAGTCGAGCACCGGGGCCAGTTGGGATGCAAGGTCGCGCGAGATCACGCGCACAGTATGTCGCCTCGTCCAAAGCGGTGGTTGGGGCCCGGAGTTAGGCTCGCTGGATGACCGACCCGAGGCCGGGCTGGTATCCGGACCCGGCCGGTTCCCCCGACGAAGCGCCCGTGCGCTTCCGTTGGTGGGACGGCGCCGAGTGGTCCGACCACGTCAGCGACTCGGCGGACGCGCCCACTCCTGTGCCGCCCCGACCCCAGGCCTCCCGCCTCCGCACGGTGCTGGTGCTCACCTTGGGCTTCTCCCTCTTCATGACGGCCTCGCTCGGTGTTGGGCTGGTCCTGTGGCGCGACTCGACCGACCGGGACTCCTCGCAGGCACCCGTCGTCGTCACCCCCAACCCGACCTCGACAGCCGCCCGGGGTACGCCGACCGGGCAGCTGGACCTCGCGACGCGGGTGGCCACCATCGGCGCCGCCTCGATGACCATGCCGGACGACCCGTACGTGTTGGCCCACGACCCGAAGAAGATGCCGGGCGTGTTCGACCTGATGTTCACGGCTGATGCGACGGTCCACCAGCGCAGCGTCCGCGGCCGACCGTGGTCGGCAGCCGTAGCGCTGGGCCGCCTGTCCGGCGCGGTGAGCGGGGAGGGTCTCAGCGGCAAGGGCGGGGCTGCTGTGCAGCGGCTCAGCGACGTCTTCTACGGCGGGCTCCAGACCAAGGTGTCCGACATGCGGTGGACCGACGTGACGATCAGTGGCTGCCCCGGCAAGCGGTTCACGGCCAACGTGCACTATGCGGACCCCAAGCTCCCCAGCCGCTACGACGCCGTGACCGTGCTGATGGTGGAGCAGCACGACCAGTCCGTCGTGGTCGCCATGAGTTCGGTGCCCGACGACGCGAGCAGCGCGGTCGTCTCGGCGGCGAAGGCCGCGATCGACTCGTTGTCGATCAGCTGAGCGACCGGGCAGCCCGGGACGCGGCGACCCAGTCCGCCAGCTTGGTCCGGGCTGCACCTGAATCGACCGCCTCGGCCGCTCGCTCCAGTTCGCGGCGGAACTGACCGAGGAGGTCGCCGACCTGGGGAGTCTCGTACGCCACCAGCGCCGCCGCTGCGTTCAGCAACACGATGTCGCGCACGGGTCCGGGTTGCCCGGCCAGCACGTCGCGGGCGATCTGCGCGTTGTGGGCGGGATCGCCGCCGACCAGGTCCGCGACCTGCGCCCGCGGCAGTCCCAGGTCGGCCGGGTCCAGCTCGGAGCGGGTCACGACACCGTCGGTGTAGACCCACACCGTCGAGCTCGTCGTGGTGGTGAGCTCGTCCAACCCGTCACCGCCGTGCACGACCAGACCGTGGTTGCCGCGGGCCGCGAAGACCCCAGCCATCAGCGCGGCAGCCCGGGCGTCCGCGACCCCGACAGCCTGGGCGACCGGTTGCGCCGGATTGGCGAGCGGGCCGATCAGGTTGAACGTGGTGGGAATTCCCAGCTCGCGACGCGGTGCGGAGGCATGCCGCAGAGCGGGGTGGTAGAGCGGTGCGAAGAGGAAGCCGATGCCGACCTGATCCACCACGCGGCACTGGTCCTGCGGTGCCAGGTCCAGCACGATCCCGAGCGCCTCCAGCACGTCAGCCGCCCCTGAGGCCGACGACGCAGCCCGGTTGCCGTGCTTGACGACCCTGGCCCCGGCTCCGGCCGCGACGATCGCCGCCATCGTGGAGATGTTGACCGTGTTGAGCCGGTCTCCCCCGGAACCGACCACGTCGACGGCGTCACCCGCGATCTCGATCGGGGTCGCGAACTCCAGCATGGTGTCGACCAGACCGGAGATCTCCTCGACCGTCTCGCCCTTGGCCCGCAGGGCGACGACGAAGGCGCTGAGCTGGGCCGGGGTGGCGGCCCCGCTCAGGATCTGGCCCATCCCCCACGAGGTTGCGGCCGCGGTCTGGTCCCGGCCCTCGACCAGGTTCCCCAGCAGCTGCGGCCAACTCATCGCCACAGGCGTACGCCTCAGGCGCTCGGCTGCACGGCAGCAGGACGGAGCAGGGTGGCGACCACGGCCGGCAAGCGGACCGGGTCGACCGGATGCGGAACGGCGCCATCGGCCCGGGACCAGGTCGCCAGCCACGCGTCGTCGGGCCGACCCGTCAGCACGAGGATCGGTGGGCAGCTGAGGATCTCGTCCTTGAGCTGACGACACAGACCCATCCCACCCGGGACGGCTTCACCGTCGAGGACAGCGAGGTCGATGCCACCGGCGTCCATGGCGGTCAGCACGGCTGCCTGGGTGGCGACTTCCAGCACCCGCACCTCCGGTAGGTCCGAGGCGACCTTGCGACCGAGGACGAAACGCACGTTCTCGCGGGTCACCCGGTTCGAGGCGTACAACAAGATGGTCAAAGGCTCCTGCACAGGTGCCTCGGCGCTGCTCATCGATCGTCTCCCTGATCCTGGTTCCGGTGCCCCCGCGGGGCGTGTGAATCGTAGCGTCGCGAGGAATCCGACGAGCAAAGTGTGCCCTGGGGTGACCAATGCGGGACATGCGGCAATAATGACGGCGTGGCCCTACACACGCACGCAGTCTCCGGCTCGATGACCAAGCCGGCCAGCGCACTGCACCCCATTCCGCAGTCACGCTTGCGCGGCCGCGACGGACGCCCGGACATGGTTGCTGTCGGCACCATCGTCTGGCTCGCCTCGGAGCTGATGTTCTTCGCGGCCCTCTTCGCGGCGTACTTCACGATCCGCAACGTCACCAACTCCCAGGTCCTGCCTGGCGAGGAGACGCTGTGGCAGCAGATGACGGAGACGCTCAACATCCCGTTCGCCATCGTCAACACCTCTGTTCTGGTGGCGAGCTCCTTCACCTGTCAGATGGGCGTCTTCGCCGCGGAGCGCGGCCAGGTCAGTCGGGCCGGTTCGCTGCTGGCCATCCGCCAGTGGGGGCTGCGCGAGTGGTACGTCCTGACCTTCATCATGGGCTCGTTCTTCGTCGGCGGCCAGGTCTACGAGTACGCGGCCCTCTTCCACGAGGGTCTGACCATCTCGACCAACGTGTACGGCTCGGTCTTCTTCCTCGCCACCGGCTTCCACGGGCTGCACGTCACGGGCGGTCTGATCGCGTTCATGCTCTTGATGGGTCGGACCTTCCTGGCCCGCACCTTCACCCACGAGCAGGCGGTCAGTGCGGTCGTGGTCTCGTACTACTGGCACTTCGTCGACGTCGTGTGGATCGCGTTGTTCGGCGTCATCTACATCCTCAAGTAACACCGGACAGGGTCTGGTCGGCGCATCCGATCCGACCCTGACCACTGAATAACTCCATGGCTGTCCATATCCATCTGAATCAGCAAACCGAGAGGGACCCACGTGCGATTCCTGTCCTCGAGACGACGACACCCAGCAGCGAAGGTTCTGATGCTGGTGCTCGGACTCTTCGCCATGGGCGCGCTCTTTTCGGTCTTCGCGCCGGCCTCCCAGGTCTCCGCCGATACCGGCAACAGCCAGCAGGTCGCGGAAGGCAAGGCTCTTTTCGCCGTCGGTTGTGGCTCGTGCCACGGCCTGAACGGTGAGGGACAGGCCTCCGGCACCATCCAGGGCCCGTCCCTGATCGGGGTCGGGGCCGCCTCGGTGGAGTTCCAGGTGAGCTCGGGCCGGATGCCGATGGCCAGGCCCGAGGCACAGGCCCCGGTCAAGCCGAGCCGGTACACCGAGGAAGAAGTCGCCGCGCTCGCCGCGTACGTCGCCACCCTGGGCCCCGGCCCGGCCATCCCGATCCCGGCTGATTACAACCCGGAAAACGTGAGCGAGGAAGACATCGCCCGCGGTGGCGAGCTCTTCCGGACCAACTGCTCCGCCTGCCACAACTTCGAAGGCGCCGGCGGGGCTCTCCCCGGTGGAAAGTACGCGCCGTCGCTGGTCGGTACGAGCAACCTGCACCTCTACGAGGCCATGGTCATCGGCCCGCAGCAGATGCCGGTCTTCAACGACGCCGTGATGCGCCCCGAGGACAAGCGCGCGATCATCGCCTACCTCAACGACCTGCACGAGCGGCCCACACAGGGCGGTCTCGCCCTCGGTGGTCTCGGCCCGGTCAGTGAGGGCCTCTGGGCCTGGATCCTGGGCCTGGGAAGTCTCATGTTCTTCGCGATCTGGATCGCGGCCAAAGGGGTGAAAGCCAAGTGAGCAACGACGGACCACACGCACTGCCCGAGGGCGGTTCGGACACGCTGGCCAAGGCTGGCGACGATCCGCGCTACCCGGTCTCCGACCCGGGTCACGAAGAGCACCTGCCCCGCCTGACCGACGTCGACGAGCAGGCTGCTGATCGCGCCACCCGTCAGGTCGCGACCATGTTCGCCATGGTGCCTGTCCTGGCCATCGCGTTCGTCGTCGTCTACTTCGCGGTGCCGCCGGAGAGGTACGTCGACTTCGGGTTCCTGCACACCAACGCGAAGAACCTGCTGCTCGGTCTGACCTCCGGCATGGCGCTGCTGCTGCTCGGTGTCGGCGCCGTTCAGTGGGGCCGTCAGTTGATGGACGACCACGAGGCGGTCGACTACCGTCACGGCGCCAGCTCGAGCCCCGAGGACGTCGAGTATGTCCTCGAGGAGCTCGACAAGGGCATCGACGAGTCGAAGATCACCCGCCGCAAGGTGCTCGGTCGCAGCCTGATCGGCGCGCTCGCCGCGCTGGGTCTGCCCCTCATCGTGTCGTTCGCCGACCTCGGTCCCAAGCCCACCAAGAAGGTCCGGGCCGCCACGATCGAGTCCACCATCTGGGCCGAGGGCATCCGTCTGGTGCACGACATCACCTACGAGCCCATCAAGGCCTCCGACATCGAGATCGGCCAGCTCGTCAACGCCGAGCCGGAGAACCTCAAGGACCTGCACGGCACCGAGTTCCAGGTCGCCAAGTCCAAGGCCGCGATCATCATCGTCCGGATGGACCCCAACACCATCAAGATCCCCGCCTCTCGCCAGACTTGGCAGATCGGCGGCATCTTGTGCTACTCCAAGATCTGCACCCACGTCGGCTGCCCCATCAGCCTGTGGGAACAACAGACCCACCACCTCCTGTGCCCGTGCCACCAGTCGACCTTCGACCTCGGTGACTCCGGACTGGTCGTGTTCGGCCCGGCTGCTCGCGCTCTGCCGCAGCTCCCGATCACCACCGACTCCGAGGGCTATCTCGTGGCGCAGCGAGGATTCGACGTTCCTACCGGGCCGAGCTTCTTCGAAAGAGACTCGCGCAAGGACTTTGAAAAGGGCGATAACTGATGGCTCGACCTGCTGCCACTGTGTCCGATGAGTCGGCCGTCGCGGCCAAGACTCCCCAGAAAGAACTCGGTCCGGTCTTCAAGGCCGCGTCCGGGCCCGCCAAGTGGGCGGACGAGCGGATCGGGGTCGCCTCACTGAGCCGCCCCTTCATCCGCAAGGTCTTCCCGGACCACTGGTCCTTCCTGCTGGGCGAGATCGTGCTGTACTCGTTCGTCATCCTGCTGCTCACCGGCGTGTTCTTGACCATCTGGTTCAAGCCGTCGATGGGCGAGATCGAGTACGAGGGCAGCTACCAGCTGCTGCGCGGGCTGCCGATGTCCGAGGCGTACGCGTCGACCCTGGCTCTGTCCTTCGACATCCGCGGTGGTCTCCTGGTCCGCCAGATGCACCACTGGGCGGCCATGCTCTTCATGGCCGGCATGCTGACCCACAGTCTGCGCATCTTCTTCACCGGTGCCTTCCGCAAGCCGCGTGAGGTCAACTGGCTGATCGGTGTCGCCCTGCTGGTCCTGGGCCTCATCGAGGGTTTCGCCGGCTACTCGCTGCCGGACGACCTGCTGTCCGGCACGGGCCTGCGCTTCGTCGACGGTCTGATCCGGTCCATCCCGTTGATCGGGACCTGGGCCGAGTTCTTCGTCTTCGGCGGGGAGTTCCCGGGCGACCTGATCGTGTCCCGCCTCTACATGGCCCACATCCTGCTGATCCCGGCGGTGCTCCTGGGTCTGATCGCGGCGCACTTGGCGCTCGTGGTCTACCACAAGCACAGCCAGTTCCCCGGCCCGGGCCGCAACGAGGGCAACGTCGTCGGATACCCGGTCTTCCCGGTCTACATGGCCAAGGCCGGTGGCTTCTTCTTCATCGTCTTCGGTGTCATCACCTTGATGGGCGCCCTGATGCAGATCAACCCGGTGTGGAGCTACGGCTCCTACAACCCGGCCGAGGTGACCGCCGGCGCCCAGCCCGACTGGTACATGGGCTTCGTCGAGGGCGGCATCCGGATCATGCCGAACTGGGAGTGGCACATCGGCTCCACGACCTGGTCGTGGAACGTGGCCATCCCCGGCCTCGGGATCATGGGCCTGTTCTTCGGTCTGATGGCGGCCTACCCGTTCATCGAGGCCTGGGTGTCCGGAGACAAGTCCGAGCACCACATCCTCGACCGGCCGCGCAACGCCCCGACCCGGACCGCTTTCGGTGTCGCAGCCATGACCGGCTACGCGATGCTGTGGATCGGCGGTGGCAACGACCTCGTCGCCACCCAGTTCAGCGTGTCGCTGAACTCGGTGACGTACTTCCTCCGAGTGGCCTTCTTCGTGATGCCGGTGATCGCGTTCCTGGTCACCAAGCGCATCTGCATCGGTCTGCAGCGCTCCGACGAGGAGCGGCTGCTGCACGGTGCCGAGACCGGCATCATCGAGCGGGACCCGTCCGGCAAGTACGCCGAGCGACACGCCCCGATCAGCCAGGGCGAGGCGTACACCCTCACCCAGCACCACGAGCCGATGGCGCTGATGGCGGCAAGCGACACCGACGACATGTCGGAGAAAGAGGTGAAGCGGGAGCAGCTGCGTCGCAAGGCCAGCCGGTTCTTCTTCATCGACACGCTCCGGACCCCGACCCGGGCCGAGCTCGAGGAAGCCGCACATCACCACGGCGATGCCGACGGTCACGAGCTCGAGGACGGTCACAACGGCAACGGCCACAGCGGCAATGGAAACGGCAACGGCAACGGACACCACTCCATCACCGCGGGTAGCAACCAGAACGTGACCCACCAGTAGCGCAGGACCTACGAACGCCCCCGACCATCCGGTCGGGGGCGTTCGTCGTTCCGGGGTCCCTGTGCCCTTGCTCACTCTTGGTCGGATCGGGCATGAATCACGCGGCAGTGACGTTGTCGGTTCTGGACGAGATCACCGCGACGGTGGTCACCACGCCCGACCCGAACTGATGAGGACATGAGCACCGACCAACAGCTGAAAACGCGTACGCCCGAACCAGAACAGCCACCCAAGGCCAGCAGACTCGACCTTTCCGTCACCAAGATCGTCGGCGGCGCCCTGGCCGCGATGACCGCCGCGGCCCTGGGGTCCAGGCTGAGCGTGGCCGGCACCGTGATCGGTGCGGCCATCGCGAGCGTCGTCGCGGCCGTGGGGAGCACCCTCTACACGGCCTCCCTCGCCCACACCCAGGAGAAGGTCCGCACGGTGTTCGCCGGCCGGGTCGCCGGGTCGGACGTGCCGGCGACGGTGACGGTGACGACCCGCCCCGCTGAGGAGCAGACCGAGACCGTGGTCTGGGCCGATCCGATCGCGCCACCGGAGAAGACGAGACGCAAGCTGAACTGGAAGAGCATGCTGGTCGGTACGGTCGCAGCGTTCGGAATCGCCGCGGTGTCGCTGACGGGCTTCGAACTCATCTCCGGTCAGGCCCTGTCCGGCGGGGACGGCACCACGATCACCCAGGTCGGCAGCGGGAACACCAATCCCACCCAGACCAGAACCGGGCAGCCGAGCACTTCCCCCAGCCCGACTCCGACGGCGGAGGCGAGTGAGTCAGCCAGCGCCGAGCCCTCGGCCAGCTCCTCCGCGACCTCGGAACCGACCCCGGAACCCTCGGCCTCAGCGACTTCTGCGGCACCGTCCGACTCCGCGACCGAGACCCCCTCCCCCAGTGCGTCTCAAGCCAGTCCGGCACCTGGGGCGAGTGCCGCCGAGGGCGCAACCCCCGGCCAGTAAGTGCAGGGCGCGCCGACCGCGCGTCCTGCTTGACACCGCTCCGGCCTCGGCGGAAGGTGAGGAACACCGCACATCGTGATGACACGACAATGCGGTGTCTTCACCCATCAACGAGGAGCAGTGAATGACCGATGAGACCGCGGTTGCGACCGCTTTCACCCCCCTTCCCCTAGCCCGCCGCACCCTGCTGAAGGGTCTGGCCGTGGGTGCCACGGCGCTCGGTGGCGGGTCGCTCCTGACCGCCTGTACGGGTGCCAAGGCGCCTGCCCCGGGCGCCGCGGCCTCCAAGGAGCTGACGCTCGGGTCCTCAGCCTCCGACGAGGTCCCGAAGAACGCCATCCAGGCCATGACCGACGCGTTCGGCAAGCAGTCCGGCGACACCACCAAGATCAACACGGTGCCGCACAACGACTTCCAGAACAACATCAGCTCCTACCTGCAGGGCAGCCCGGACGATGCGTTCACGTGGTTCGCCGGCTACCGGATGCGCTACTACGCCTCCAAGGGCCTGTGCGCGCCGGTGGATGACGTCTGGGAGAAGATCAGCGGGAACTTCAGCGAGGGCCTGGCCAAGGCCTCGACCGGTGACGACGGCAAGAAGTACTTCGTACCGAACTACAACTACCCCTGGGGCTTCTTCTACCGCAAGAGCCTGTGGCAGGAGAAGGGCTACTCCGAGCCTGCGACCTTCGACGAGCTCAAGACCTTGTGCGAGTCGATGAAGAAGGACGGTCTGATCCCGATCGCCTTCGCCGACAAGGACGGCTGGCCCGCGATGGGCACGTTCGACTACCTGAACATGCGTCTGAACGGCTATCAGTTCCACCTCGACCTGTGCGCCCACAAGGAGACCTGGGACCAGCAGAAGGTCAAGGACGTGTTCGACAACTGGCGGGCGATCCTGCCGTACCACGATCCGAACGCACTGGGTGCGACCTGGCAGGAAGCAGCTCAGACCCTGGCCCAGAAGAAGACCGGGATGTACCTGCTCGGCTCGTTCGTCACCCAGCAGTTCAGCGACAAGGCCGTGCTCGACGACATCGACTTCCTCCCCTTCCCGGCGATGGCCGCCGAGGACCGCGACGCGGTCGAGGCTCCGATCGACGGCTTCATGCTGTCCAAGAAGGGCGGCGACAACCAGGCCGCCAAGGACCTGCTGGCCTACGTCGGCACGGCGGCCGGACAAGACGCGTACGCCGCCGTCGACCCCTCGAACATCGCCACGGCCAAGGGGGCCGACACCTCGAAGTACACCGACCTGAACAAGAAGTGTGCTCAGGTGATCGCCAACGCCAAGACGATCAGCCAGTTCTTCGACCGCGACGCGTTGCCGGCCATGGCCAACAATGTGATGATCCCCGCCCTTCAGGGGTTCATCAAGACGCAGACGATCGACACCGCCAGCCTGGAGAGCCAGGCCAAGTCCCTCTACGCGGCTCAGTAGTCGTCATGGCGGTCGCGTCGGACACGACGACGACGCGCGCTGCGGCTCCGGCCGCAGCGCGCTCGCGCGTCAAGAAATCACGGGGCGGACACAAGCTGTCCGGCGGCGACAAGGCGGCGCTCGCCGCCATGGTGGCCATCCCTACGTTGATCCAGGCCGTCCTGGTCTGGATCCCCATGCTGTTGTCGATCGGTCTCTCCTTCGCCAAGTGGAACGGGCTTTCCCTCGGCGACATCCGGAGCACCGGGCTCAGCAACTACACGTTCGTCCTGCAGGACTACCCACCCTTCTATCCCGCGGTCCAGCACAACATCTTGTGGCTCGTGTTCCTCGGAGCCATCGGCACCCCGCTCGGGCTGTTCCTGGCCGTCCTGCTCGACCAGAACATCAAGGGCAGCCGGATCTACCAGAGCGTGTTCTTCATCCCCGTGATGTTGTCCCTGCCGCTGGTCGGGATCATCTGGCAGCTGATGTACGCCCGCAACGAGGGTTTCATCAACAACCTGATCGGTACGGCCGGGACTGCGGACGCCGTCGACTGGTTCGGCGACCCCAGCATCAACATCTGGGCCGCCATGATCGCGGCCACCTGGCGGCACGCGGGCTACATCATGGTGCTCTACCTCGCTGGGCTCAAAGGGGTGGACCCGGCGCTCCGCGAGGCTGCGGCGATCGACGGGGCGTCCGCCGGACAGACCTTCTTCCGGGTGGTCTTCCCCGCGATGCGACCGATCAACATCGTCGTGGTCGTGATCACGATCATCGAGGGTCTGCGTGCCTTCGACATCGTCTACGTGATCAACAAGGGCACCAACGGACTGGAGCTCATCTCCGCGCTGGTCGTTCAGAACCTGGTGGGCGAAGGACAGGTCATCGGCATCGGCTCGGCCCTGGCCGTGATGTTGCTGATCGTCTCGCTGATCCCCATCACCGTCTACCTGTCCCGAACCTTCAGCAAGGACGCCTGACATGAGCGCTGCCCTGACCTCACCCGCGACGATCAAGGACCCGCTCCCACCCTCGAGGCAGGGGCGGGGGAAGAAGAAGCACTACGGCACACACCTGATCCTCATCGCCTTGTCGGTGATGTGGCTCATCCCGCTGCTCTGGACCCTGTTCACCGCCTTGCGACCCAAGGCCGAGACCGACAAGTACGGCTACTTCAGCTTCGGCGGCAAGTTCAACTTCGACAACTTCTCCAACGCCTGGCAGCAGGCCGGACTGGCGAAGTACTTCGTGAACTCGGTGATCATCACGGTGCCCACGGTGGTGCTCACGTTGATCTTCGCTTCCATGATGGCCTTCGCGGTCAGCCGGTTCACCTGGAAGTTCAACGTCACACTGCTGATCATGTTCACGGCCGGGAACCTGCTCCCGCCGCAGGTGCTGGCCGCTCCCTTGTTCGCGATGTTCAAGTTCTTCCCGCTACCCCTGTCGGTCAGCGACTCGGGAAACCTGCTGAACACCTACTACTCGGTGATCATGGTGAACACGGCGTTCCAGATCGGCTTCTGCACCTTCGTGCTGTCGAACTACATGAAGGCGCTCCCCGTGGAGCTCACCGAGGCCGCCCTGGTCGACGGCTGCGGGGTCTGGAAGCAGTACGTGAGCATCATCATGCCGCTGTGTCGACCGGCCCTGGCCGCGCTCGGCACCCTGGAAGTCATCTTCGTCTACAACGACTTCTTCTGGCCGCTGTTGTTCATCCAGAGCGGGGACCGGTTGCCGGTGACGACCGGCATCAAGAACCTGCAGGGTCAGTTCTTCTCCGACTACAACCTGATCGCCGCCGGAGCGACCTTCACGATCATCCCGACCCTGGTCATCTACCTGGCCCTGCAACGCCAGTTCGTGGCCGGCTTGACCCTCGGCGCGAGCAAGGGCTGACGGCCCGCCGGCTCACTCCCGCTGGTGCAGGGGTGAGTCGGCCAGGTCGGTGCCGAGGTGGCGAGTCACCGACCCCGCCCCCCCGACGAGGCCGAACCTGACCATCCGGGGGTGGGCCGGTGGAGGCTCGGCTGCTCCGACGGCGACCACCGAGTCGAGCACCCGATGGTTCCCCAGCAGACCCGGGAGGCACCGCGTACGCGTCGGGTCCAGGTCCTGGTCCTCCCGCCAGGCGTCGTGCCCGCCGACCCGCAGCCGGGTGTGGGTCCGGAGCCGGCCACCGATCTGACCGTGACGCCCGAGCACGACCGTCTCCCGCAGCCACAGGCTGGCGTCGGGGTCGAGGGCGAGGTCCGTCGTACGGGTGACGTCGGCCCCGTCGGAGACCACGAAGGGCTCACCCCGGTAGCGCAACGCTCCGCCGGCCTGCACCTCGACGCTCAGCCGCCAGGCCGAGCTATCGCCGCGGCCGTGGTACGCCACGGTGCCGGCGACGTCGTACAGGTCGAGTCGTTGTCCTGCACCCACCTCGACCCGCAGCTCGACCTCGTCACCCCCGAGCAGCAGCGCGGTCGTGGCCAGCAGCGCGATCCGCGTCCAACCCTTGCGGTCAGCGCCCTGCTGGGCTCGGAGCTGCCCGTGCCGGAGCCAGACGCGGCCCGCCTCGAGGCAGACCCGGGTCTCGGTCAATGCGTGTGGATCGTGCCGTCGGCGTGGGTGTGCGGCTCGGCGTCCTCGGCGTGGAAGTGCGGAGCCATCGGCCCCGGGTCCTGGGCCACGTGCGCGCCGGACCGGAACACCTCCAGCGTCGCCAGCACCCAGCTCTTCAGCTGGGCGACCGACGCCGGGTCGGTACGCGACAAGGCGATCACCGTACGACCGTCACGAGCGTGCTCGGCGTCGTGCACCATCTCGACCACGTCCACCCCGACGTAGGGGGCGAGGTCGGTCTTGTTGACGATCAGGGCGTCGGCGCGCGCGATCCCGGGGCCCCCCTTGCGGGCCACGTCTCCCCCGCCGGCGACGTCGAGCACGAAGAACTGCGCGTCGACCAGCGCCGGGGAGAAGGTCGCCGTCAGGTTGTCGCCTCCGGACTCGACGAGAACCAGATCGACCGGGTCGAAGTCGCGCTCGAGGTCCTCGACCGCGAGCAGGTTCTGGGTGACGTCGTCCCGGATGGCGGTGTGCGGGCAGGCCCCGGTCTCGACGGCCCGGATCCGCTCCGGATCGAGCACGCCGGCGGAACGGAGGAACCGCGCGTCCTCATCGGTGTAGATGTCGTTGGTGATCACCGCCACGCTCAGCTCGGTGCCGAGCTCGCGGCACAGCAGCGCGATCAGCGAGCTCTTGCCGGTGCCGACGGGGCCGGCCACCCCGAGTCGGAGGGCCCGCTGCGGGGTCGTCGCGCTCACGGGGTGAAAACCTGTTCGAGGCGTACGACACGGTCCCCGGCCAGCCAGACCCGGAAGTTCGGCCAGTAGTCGTCCTCGATGGCTTGCTGGACCTGCACGGTGGTTCCCTTCTGGAGCTTGCCGTCCTCGTCGAGGATCTTGATGCCGGCGTCGGGGGCCAGCACCGCTCTCCCCTGTTGCCCGGTCTTCTCGAAGTAGTAGTCGTTGCACCAGGAGCTGGGCGAGCTGATGCCCTTCTTCTTGCATTCGGCCTGGGCCTTGTCCCGCCAGAACCAGCGCAGCTCGGTGTAGCTGAGCTGCTCGCCGCTCAGTTCCAGCCCGTTGGCGTACGTGGTGGAGGTCGCCGCAGTGCTGGAGGGTGTCGGGCTGGAGGGTGTCGGGCTGGCCGCCGAGGTGCTGGACGGGCTGGGGGTCGCCACCGGGGGCGGGGTCACCTCGGTGGGCGGCACCGACGAGGCGATCGGGCTCGGCGGCGTCTCGGGGGCGGACGTGGTCGAGGTGCAGCCGGCGGTGACGGCCAGCACGACCAGGCCCAAGACGAGGCAGCGGACTCGGTCAGGCACGGAACAACCTCCGTTGCGTCGTCCGGTGGCGCTGGCCCCACTCCTCGATCAGCGGGGCACTGTGCGCCGGGATCTCGGCGGTCGACCGGCACCCGGAGACTCTTACGACCATCTGCTCGACCTCCTCGGCGGCCTCGGCGGACCAGCGCACCCCTTGGCTGGGATCGAAGGGGAGGAGCTTCAGGGCCGCGGCGATGACAGTCTGCACATCCTCGAAGCCGATCAACCGGGCGGTATCAGCGGCCGAGATGCCGGCTTCGGCGGCGGTCGCTCCGATCACGACGGCCCGGCACCAGACCTGACCGGACGCCCCGCCGAGCTCGGCCAGACCCCAGACCGCACCGGCCATCCGCAGATAGCTCCGGCCGAGCAGGTCGGAGGCCTCCCGCAGCGCGTCGGACAGCGTTCGCACCCGCCAGGCGGCGTCCACCGTGACCATCGCCTCGGCCCGCGACGGGGCCGTCAACCACAGGTGCCGGGCGACCACGGCACAGGCCGCCTCGACCTCGGTGACGGTGGTCAGGCGTACCCGCAGGTAGTCCGGGACCTGGTCCAACCGCATCCCGTGAGCGAACGCCGGCTCCAGCCCGGCGGACTGGGTGTGAGCCCCGGTGGGTAGTCGGCTGTCGGCCAGCAGCAGCGTCAGGTAGGCAGCAGTCACGATCGGGTCCGGGCCCACCCTCAGAACATGTTGTAGAGCTGGGCCAACGGCAGGCTGGTCGCTGGGGCCGGGGTGATCAGCACGCCGTCCAGCTCGATCCGGTGGGTCTCGGCGTCGATCGCGATGTCGGGCAGGGCGTCGTTGTTGATCATCTGCGCCTTGCCCACGTCGCGGGTGGACTTGACCGCGACGAGCTGCCGGGTCAACCCCAGCTCGTCGGCGAGGCCAGCCTCCAGCGCGGCCGGCGCCACGTAGGTCTGCGAGCGGTAGCGTCCGCTCCCGTAGTACAGCGCGGGCCGCATCAGCACGGGCTGCGGGGTCGGGATGGACGCGTTCGGGTCACCTAGCGCCCCGACCACGATGCCGCCACCCTTGATCACGACCGACGGCCGGACGCCGAAGAAGCGCGGGTCCCACAACACCAGGTCGGCCAGCTTGCCGACCTCGACGGAGCCGATCTCGTGGTCGACGCCGTGGGCGATGGCGGGGTTGATCGTGTACTTGGCCACGTAGCGCCGGGCCCGGAAGTTGTCCGCGGGCAGCCCGCCGGCGAGATCACCGCGGACGTGCTTCATCAGGTGGGCGACCTGCCAGGTCCGGGTGATGACCTCGCCGATCCGACCCATGGCCTGGGCGTCGGAGGAGGTCATGGAGATGGCCCCCAGGTCGTGCAGGTGGTCCTCGGCGGCGATCGTGGTCGCCCGGATCCGGGACTCGGCGAAGGCCAGGTCCTCGGGCACCGCGGGGTTGAGGTGGTGGCAGACCATGAGCATGTCGAGGTGTTCGGCCACGGTGTTCACGGTGTGCGGCAGCGTCGGGTTGGTCGAACCCGGCAGCACGTGCGGCAGCCCGGCGATGGTCAAGATGTCGGGAGCGTGCCCGCCGCCGGCCCCCTCCACGTGGAAGGCCGAGATGCTGCGGCCCGCCATCGCGGCGATGGTCGAATCGACGAAGCCCGCCTCGTTGAGCGAGTCCGAGTGAAGCGCGACCTGCAGACCCCACTCCTGGGCCCCCTTGAGCGCGGCATCGACCGCGGCCGGGGTGGAGCCCCAGTCCTCGTGCACCTTGTAGCCACCCGCGCCGGCCAGAGCCTGCTCCTCGAAGGCGCCGGCGGAGACCGTGTTGCCCTTGCCCAGCAGCAGCAGGTTGACCGGGAACTCGTCGAGGGCGAGGTGGGTCTGCTTGAGGTGCCAGGCCCCCGGGGTGACCGTGGTGGCCTTGGACCCTTCGGAGGGTCCGGTGCCGCCACCGCCCAGGGTGGTGAGTCCGGTGGCGAGCGCCTCGTGGATCTGCGACGGCGAGAGGAAGTGCACGTGGGAGTCGAAGCCACCGGCGGTGAGGATCTTCGCCTCGCCCGAGATGACGTCGGTGCCGGGTCCGATGACCAGGGCCGGATCCACACCGTCGGCGATGTCGGGGTTGCCGCTGCGGCCGATGCCGACGATCCGGCCGTCCTTGATACCCACGTCGGCGCGGACGATGCCCCAGTGGTCGAGGATCACGACGTTCGTGATCACGGTGTCCAACGCACCCCCGGCCGAGGTGACCAGGGACTGGTTCATGGACTCCCGGATGGACTTGCCGCCGCCGAAGACCGACTCCTCCCCGCCGAAGGTCAGGTCCTGCTCGATCTCGATCCACAGGTCGGTGTCCCCGAGCCGGATCTGGTCCCCGGCCGTCGGGCCGAAGATGGCGGCGTAGTCCTCACGA
>DATDBS010000012.1:0-19660 GCA_036524735.1 Propionibacteriaceae bacterium
CTGACTCACCCCAGCGAGAGGGCCGTCCACGAGACGGCGGGCAGCTCGACGGTCAACCGCCCGTCGGCCAAAGTCGCGGTCGGGTTGGGCGCAACTCCGACCCGCAACTGGTCGGCCAGGGTGTTGACCGCGTAGATGTCGTCGTCGGCCAGCGTGTGCGTCTCGAGGATGCCTACCTCGCCGAGGTTCCCGACGTCGACCGTCACCGACGTCGGACCGTCCAGTGACCGGTTGACCAGGAAGATGGCGGTCCGACCGGTCTCGGCGTCGTGGGTGGCGACGGCGTCGACTACGGCGACATCGCCGTACTCAGCGGTGCTGTAGGTGTCCGACACCAGCTTGACCGACAGCGCTTCGCCGACGGCCAGCCTCGACGTGAGGGCGAACGGGAAGAACGTCGTCTGCCGCCACGTGTCGCCACCGGGCTCGGTCATGATCGGCGCGATCACGTTGACGAGCTGGGCCAGTGAGGCCGAGGTGACCCGGTCGGCATGCTTGAGCAGCGAGATGAGCAGGTTTCCGACCACAACGGCATCGAGCACCGAGTACGCGTCCTCGAGCAGCCGCGGGGCGGTCGGCCACCGCTCGATATCGGTGATCTGGTCCTCGGCGTGGTAGCGGGTGTTGTACCAGACGTTCCACTCGTCGAACGAGATCGCGATCCGTTTCGTCCGACCGAGCTGCGCCCGCACCGTGTCTGCGGTGGCCACGACCGACTCGATGAAGTGGTCCATGTTCGTCGCCGCCGCGAGGAAGCTGCCTGCGTCGCCGCCGCGCTCCTCGTAGTAGGCGTGGCAGGAGATGTAGTCCACGTCGTCGTAGGTGTGCAGTAACACCGTGTGCTCCCACGCGCCGAAGGTCGGCATCTGGGCGTTCGAGCTGCCGCAGACGACCAGCTCGAGGCTGGGGTCCAGCTGCCGCATCGCCTTCGCGGTCTGGGAGGCGATCTTGCCGTAGTCTTCGGCGCTGCGATGGCCGAGCTGCCAGGGACCGTCCATCTCGTTGCCCAGGCACCACATCGAGATCCGGTACGGCTCCACGCGGCCGTTCTTGATCCGGGCGTCCGAGAGCGCCGTGCCGGAGCGGATGTTGGCGTACTCCAGCACGTCGACCGCCTCGAGGACACCGCGGGTGCCGAGGTTGACGGCGTACATCAGCTCACTGCCCACCTTCTCCAGCCAACCCGCGAACTCGTCGAGTCCGACCTCGTTCGACTCGGTGGAGTGCCAGGCCAGGTCCAACCGAGCGGGTCGCTCGGCCCGAGGGCCGACGGCATCCTCCCAGCGGAATCCCGAGACGAAGTTTCCACCCGGGTAGCGGATGGCGGAGACGCCGAGCTCGCGGACGAGCTCGATCACGTCGGTGCGGAAGCCCTCGGTGTCGGCGGTCGGGTGGCCGGGCTCGTAGATGCCGTCGTACACGCAGCGTCCGAGGTGCTCCACGAAGGAGCCGAACAGGCGGCGGTTGACGGTGCCGACGGTGAAGTGAGGGTCGAGCGTGAGGTGGGCTGCGGGCATGGCGGATCCTTCGGTACGGGTCATGGGTGTGGAGAAGAGAGGGGGCGGGCGGGTCAGCGGGCTACTTCAGAGCGCCCAGCGAGAGCCCGCCCTGCCAGTACTTCTGCAGGGACAGGAAGGCGACCACGAGCGGGATGATCGAGACCAGGGACCCGATGATGATCAGGCTCCACAGGGACGTACCCCCGCTGTTGTTGGCCGAGGCCTGCCCCTGCCAGAGGCCGAGGCCGACGGTGATCGGGAACAGCTTGGTGTTGGACAACATGGCCAGCGGCAGGAAGTAGTTGTTCCAGGTCCCGACGATCGACAACAGCAGGACGGTGACGAACGCGGGCCGCAGCAGCGGGAAGGAGACCTGGAAGAAGGTGCGGATCTCTCCGGCACCGTCCACCCGGGCGGCGTCCAACAGCTCGTCGGGTACGGCGTCGGCGGTGTAGACCTGCATCAGGTAGACCCCGAACGGGTTGAGCAGGGAGGGCAGGATCACCGCCCAGACGGTGTCGGTCAGGTTGATGTTCGAGAACAGGATGAAGGTGGGGATGACCAGCGCGGTCAGCGGCACCATCACCGAGCCCAGCAGCACGGCGAGCATCAGCCGCCGACCGCGGAACCGGTACTTGGCGAAGCCGTAACCGGCCAGCACCGCCAAGATCGTGGCCCCGAGCCCGCCCGTGACGGCGTAGAAGAGCGAGTTCCCGATCCAACGCAGGTAGATGCCGTCGTTGTAGGTGAACAGCTCCCTCAGGTTGGGCAGCAGAGCGAAGGTCTGGTCGAACCACAGCGCACCGTTGCTGCCGTTGAACAAGCCGGCGGCATCCTTGGTGCTCGCCACGACCAGCCACCAGATCGGGACCAGGAAGTAGATCACCAGGATCGTCAGGAACAGGTACGGCAGCAGCCGCCGGGAGGCCGGGTGGTGGGAACGCCGCCCTTCCGAGCGCGAGGCCACGATCGGTGCGCTCGACGGCGCGTCGAGATGGGTGGTGGTCATGTCAGGACGCTCCCGCGCTTGCGAGTGAGGAAGAGGAACACGTAGACGGCGATGAACACGATGATCCCGAGGGCGAAGCTGATGGCCGAGGCGTAGTTGAAGTTCGCGTACGAGAAGGCCTGGCTGAACGCGTAGATGTTCGGCGTGAAGTCCGGGGTGATCGTGCCGTTCGAGAGGGGCCGCAGGATCTGCGGCTCGTTGAAGAACTGCAGGGTGCCGATCAGG
Source organism: Propionibacteriaceae bacterium (assembly GCA_036524735.1). Taxonomy (GTDB): domain Bacteria; phylum Actinomycetota; class Actinomycetes; order Propionibacteriales; family Propionibacteriaceae; genus Microlunatus. The sequence continues at coordinate 2,734 of DATDBS010000012.1, forward strand.
GCGAAGACCAGGATCAACAGCAGCGCCGACGAGACCATGGGCACCTTGATCCGGAGGGCGATCTGCCAGGCGTTGGCGCCGTCCATCCGAGCGGCCTCGTAGACGGAGGCATCGATGCCCTGCAGAGCAGCGAAGATGATGATCATGTAGTAGCCGGCCCACTGCCAGGTGACGACGTTCATCAGTCCGCCGAACACGTGGGTGGGATCGAGCAGGAACGGCGCGTCGGCGCCGAAGACGCTGAAGAGCTGCTGCATCGGACCGAAGGTCGGGCTGTAGAGGAAGCCCCACATCAAGGCGCCGATCACCGCCGGGATGGCGTAGGGCAGGAAGATCATCAGCCGGGCGAAGCGGGCGAACCGGCTGGTCAGGGCGTCCAGCACGAGGGCCAGCGCCAGGGAGACCAGCATCTGCACCGGGATCAGCACGACGGCGAACCGGACGACGAACCAGACCCCGCTGAGGAAGGACGGGTCGGTGAATGCGGTGATGTAGTTCTTGGCCCCGGCGAAGACGACACCGGTGGCCAGCCCCTTGCTGTAGAGGCTGAGGTAGAAGGCGTAGAGCAGGGGCAGGACCAGGAACGCCACGAAGACGACGGCGAACGGGGCGACGAACAACCAGCCGGTACGCGACTTCTTGCGTTCGTTCAGGCTGCGGCGCCGGGTCGCGGCGGGCGCCGGCCCAGGGCGGGATGGCGAGGTGGCATCGGCGACTGTGGCGCTGACCATTCGCATTCTCCTTCGGGGTGGGGAGCCGGTCCCGGGCTGAGCCCGGAACCGGCCGTGCGGCGGTGGAGGGAGGCGGAGCCGGACTACTCGGTGACGTTGAAGCCCTGGCCCTTGGCGTACTTGACGATCTCGGCCTGCAGGTCGTCCGCGGCCTGGTCACCGGTCACCTTGCCCGTGTTGATCTTGGCCAGCTGCGCCTGCAGCTGCGCGTAGTAGTAGACCTGGATGGGGGCGTAGACGGTGCCCTTGTAGGCGTTGCCGGCCGGGACGTAGATGTCCTTGTTGGCCGTCTGACCGCTGAAGAACTCGGACTTGTTGTCGATGAACGCTTCGGAGCTCTGCACGTTCTTGCTCAGCGGGAAGATGATCTGCTTCTTCCAGCCCTCCTCGAGCGAGGCCGGATCGGCGTAGATCCCCTTGGCCACGATGGCGGCCAACCGCTTGTTGGTGGCCTGGGTGGTCACCGCGAAGGCCGAGCCTCCCCAGTTGACCGACACCGGGTTGGCGGCGTCCCACTGCGGGAGCGGAGCAGCCGCCCAGACACCCTTGGAATTACCCTTGCCGACCCCGGCGCCGGTCAGGTAACCGGGCGTCCAGGCGGCGGACGGGTAGGTGGCGTACTTGCCGCCGACCACGCCGGAGATGTAGTCGGTGGTGAACTGGTCCTGGGTGCCGACGAGCTTGCGCTGGACGAGGTCCGCCCAGTAGTTGAGGACATCCTTCGACGCCTGGTCGTTGAGCTTGACCGTGAGATCCTGCGGCTTGGCGGGGTCGTAGCCGAACGGTACGGCGCCCTTCTGCTGCTGCAGGGCCATGAACAACGCCGGCACGTTCGATCCGAGGTCTCCGAAGACGGGTCCGCCGGCGTCCTTGACCTTCTGCGCGGCGGCCGCGAACTCCGCCCAGGTGGCGGGTGGGGTGGTGATGCCGTACTTCTCGAACACGTCGGTGCGATAGATCATGCCCATCGGTCCGCCGTCGATCGGGATGGCGAAGACCTTGCTGCCCTGCGAGACGTCCTTCCAGGCACCCTCGCTGAAGTTGCCCTTGACCTCGTCCGCGCCGTACGGGCTCAGGTCGACCAGCGCGTCCTGGATCGCGAAGCTGGACAGGCGGTCCGCCTCGAGCATGACGACGTCGGCGAGACCCTTCTTGGCCGAGATGGCCGTCTGCACCTTGGTGTACTCGTCAGCGCCCTGCCCGACGTTGTTCCAGCAGATCTGGACGTCGGTGTGGGCGCCGTTGAAGTTGTCGACGACGTTGGCCATGTTGGGGTACCAGCCCCAGACCGAGACCTGAGGAGCGTCGTTCTTCATCTTGTTGGTGCAGTTGGTCAGCTTGGGACTGGTCCCCTCCTCGACGCTCGGGGCTCCTCCCCCGGCGCCACCGCCGCCCCCGTTGTTGGCACTCGTCGCGCAGGCGGACAGCAGCACGCTCATGGCGATCGCCGAGACGCCGACCAGCAGTGATTTCTTCACGGATGTTCCCTTCGTGGTGCGTGGACTTCGTTGTCAGAAGGTGGTTCTCAACCGCTCTGGAGCCGAGCCCATCGTGTATTTACAACGTTATAGGAAAACGTTGTAGACAGATCATCGTCAAGAGCGGGAGGTCTGTCAAGGGTTGATGCGAAAACGCCGCTCAGGTGGGGCGGGACGACTCGCGCTCGACGACCGCGAACGTGGTCAGGTGGTCCTGCGGGGGCAGATCAGCCCCGGGCGACTCGATCCTCTGTCGGAGGTAGCGCAACGCCACCTCGGCGATCTCGACCCGTCCAGGGTCGATCGTCGACAGGGTGGGCAGGCTGTAGCGGGTCTCGTCGACGTCGTCGAACCCGATCAGCGCCACGTCCTGGGGGATGCGGAGTCCCGCCTCCTGCATCACCCGCATCGCACCCAGTGCGATGGTGTCGTTGAACGCGACCACCCCGTCGAAGGGGAGGTCGCGCTGCAGGAAGGCCCGCATCGCGGCCGCGCCAGTGCTGCGGTACCAGCCCACGACCTCGACGACCAGGTCCTCGTCCACCGTCAGGCCGGCCTCCGCCATGGCCTGCCGGTAGCCGTCGAGCCGCAGTGCCGCCGAGCCGGGGCCTTGTGCCGCATCCGCGCCCAACGCGACGATCCGGCGCCGGCCCTGCTGCAACAGGTGTTCCGTCGCCGCCTTGACCGCCTCGGTGTTGCGCATCGTGACGTGGTCTCTGGGCCCGTGCAGGATCCGTTCACCCAGCAGGACCATCGGCTTGGCCACGCCGGCCAACAGGTCGTTGTCCTGCTCACCGAGCGCCAGCGCGCTGAACAGGATGCCGTCGACCATCTGCATCCGAGGGCCCCGGAGCAGGTCGAGCTCGCGGTCCCGGTCGGCACCCGACTGGGAGATGATGATCGACAGGCCGTGGGGGTCGGCCGCCCGCATGACGGCGTCGGCCAGCTCGGCGAAGTAGTCGTTGCGCAGGTCCGGGATGATGAGGCTGATCAACCCCGTACGACCCGAACGAAGCCCCCGCGCCGCGAGGTTGGGCTTGTAGTCGAGAGCCACGATCGCGTCCAGCACCCGCGTCTTGGTCGCGGGCCGGATGTGTGGGTAGTCGTTCAGGACGTTGGAGACGGTCTTGATCGACACCTCGGCGAGCCGCGCCACGTCATGGATGGTCGGCGCGGAGGCAACTCCGGGTTCGCGGCGGGGCACGAGGGGACTCTATAACGTTGTAGAGCCCTCTGTGGAACTCCGGCTCAGGTGCTCAGCGGGTGAGGTCAGTACCAGCCGTGCGAGGCCTTGAAGACCTTCGCCTCGCAAGGGCTGCCGTACCGCTTCTTCATGTACTCAATGCCCCAGGTGATCTGGGTCGCCGGGTTGGTGCGCCAGTCGCTCCCGACGCTCGCCATCTTGGACCCGGGCAGGGCCTGGGGAATGCCGTACGCGCCGGAGCTCTTGTTCTCGGCGTTCACCTTCCACATGCTCTCGCGCATGATGATGTAGTTGAAACACGAGTACTGGTTGGCCCCGTAGCCGTACTTGTTCTTCAGGATCTGGCGGGCCATCTCGCGCGGGTCGGTCGTACCGGGCTCGTAGCCCTGGTTCTTGATCACCAACGCCTTCGCCTTGGCCTCAGCCCGGGCCTTGGCCTCCGCGGCGGCCTTCGCCTTCGCACGGGCAGTCTTGATCTTGGTCTGCTGAGCGGTGATCGCCTTGTTCTGCTTCGTCAGGGTCGTCGCGCGCTTGTCAGCCTGGGTCGTGGCGGTCGCGGTGAGGGCGGCGCGCTGGGCGTCTCGGCTCTCACGGGCGGATCGAGCCGCCTGCTCGGCGGCGAGGGTTGCGTCGACCGGCTCGACAGCCGGTGCTGAGATGACCACGGCGGGGGCGGGCACGGCGATGGCGGTGTCCTGGCCGGCCGGGCTGCCCAGCGCGGCCACGGCAGCGGTGACCGTGAAAGCGCAGAACCCAACCCCGGCAATGCCATGCTTCACGAGTCGGCGCACGGCCGTATCTTGCCACAGCCCGTTATCAAACTGAAATGCGATGATCCAGCGGGTCGACTGGTCTGACAGTCCAATCGTGATCTCCGCGTACGCGCAACGCAGGGCTGCGCGTACGCGGAAGTCGCGAGCTAGACGGCTTCCTCCAGCATCTCGGTGACCAGCGCGGCGATCCGCGACCGTTCGGAGCGGTGCAGGGTGACGTGGGCGAAGAGCGGGTGACCCTTCAGCTTCTCGACGACCGCGACCACCCCGTCGTGCCGGCCGACCCGGAGGTTGTCGCGCTGCGCGACGTCGTGGGTGAGCACGACGCGAGAGTCCTGTCCGATGCGGCTGAGGACGGTGAGCAGCACGTTGCGCTCCAGGGACTGCGCCTCGTCGACGATCACGAACGAGTCGTGCAGCGAACGGCCTCGGATGTGGGTCAGCGGCAGCACCTCGAGCAGTCCGCGCTCGATGATCTCGTCGATGACCGGCTTGGACGTGACGGCACCCAAGGTGTCGAAGACGGCCTGCGCCCAGGGCGCCATCTTCTCCCCCTCACTGCCGGGCAGGTAGCCGAGCTCCTGGCCGCCCACGGCGTACAGGGGGCGGAAGACAACGACCTTGGAGTGCTGCCGACGCTCGAGGACCGCCTCGAGACCGGCGCAGAGCGCCAGGGCTGACTTGCCCGTGCCGGCGCGACCGCCCAGGGAGACGATGCCGATCGTCGGGTCCAGCAGGAGGTCGAGGGCGACGCGCTGCTCGGCCGAGCGGCCGTGGATGCCGAACGCGTCCCGGTCGGCCTTGATGAGCTTGAGCTCCTTGTTCGGGGTGACGCGGCCGAGCGCGGTCCCGGTCCCACCGAGCAGCACGACGCCGGTGTGGCAGGCGAGGTTGCGGGCCTCCTCCAGGTCGAGGAAGCCTTGGTCGTAGAACCGATCGATCTGGTCGCCGGCCACCTCGATCTCGGTCATCCCGGTCCACTCGGACTCGACGGCCAGCTCCGCGCGGTACTCCTCGGCGGCCAAGCCGACCGATGCGGCCTTGACCCGCATCGGGAGATCCTTGGAGACCAGCGTGACGTGGTGGCCCTCGGCCGCGAAGTTCAGGGCGACGGCGAGGATGCGGGAGTCGTTGTCGCCCAACCGGAACCCGGCCGGAAGGATCTCGGGATCGGTGTGGTTGAGCTCGACGTGGATGGTGCCGCCGTCGTCGTTGATGGGCACAGGTGCATCCAGCCGACCGTGCTTGATGCGCAGGTCGTCCAGGTGGCGCAGAGCCGTTCGGGCGAAATAACCCAGCTCGTTGTGGTGCCGCTTTCCCTCGAGCTCGGTGACCACCACGATCGGGAGCACCACATCGTGCTCGGCGAAGCGCCGGAGAGCGTGCGGATCGCTCAGCAGGACGGAGGTGTCGATGACGTACGTGCGACGGTGTGAAGTACTAGACATTGAGGTCTGCCCTTCTTCGGGGCCGCACGGCATCCGCGTCCGGCCCCACGTTTTAGGTGGTTGGCCGGGTTCGACTGCGGATCGCGAACGATCCGCACTTGACCGTCTGATGACGGTGCATGCATCGCCTCCCAGGCGGGCCGCTTCCCCACGTCCCGCACTCCGCACGCTACGGCGGTCGTGAGGTCAGCAGGAAACGCCACGCCGGGTCTTCACCTGATCGCAAACTGCCGGAAATGTGGACCGCCGTACGCCGTTGCCGCGACGTTCACGCATCCGCAGCGACAGCTCGGCCGCCTCGATCACCAAAAACACGTTCCCGCGGGACCGTGCTGTACGTTGCGGAGTCGGTCACGCCGGTCGCAGCCGGCAGCCGGCAGCCGGCAGCCGGTCGCAGCCGGTCGACCTCAGGTGAGCTGGCGTACGGCAGCGACGTCGTACTCGGCGACCGACGCGCCCAGGATGGCCGCACCCTGCTCGTCGTCGACCCCGTCGCCACGGAAGGCCTCGACCGCGGACTGCGACTCCCAGCGCTCGAGGATGTTGATCCGACCGGCGTCGAGCAGGTCGGCCGCGAGGGAGAAGTCGAGGCAACCGGGCGCCTTGCGAGCCTGGTCGACGACTTGTCGACAGGTGTCGAGGTAGGCCTCGCGACCCTCCGGATCGACGATCAGATGCCCGCTGACGATGACCATGACTGCTCCCCACTCGTGACGACTGTGCAGCTGAGACTTGGGCCCAACCTCTGAATCACCGGCCACCCCTCGGATCGGCCCGACTTTGTCGCACGCCGACCTTGGGGACCAGGTAAAACCGGCAACCACTCTGCCCGCGATGTTCCCGCTTTACCCGCGATATATCGCGGGTAGAGCGGTGACATCGCAGGTATACCTGCGAAACCGGCGGGCCAGGCGGGCGGGACAGGGCTATTTGCCGAAGCGGCGCTCGCGGGCGGCGTACGAGCGGAGGGCGCGGATGAAGTCGACCTTGCGGAAGTCGGGCCACAGGGCCTCGCAGAAGTAGAACTCGCTGTGCGCGGACTGCCACATCAAGAAGCCCGAGAGGCGTTGCTCTCCGGAGGTCCGGATGATCAGGTCGGGGTCGGGCTGGCCCTTGGTGTAGAGGTGCTGCGCGATGTGTTCGATGTCGAGGGTCTCGGCCACCTCGGCGATCGGGGTGCCGTTGGCGGCGTGCTCGGCGAGCAGGGAGCGTACGGCGTCGCGCAGCTCGTGGCGACCGCCGTAGGAGACGGCGATGTTGACCACCATCCCGTTCGAGTCGGCGCTGTCGTCTGCGGCCTTGCGCAACCGGGCCGCGGACTTCGGCGGCAGCAGGTCCAACGCGCCGACCGGGTGCACCCGCCAACGGCCGGTCTCGGCGAGGTCGGAAACCATCGTCTCGATGACCTCGAGCAACGGCTTGATCTCCTCGGCGCTGCTGCGGGAGTAGTTGTCGGTCGACAGCACCCACAAGGTGACGACCGGGATGCCGATCTCGTCGCACCACTCGACGAAGTCCTTGAGCTTGTCCGCCCCGGCCTGGTAGCCGGCGACCAGCGGCATCCCGGGAGCGTTGGTCCGGGCCCAGCGCCGGTTCCCGTCGGCGAGCACCGCGACGTGCCGGGGCAGCTGGCTGTGGTCGAGCTCGGCGATCAACCGGTGTTCGTAGGTCGTGTAGAGCAGGCCGGAGGGATGCAGACGATCGACGAACTCACGTACGCGATCCAATCGAGCCACGAGGGGCAGCGTATCCCGCGGAACACGCGGCGGAGTTGGCACTGGGGCTGGGCTTGGGTACCGTTGAACCTACGGAGCCGTAGGTTACTGGCCAGTAACTTATTGTCGAAAGGAGCCGTCGTGAGCACACCGTCCGTCGAAGGGGACCGCAGCACCTCACCCACCGTTTCCGACGGTGCGATCGCGGAGGTGGTGGCCGAGGTCAAGCCGCGACTGCGTGGGTGGCTGCACGCCGGCATGTCGCCGTTGGTGCTGGCGGCCGGGATCGTTTTGATCACCCTGGCTCCGACCACCACGGGCGTCATCGGGGGCGCTGTCTTCTTGGCCGCGTCGGTCCTGCTGTTCGGGACCAGCGGCCTCTATCACCGGCGGAACTGGGGTCTGCGCGGAGAGGCCGTGATGCGCCGCCTCGACCACGCCAACATCTACGTCTTCATCGCCGCGTCGTACACCCCGCTGGCCCTGCTGATGCTGACCGGCACGTCCCGGGCATTGCTGTTGACCATGATCTGGACGGCCGCGCTCGGCGGGCTGCTCTTCCGGCTCTTCTGGCTGTCGGCCCCCCGGTGGCTCTACACCGCGCTCTACCTGTTGATGGGCTGGGCCTCGATGGCCTGGCTGCCGGCCTTCTACCGCTCCGGCGGCCCCGCCGTCTTGGCCCTGATCCTGGCCGGCGGTGTGTTCTACAGCGTGGGTGCCGTCGTCTACGGCCGCAAGCGTCCTAACCCGTCACCGCGCTGGTTCGGCTACCACGAGATCTTCCACGCCGGTACGGTCGGCGGGTTCGTCTGCCACTACATCGCCATCTCGATGCTCACCTACGCGGCGACCTGAGCTGCTCGACCAGCGCATCGACCTCGGTCACCGGCAGGCGGCAGACGAAGTGACGGCAGACGTACGCGGTGGGTAGGTCATCCATCATCGGTCGGTCGGCGAGCAGCGAGAACCCGGGTTGGTCGGTCGACCCCGCAACCACGACAGAACCCGCGGGTGCGTGCGTCCAGGCCGCCCGGACCAGCTCCGCCCGCGCGGGTGAGTCCGGTCCGACGACCGCGACCTGCACCGGGGCGTGCGCCGGCGTACGCGAAACCGCATCGGCCAGCAACCAGCCGGCGAACCGGGGGGCCCGGAGCGGCAGGGCCCCCGCCTGGTGGGCGGCTCGCTCCCCCCGCTCGGCCCGCCGCGCATCGCCGGTCAGCTCCGCGAACAGCTGGAGGGCGTGGACGGTGGAGCTGAGACCCGACGGCGTCGCGTTGTCCGTCGGGTCCTTCGGTCTGGCGTAGAGGGCCTCGGCGTCGGCGGCGGTGTCGAAGAACCCGTCCTGACCGTCGTCGAACTGCTCCTCGACCACGGTCAGCAGCGCTTCCGCCCGCGCGATCCAGTCCGGATCGGCCGTCGCCGTGGCCAGCCGGACGTACGCCATGGCCACCCCGGCGTAGTCCTCGAGGATGCCTGGGGCCGAGCTCGCCGTACCGTTGCGCGAGGCGCGTCGTAGTCGCCCGTCCTGCCAGTGGATCGCCCAGACCGCCTCGCCCGCCTCGATCGCCGCGGTCAGCCATTCGGGCCGGTCGAAGACCAGCGCCGCCTGGACGAGCGCGTCGATCAGCCACCCGTTCCAGGCCGCCACCACCTTGTCGTCGCGGCCGGGTCGAACCCGCTCCTCGCGAGCAGCCAACAACCTCTCACGCACGCCGACCAGTCGCTCGTCGTCCGGGTCACCTAGCCGTTGCAGCGTGGAGGCGCCGTGCTCGAAGGTGCCAGCGTCAGTCACCGCGAAGGCCTCCGCCGCCCAACGGGCGTCGACGGTCCCCAGGGCCGAGGTCAACTGACCCGGGGTCCAGGCGTAGAACGCACCCTCGTGCAGGTGGCCCTGGTCGTCGAGGGAGTCCGCGTCCAGGCTGGCGGCGAACGCGCCCTGCTCGGTCCGCATCTCCCGTAGCAACCAGGCCACGGTCTCGGCGACGACCCGCTCGGCCAACGGTTCCTGCGTACGCCGCCACCAGTGCGCGTACGCACCGAGCAGCAGCGCGTTGTCGTAGAGCATCTTCTCGAAGTGCGGCACGACCCAGCCGGCGTCGACGCTGTACCGCGCGAACCCGCCGCCGAGCTGGTCGTAGATCCCACCTCTGGCCATGGCCTCGAGGGTGCGGCCCGCCATCTCGATGGCCGGAGCACTCCCCTCCCGCAGCAGCGCTTCGACCACCATCGACGGCGGGAACTTCGGTGCCCGCCCGAAGCCGGCGCGGACCGGGTCGAAGTCTTCGCGCAACAGCGCGACCGCGGCCCTCAGGTCCGCCTCGGACAGCACGCCGGGGGTGGCGGCGATCTGCCGTCCGGCCACCTCCGTGACGATCGACGTCGCGCTCTGCATGACCTCGTCCCGCCGGTCGGTCCACGCGCCCGAGATGGCGTCGAGCACCTGGCCGAAGGACGGCAGCCCATGGTGCGGTATCGGCGGAAAGTAGGTCCCGGCGTAGAACGGCTCCCGGTCCGGGGTCAGGAAGACGGTCATCGGCCAACCACCCTGCCCGGTCAACGCCTGCGTCGCCTGCATGTAGACGGCGTCGACGTCCGGCCGCTCCTCGCGGTCGACCTTGATGGCCACGAACTTCCGGTTGATCAAGGCGGCCGTAGCCTCGTCCTCGAACGACTCGTGGGCCATCACGTGGCACCAGTGACAGGCCGCGTACCCCACGCTCAAGAAGATGGGGCGGTCTAGCTCGTGGGCGCGGGTGAACGCCTCCGGTCCCCACTCGAACCAGTCGACGGGGTTCTCGGCGTGCTGCAGCAGGTAGGGGCTCGTTGATGACGCCAGACGGTTGACCACCCGATCACTTCACCACACGCCGCTGACAGTTCCGCGATGCGAACGGCCCCGCCTCAGTTAAGAAGTGGGGCCGCAAGCTGTCACCTTCAGCATTAATTCGGAGTCCGTACGGAGATGGTTTGCCGAGTGGGTCGACGATCGGTCCCGCCTTGACGGGTCTGCTTGCTAGCGTCGATCCATGAACGGTGAGGCGGCGGGCCCGGCGTGAATACCTCTCGGCCGAGTTTCGTGCTGCACGAGCACCACAAGCCCCGGCACCACTTCGATCTCCGCCTCGAGGCCGAGGGTGTCCTCAGGTCCTGGGCCCTGCCTAGAGGCCTCCCCACCACGGCGGCGCAGAACCGGTTGGCTGTCCAGGTGCCCGATCACGACCTCGAGCACCTCACCTACACCGACGAGCACAAGAGCATCGCCGACATCGGCTGGTGGCAGGAGGAGGACCGTAACGACCGTCGGTTCGTCTTCGTCCTGCACGGCCGCGCCAGCGATCGACGTTATGCGTTGATCCAGACGAACAGTGACTGGTTGGTGCACCTGACCAAGGACCAACCGGCCGATCAGCGGCGCAGCTGATCCAGGGCCTGGACCTGGTCGGGAGTCAGGGACCACCCGACGGCGCCGGCGTTGTGCTGGGCCTGGTCTGCGTTCTTGGCGCCCGGGATGGGAACGGTCCCGTGGGCAATCAGCCAGTTCAGCGCTACCTGCGCCGGGGTCTTGCCGCCGTGGTCAGCACCAAGCTGGGTCAGCGTGGCGATGAGCGCGGGCAGCCGGCTCAAAAATCGCTGGTAGCGCAGCCTGCGAATCCCCGGCGGCGGGCGGCCGGGGGCGTACTTGCCGGTGAGCATCCCCTGGGCGAGCGGGCTGTACGCGATGACGGTCACGTCGAGCTCGCGGCACAGCTCGACCAGCCCGCTGCGCTCGGGCTTGCGCTGAAGAAGGCTGTACTCGATTTGGTTGGTGGCCAGCGGGATGCCGAGATCGGTCAACCGGCGATGGGCGGCGCGGAGCCTGGTCGGGCCGTAGTTGGACACGCCGACGGCACCCACCAGCCCCTCGCGTACGGCGTCGGCCATCGCGCGGAGCCAGGCCCGGTCGTCGAGCAGAGGCAACGACCAGTGGATCTGGTAGAGATCCACCCGCTCGGCCTGCAACCGCTTCAGGGATGACTCCAGCGCCTGCCGGAGAGCGGACCGTTGCCCGACCCGCCATGGGATGGCGGCGAACTTGGTCGCCACGACGGCGTTCGTGACGTCGTCGTGGTCATGGATCAGTTGGCCGAGCAGATGCTCGGAGAACCCGTTTCCGTAGATCTCGGCAGTGTCGAAAAGCGTGAGGCCGGCCGTACGTGAGCTGCGGTAGGCCGCCGCGACGTCCTCGCTGGTGAAGGTCTTGCCGAAGCCCCAGTAGCCCTGGTCGCCCCAGGCCCAAGTCCCGACGCCCAGAGGGAGTCCGACCGGACCACCGGTCCAGATCGGGCGTGCGTACGCCCCAGCTTCAGGAGGCAGAACGGCGGGAACGCTTGGTCGGGGTGGTGCTCGGCGTGGCCGACGTTTCTGCTGCGACCTCGGCTTCGGTGGGCAACGTGCCGGACGCGTCGATCTTGCGGAACTGGCGGCGCATGCTGAAGAAGAGCAGCACCATCGCCCCCGCGATCCCGATGGTGATCAGCAGCGGGGTCCAACCGGGCTTGACGACGTTGGGGTCGATGTCCAGCAGGACAACGTTCACGTACGCCAGGTCGAACCAGATCATGCCTGGACCTTACTCCGGGCGGCCGCGTCAACCGGTTCGGCGATGCCGGCGAAGAGGTCGTCCTCGGGCACCGAGGTGGGGACCCTGGCGTGCACGAGCTCGAAGTCCTCGGTCGGCCAGGCAGCCTGGTGCAGGTCGAGCGGGACGGAGAACCAGGGTCCCTCGGGGTCGACCTGCGTCGCGTGGGCGAGCAGAGCCTGGTCACGCAGGTGGAAGAACTCCGCACACGGAACACTCGTCGTGAGCCGGGCGGTGTGGCTGGCATCTTCCTCCCAGTCCTTCAACCTCTCGGCGTACGGCGACTCGAGTCCGCGGTGGACCATCGCTTCGTTCAACGCGATGAACCGGGCCCGGTGGAAGCTGAACTGGTAGTAGAGCTTGAGCGGCGCCCACGGCTCGCCGAGCTCCGGGTACTTCTCGGGGTCACCCGCGGCCTCCCAGGCGGCCATCGAGATCTTGTGGCACATGATGTGGTCCGGGTGCGGATAGCCGCCGTTCTCGTCGTACGTGGTGATGACGTGCGGACGGAAGGCGCGAATGACCTCGACGAGGGGGCCGGCGGCTACATCGACGTCCACCAGGGCAAAACACCCCTCCGGCAGCGGCGGCAGCGGATCGCCCTCGGGCAGGCCGGAGTCGACGAAGCCCAGCCAGGACTGCTGGATGCCGAGGATGGTCCGAGCCCGGTCCATCTCCTGACGCCGGATGTCGGCGATGCTGGCCAGCACGTCCGGACGGTCCATGGCCGGGTTGAGGATCGACCCGCGCTCGCCACCCGTACAGGTGGCCACCATCACGTCGACCCCTTCGGCCACGTACTTGGCCGTCGTCGCGGCCCCCTTGCTCGACTCGTCGTCAGGGTGCGCGTGGACGTGCAACAGGCGCAGCCGCTCGCCCTGAGCGTCCACGCGGAGCGCGGGATGGGACATGGCCGTCATCGTGCCACGGAGCACTGACCTTCCGAGCGTCCTTTCGCCGGGCGAGACGTCCCGCTTGGTCGAGTCGGCTGGCCGCCGCGTGCACAATACGTTGGTGACCGCCGTCAGTCCCGAGGTCGCCGAACGACTCCGGCGCCGCTATCCCCCACCGCTGGTGCCACGCGCCGTGAAGGTCGTGTTGATCGCCGTGGGGGTCGCCATCGCGATGGCCTGGCTGATCTGGACCGCAACCGTTCAGTCGACCCCGGCCGTGTCGGCCCAGGTCGCGGCGTACACCGTGAAGTCCAGTACGACGATCGCCGTCACCTTCACCGTCGACCGTCGCGATCCGTCGCGGCCGGTGAGCTGTCAGGTCATCGCCCAGTCGGCCGACTTCCAGACCGTGGGCGAGCAGCAGGTGCCGGTGGAGGCCACGGAGGCCAAGGTGGTCGACGTCGACATCGACCTGACCACGCTGCGGCAGGCCACCTCTGCCTCGGTCAAGGGCTGCACGCTCCGCTGACCGGCGCGCCCTCGGTTGAGGACACGCCGAGACGTTGCTTGATAGCCTGGTCCGATGTCTGAATCCACGCAGGCCATCTGGCTGACGCAAGAGGCGTACGGCAAGCTCCAGACCGAGCTGGCCCACCTCACCGGTCCCGGCCGCGCCGAAGTCACCGCCAAGATCGCCGCTGCCCGCGACGAGGGTGACCTGAAGGAGAACGGCGGGTACCACGCCGCGCGCGAGGAGCAGGGCAAGCAGGAGGCCCGGATCCGCCAGCTGGCCGACATGCTCCGACGCGCCGAGGTCGGGGATGCCCCGACGAACACCGACGAGGTGGCCCCCGGCACCCAGATCACCATCGCCTTCGACGGCGACGAGTCCGACACCGACACCTTCGTCCTGGGCTCACGCGAGCTCCTCGGGATGGACGAGAGCGTGGATTCCACCAACGTCTACAGCCCGCAGTCCCCGCTAGGAGCAGCCATCTTCGGCAAGAAGGTGGGCGACGCGGTCTCCTACGTCGCCCCCAACGGCCGCTCGATCAACGTCACCGTGATCAAGGTCGAGCCCTTCCACGGCTGACCGCCAGTCGATCAGCTCAGACCGACGAGCAGGGTCTGAGCCTCAGCCGGGGTGAGGGCGCCGGCGGCCACCTCGGAGAGAATCTGTTCCCGGGTCAACGTGGGCACCTCCTCGGGTTCGTCGCCCAGTCCGAGCTTGCCGAGCAGAGCCGAGAATTTGACCCGAGCCGTCGGATAGGACACTCCGAGGTGCTTCTCGACCTCGCGCAGGTTGCCCCTCGAGGCGAGGAAGACCCGCAGCATCTCCAGCTCGCCGGCGTTCAGCGCGCAGAACTCGCAGGAGGAGAAGACCCCGGCGAGCTCGCTGCCGCAGGACGCGCAGCCGAGTCGGGTGACGGCCAGCTGGTCGCCGCAGACGGGGCAGTCGCTCGGTGCCCGGTGCAGCTCGTGCGGCCGCCGCGTGCGTTCGCTCACGAGGCGGGCTCTTCAGCCCGACGGTCCGAACCGACCCGTACCTGCGCGTGGCCCATGACGACCTCGATGTCCAGCTTGGCGCTGCCGTTGCCCATCACGACCTCGTCGCCGGCGCCACTGTGGCCGCCGGTCCAGCTGACCTTGCCGAGCTGCGCCTCACCGGTGACGGTCACGTTGGAGTCATCGGCCAGGGTGATCGACAGCGTCCCCGACTCGGCGCGGATCCGGTTGCGGCCGGTCTTGATCGCGCCCTTGATGGTCGCCTGACCGGCCTGGACCAGCACGTCGTTCACCTCGGTGACGTCGAGCAGCTTGGCGCCGCCGGCGGTGACCCGGACCTTGCCCAGGTGCGGCACCCGCTCGGTGTTGAGGCTGCCGGCCGTGACCTCGACGTCGACCACGATGCTCGGGTTCACCTTGAGCAGCAGCTCCTTGCCGAGCCCGAGCGCCCGGATGTCGTCCAGGTTGCGCGGCGCCCCCCGCAGGATGCTGAACCCGTCGAGCGAGGCGCCCAGCTCCCCATCGCTGGAGACCTCCAGCACCGCGCCGTTGCGACGGAGCACGTGGGGGCCGTCGGCAGACAAGGTGGCGACGGCTGTCTCTCCGACGATGCGGACCCGGCGTCCGACCGCCCGGACGGAGATGCGCTCGACGCCGTTCGTGTTCACCGGCTTGGGGTCGGTGCGCTTGGGATCGGTGCGCTTGGGATCGGTGCGCTTCGACTCGGGGGCTTTGGAGTAGGACGGTTCCGGCGCGGTGGGCGCCGGGTCAGCCGGCGGAGCAAAGCTCTCCTTCGTATACGTCGCGTGTTGCGGACGGTCGGTCTCTGCCGCCCACGGATCGTCGTCGTGGTGCGCCCGGCTCAGCTCCTCGTTGCTCGGCTCGGCGTGGGCATCGGCCGACTCCAGCGTCGCCGGACTGTTCAGGCCATCGATGCGGCGGGCCGCCTCAGCGGCGTCGATGCGACCTGCAGCTAGCTCTTCGAGGATCGCGGTCATCAGGGGAGATGTAGACATACACCGAATGTAAAACGAACCTTTCCTCATTGAAAGGTTGGGTTGCCACAATCAGGGTTTACTCGGGGACCAGGTGCGACGGTGGGCGTACGAGGAGTGCTAACACTCCCGTACGCCCACCCCCTCAGGTGCCCTTGACGTTGACGATCTGCCGCAGCGTGTGGCGTACGGCGACCAGGTCGGCCGCGTCGGCCATCACCTGGTCGATGTCCTTGTACGCCGCCGGGATCTCGTCCAGGAACGCCTCTCTGTCCCGGAACTCGATCCCCGCCATTGCTGTCCGCAGCTGCTCGTGGGTGAACGTCTTGCGGGCCGCCGTACGCGAGTAGTTGCGTCCCGCACCGTGTGGAGCCGAGTTCAGCGCCACCGGGTTACCGAGGCCCTCAACCACGTACGAGGCGGTCCCCATCGAGCCCGGGATCAACCCGCGCTGCCCGGCCTGCGCCTCGATCGCACCCTTGCGTGACACCCAGACCGTCTTGCCGAAGTGCTGTTCGGTCTGGCTGAAGTTGTGGTGGCAGTTGATCCGCTCGGCCTCCGCGACCGCCTCCCCGAGGAACGCGGACAGGCAGCCGACGACGCGGTCCATCATCTCCTCCCGGTTGAGCAAGGCGTAGTGCTGTGCCCACCGGAGCTCGACGACGTACGCCTGGAACTCCTCCGTCCCCTCGGCCAGGTAGGCCAGGTCGCGATCCGGCAGCTGGATCCAGTAGCGATCCATCAGCCGCGACGCCACCTTGATGTGGTGCTGGGCGATCTTGTTGCCGACCCCTCGTGAGCCCGAGTGCAGGAACAGCCATACCCGGTCCAGCTCGTCCAGGCTCACCTCGATGAAGTGGTTGCCCGAGCCGAGCGAGCCCAGCTGCTCGCGCCACCGGGTGTGCCGACTGTCGGGCTCGAACCGGGCGCGGTCCTCGAGATCGGCGATCCGCAACGCCGCTGTGCCGGTGATCGTGTCGTTCTGGCGGCCGGCCGACAGCGGCACCGCGCGCTCGATGGCCTCACGGAGGTCGACCAACGCCCGACCCGCCAGGTCCGCAGCCACGAACTGGGTCCGGACCGCGATCATCCCGCAGCCGATGTCGACTCCAACCGCCGCCGGCATGATCGTCCGCAGGGTGGGGATGACGGACCCGACCGTGGCGCCGAGGCCGAGGTGGGCGTCCGGCATCAAGGCGACGTGCGGATGGATGAAGGGCATGGTCGACGTGGTCACGGCCTGCTCGCGGGTGTTGTCCCCCAAGATCGTGGCCCAGTTGATCAACTTCGCGTTGATCTTCTCCATGTCCGACTCCTCCTGCTCCAGCGCCCCCGCGGTCTCTCCACGGCCGGCGCGGGTCTCAGCGTGGCGTACGCCGGGCCTTCTCGCACCGGGTTTAGTCCCGGCCCCGCCACCACGGACTCCCGTAATCACCCTCGAGCACTCACGCCGTTTGGGGCGTACGGGGCTGTTGGTGCCCGGGTGATCTGCAGGTTTCGCAGGTATACCTGCGATGTCCTCGCTTTACCCGGGATATATCGCGGGTAAAGCGCAAAGGTCGCAGG
>DATDBS010000013.1:0-22963 GCA_036524735.1 Propionibacteriaceae bacterium
AAGGCAACCTCAACCCCGCGCCCGTGTCCGACTCCATCTACGACATCAACGTCTCCCTCGACGCCCACCTCGTCAAAATCGTCTACTCCATGGGCGACGGACACAAAACCACCTGCACCGACGTCACCCACCCATGGACCCGCACCGTCGCCCCCGCCACCAAGTCCCCCACCTGCGGCTACACCTACCAACAGCCGTCACTCCCCCACGGCAACTACACCATCACCGCCAACGCCATCTGGGCCGTCGACTGGACCATCAACGGCACCACCGGCACCATCCCCTTCTACCAATCGGCGACCACGCAGCTCCCCGTCGGCGAACTCCAGGTGCTGGTCCGCTGATCACGATGTGCAAAAACCCTCCAGGACGGGAGTTATTGCACATCGTCAGGCGGGGGTGACCGCCGCGTACGCCTCGCGGAGCAGCTCTTCCGACGGTCCGGACAAGATCTCGGCGCTGGCCAAGCCGTTCAGGATCACGAACCGAAGGGTGGAGCCGCGGGTCTTCTTGTCCAGACCCATGGTGACGAGCAGGTCGTCGAAGGCTCCGGTGGTGTAGGCCGTGGGGAGACCTACGGCGCTGAGGAGCCTCCCGTGCCGGGCCGCCGTCTCGCCGTCCAGGCGCCCCGCGAGCCGGGCGAGCTCAGCCGCGTACACGAGACCGACGCTGACCGCCTCGCCGTGTCGCCAGCGGTACGACTCCCGCCGCTCGATCGCGTGGGCCAGGGTGTGGCCGTAGTTCAGCAACTCGCGCCCGACGTTCGTCCCCGTCGAGGTCGCCTCGCGCAGGTCCGCTGAGACCACGTCGGCCTTGACCTGGATCGATCGCTCGACCAGCTCGCGCAGCACGACCGAGCCCGGGTCCACCGCACCAGCCTGGTCGTTCTCGACGAGGGTGAGGATCTCAGGGTCACGGATGAAGCCGGCCTTGATGATCTCGGCGAGGCCGCCCACCAAGTCCTTGCGGGTCAACCCGGTCAGGAAGTCCAGGTCGCAGATCACCCCGACCGGCTCGTAGAAGCAACCCACGAGGTTCTTGCCTTCGGGGGTGTTGATGCCGGTCTTGCCCCCGACGGCGGCGTCGACCATGGCCAGCAGGCTGGTCGGCATGGTCACCAGCTTGACCCCGCGCAACCAGGTCGCAGCCACGAAGCCGGCCAGGTCGGTCGTCGATCCGCCACCCAGCCCAATCACCGCGTCGGAGCGGGAGAACCCTCGAGCTCCGAGCACCGACCAGCACCGTGCCGCGACCTGGGCGGTCTTGGCTGCCTCGGCGTCGGGCACGTCGATCCGGGTCGGTTCGTAGCCGGCCGCACGGAGGGCGGTGACCAGGCGCGCGGCGTGCTGGATCAGGGTCGGCGGGTGGATGACCGCAACCCGCTGCACCCCCGCTCCGAGAAGTCCGGGCAACTCACCGAGGAGGTCATGACCGACCAGGACGTCGTACGGCTGCTCTGCCCGAACCGCGATCCGCGTGACCGCAGACCGCGTCACCTCAGACCGCGTCACCTCAGACCGCGTCACCTCGGACCGGGCCACCTCAGACACGGACCGGTCCCGTCCGGCGAATCTGGGCCACGACCTCTTCCGGGGTGGCGTCGTCGGTGTTCACCGACTCGGTGGCCACCTCAGCGTAGAGCGGGGTTCTCTCGCTCAACAGCTTGATGAGCCGACCGCGAACGTTGCCCAGCAGCAACGGTCGGGCCTCGTTGAGGCCGACGCGCTTGACCGCGTACGGCACGCTCACCTGGAGCCAGATGACGCGGTGCCCAGCGAGGGCCGCTCGGGTGACCGGCGACAACACGGCCCCACCGCCCAGGGACAGGACTCCGTCCTGGGTCAGCAGCGCGGCCGTCGCCGCCTCCTCGAAAGCCCGGAACACCGCCTCGCCGTCGTCGGCGAAGATCTCCGCCACCGACTTGCCGACCTGGTCCTCGATCACCGCGTCCACGTCGGCGAACGGCAGACCCAGCTCGGCGGCCAGCTGGGCTCCGACGGTGGTCTTGCCCGAACCCGGCGCGCCGACCAGCACGATCCGGGCGGTCACGACGTGTGGACCTGGAGTCCGCGGTCGGCCACGTGCTTGAGGTACGCCTCGCAGTTGCGCCGGGTCTCACCCACGGAGTCCCCGCCGAACTTCTCGATCACCGCGTCGGCGATGACCAGGGCGACCATGGCCTCTGCGACCACGCCCGCGGCCGGCACCGCGCACACGTCCGAGCGCTGGTGGTGCGCCACGGCGGGTTGCAGCGTGGCGGTGTCGACGGTACGCAGCGCCCGCGGCACGGTGGCGATCGGCTTCATCGCGGCCCGGACCCGCAGCACCTCACCGGTGCTCATGCCGCCCTCGGTGCCGCCGGAGCGGTGCGAGGTGCGCGAGATGCCGTCTTCACCGATCGTGATCTCGTCGTGGGCCAGGCTGCCCCGGGTGCGGGCGAGCTCGAAGCCGTCACCGACCTCCACGCCCTTGATGGCCTGGATCCCCATCAGCGCACCAGCCAGTCGGGCATCGAGGCGTCGGTCCCAGTGCACGTGCGAGCCCAGGCCGGGAGGCAGTCCCCAGACCACGACCTCGACGACGCCACCGAGGGTGTCGCCGTCCTTCTGAGCGCCTTCCACCTCCACGATCATGGCCGCGCTGGCGTCCCGGTCGAAGCAGCGCACCGGGTCGTCGTCGATGCCCGGCAGGTCACCGATGTGAGGGACGACGCCGGCCGGCGCGGAAACCGTGCCCAGCTCGACGACATGGGACAAGACGGTGACGCCGACCGCCTGCAGCAGGAAGTTGGTCGCCACCCGACCCAGCGCGACACGGGCGGCCGTCTCGCGGGCACTCGCACGCTCCAGGATCGGCCGCGACTCGTCGAAGTCGTACTTCTGCATGCCGGCCAGATCGGCGTGACCGGGCCGTGGCCGGGTCAGAGCGGCGTTCCTGGCCTGGCTGGCGAGGACCTCCGGATCGACCGGATCGGCCGACATCACGGTCTCCCACTTGGGCCACTCGGTGTTGCCGACCTGGACGGCGACCGGGCCGCCCTGGGTCTCGCCGTGGCGTACGCCGCCGAGGAAGGTGACCGCGTCGGCCTCGAACTTCATCCGCGCGCCCCGCCCGAAGCCGAGTCGGCGGCGGGCCAGAGCGTCGGCGATGTCGGCACTGGTGACCTCGACGTGTGCGGGCAGTCCTTCGAGGATCGCGACGAGTGCCGGACCGTGAGATTCGCCTGCGGTGAGCCATCTGAGCATGAGCGTCAGTCTTTCACGCCAGGCTCAATGCACCGGGAACGTCTTAGGCGAGGGCTTGGCGGCCGGCGGCGTACAGCACCTCGGGTTCGACCTGGCGCCCGGTCATCAGCTCGAGCTGCAGCAGTGCCTGTCCGACCAGCAGGTCGAGCCCGTTGACGACGGTGCAGCCGGCCTGCGCAGCCGCCTCGGCGAGGACCGTCGGCCACGGGTGGTAGATGGCGTCGAACACCACCGGTGCGCTGGCGGCGACCGATTCGGCGATCGCGTCAGGCCCGCTGGCGGTCACCGTCGAGACCACGAGGTCGGCGGCCGGCAGCGACGCAGCCCAGGGTCGTACCTCGACCGCTATCCCGAGCGACTCCCCCAGCAACCGGAGCGGTTCGGCCTTCGCGGGCGTACGCGCCATCACGACGACTTCCCGAGCGCCGAGCTGAGTGGCGGAGACCAGGGCCGATCGGGCCGTGGCGCCGGCGCCCAGGACGGTGACGGTGGCGACGCGTTCCGGATGGGCGCGCTGAATGGCCCACACCAGGCCGCCGACGTCGGTGTTGTAGACCCGGCGTACGTCCTCGTCGAAGATCAAGGTGTTGCCGGCCCCCGCAAGCGCGGCCACCGCGTCCACCTCACCGAGCTCCAGCACTGCGGTCTTCAGCGGCATGGTGAGACTGAGCCCACGCCAGGACGGGTCGCACTGCGACACCACATCGACGAGCGCTGTCTCGGCGACCTCGAACCGGTCGTAGGTCCAGTTGGTCAGGCCGAGCACCGCGTACGCCGCCCGGTGCAGCGCAGGCGACAGCGAGTGCTCGATCGGCGAACCGAGGACGGCACACCGCCGCCCTCCATCCACCGGCTCAGCTGTCACATTTGCCGGTGTTCGCCCGGCACCAGTTCTGGAACTCCAACCGGATCTTCTCGAAGCCAGCCTCGTCCTCGGCGAACTTGGTCTCTCCGGTGTCGAAGTTCACGGTGACGAAGTAGAGCCACTTGCCGTCCTCGGGGTTGGCCGCCGCCTCCAGCGCAGCCTTGCCGGGCGCCGCGATCGGACCCGGCGGCAGCCCCTTGTGGACGTAGGTGTTGTACAGCGACTTGTTCGCCCGGTCCTCGGGCGTCGTCGTGTTCGTCTTCAGGTTGCCGGCGTAGATGACCGTCGAGTCCAAGCCCAGGGTCATGCCCTTGTTGAGCCGGTTGTAGAGGACCCGAGCGACCTTGGAGCGGTACTGGTCCTGGTTCACTTCCTTCTCGATGATGCTGGCCACGATCAAGGTGTTGTACGCCGACTGCTTGTTCTTCTTCGCGTCGGCTTCGAAGTCGATCTCGCGGGTCACGGACTTGTACTGGGTCACCATCTGCCGCATGGTCGACTTGGCCGTCGCCTCCGAGGTCAGCTCGTAGGTGTCGGGGAACAGGAAGCCCTCGGGCCGGTTCTTCGCGTACGCCGGTAGGCCCAGGTCCTTGGCGTCCTTGACCGCCGCTTCGTACGACGTCTTCTTGATCTTGGTCTCCTTGACCAGGGCATCGACCTGGGCGGTCAGCCGCAGACCCTCCTGGATCGTGAACTGCAGACGCACCCGGGAGCTGCCGGGGTTGATCAACAGCCGCAGGGCGTCGATCGCCGGCATCTCCTTCTTCATGATGTAGCGACCGGCCTGCACGCTGGTGGCCCGCTCCTCGGAGCTGACCGCCTGGTCCCAGGCCTTGGTCGACTTGATCACACCGTTGTCGACCAGGACGCTGCCGATCTGGTCGAGCGAGGCACCGTCCGGGATGGTCACCGTGATGTTGGCCGTGCCGTCCCCGGTGAAGTCAGGGACCTCACCGAACCCGTCCAGCAAGGAGCCGGCCCGGTCGTAGACGAAGTAGATCCCGAAGATCAGCACCGCTGCCGCCACGATCACGGCGAGGCAGCCCTTGCCCTTGTGAACGACCTCTTTTGCTGGGCTCGGTTTCACTTCCGGGTCGAGCATGGATGACACGCTGGTTGATCTCCCTCGAATCCGCGCCCGTGCTCAGCCAGGGCGACCAGGTGCCGATACTAACTCGCCCGGCTGTTCTCCCCGGCCACGTTCGAGGGCCAGAGCCTGTTCCAAGATGGCGACCGCGGACGCCGCGTCGATCACCGCGCGCTGCTGTTTCGACTTCTTGCCGCTCTCCCGCAGGTGCCGCGCCGCCGTCACGGTGGTCAGCCGTTCGTCGACCAACCGCACCGGAACCGGACACACCGTAGCGAGCCGTTGGGCGTGTCCCCGCATCCGCAGCGCCGCAGGTCCCTCCCCGCCCGAGAGCGAACGGGGCAGCCCGACCAGCACCTCGATGGGGTCGTAGTCCGCTATCAGCGCGATCAGCTCGGTGACGGCCGCATCACCCGCGCGCACGGTGGCGATCGGGAAGGCCAGTACGCCGTCGCGGTCGCAAGCCGCCACCCCGATGCGCGCCTCGCCCCAGTCGAGGGCGAGGCGCACACCGGTGCGGAAGTCAGACACAGGTCACGACTGCAGCCGGTGGCCGATGGCATTCTCGACCGCCGTCAACGCCTCAGCGGTGCGAGCCCCATCGGTCCCGCCGCCCTGGGCGATGTCGTCCTTGCCGCCACCGCGACCGCCGATGATCTCGCTGGCGGTACGTACGAGATCGCCCGCCTTGAGCCCGCGGTCGCGGGCACCCTGCGTGGTCACGACGACGACGCTGGGCTTGTCGGCCGGGCCGCCGATCACCGCGACCACGGCGGCCGTGTCGTTCAGCCGGTTGCGGATCTCCAGCGCCAGAGTCCGCAGGTCGTTGCCGCCGACACCCTGGGCGAGGTGGCCGACGTAGCCGACGCCCCACATGTCGTGAGCCTTGGCCGCGATGGCCCCGACCTCGGCCAGCACGTTCCGGCTGGTGAGGTCGGCAATCTGCTTCTCGGCCGCCTTGAGCTGGGCGACGAGCTTGGTCACCCGGTCGGTCAGCTGGTCCGGCTGCACCTTGAGCGCATCGGTCAGACCGAGGACCAGCGCGCGTTCCTTGGCCAGGTAGCGGAACGCCTCGATACCGACGAAGGCCTCCACACGACGCACACCGGAACCCACCGACTGCTCACCGGTGATGGTGACCAGGCCGATCTGGGACGCGTGCTGCACGTGGGTGCCACCGCAGAGCTCGCGCGACCAGGGGCCACCCATCTCGACGACGCGCACCTCCTCGTCGTAGGTCTCGCCGAACAGCGCCAGGGCGCCGAGCTCGCGGGCCTTGGACAGCGGCATGTAGCTGGCCGAGACGTTCAGGTCCTGTCGGATGGCCTGGTTGGCCGCTTCCTCGACGTCGCTGCGGGTGCGCTGGTTGAGACCGCTCTGCCAGGCGAAGTCCAGGCGGAAGTAACCGGGCTTGTTGTACGACCCGCTCTGCAACGCCGTCGGACCGAGGATCTGACGCAGGGCCGCGTGCATCACGTGGGTGCCGGAGTGCGCCTGGCACGCCCCGATCCGCCATTCACCGTCGACCGCGGCGAGTACGTCGGCGCCGCTGATCAGCTCGCCCTTCGTCACCCGGACCCGGTGCACGATCAAGCCCTTGACCGGCCGCTGGACGTCCACGACCTCGAGTTCGACACCATCACCGGTGATCCGGCCCGCGTCGGAGTCCTGGCCACCGGACTCCGCGTAGAACGGCGTCTGCTCGAGCACGACCTCGACGACGTCGCCCTCGACCGCCGAACCGACGGGTTGACCGTCGCTGACGATGCCACGGACCCGAGACTCGGTGATGAGTTCTGCATACCCGGTGAACGGCGTAGCGCCGGCGGATCGCAGCTCGCGGTAGATCTCGACCGCCTGCGCGCCGGCCTTCTTCGACTTCGCGTCGACCTTGGCCCGGGTCTTCTGCTCCTGCATCAGGGCACGGAAGCTGTCCGCGTCGACCTCCAGCCCCTGCTCGGAGGCCATCTCGAGGGTCAGGTCGATCGGGAAGCCGTACGTGTCGTGCAGCTGGAACGCACGGGCACCGGTCAGCGTGGTCGCACCCTGGGACTTCGCGTCGGAGACGGCGAGGTCGAAGATCTGGGTGCCGGTGGTGAGCGTGCGCCGGAAGGCCTCCTCCTCGGCGTACGCGATCTGCGAGATCCGGGCGAAGTTCGCCTCCACCTCGGGGTAGGAGTCCTTCATCAGGTCCCGGCTCACCGGCAGCAGCTCGGGGAGCACCGGGTCGTGCACGCCCAGTAGCCGCATCGAACGGACGGCGCGCCGGATCAACCGGCGCAGCACGTAGCCGCGAGCCTCGTTGCCGGGGGTCACCCCGTCGCCGATCAGCATCAGCGAGGACCGGATGTGGTCAGCGATGACCCGCATCCGCACGTCATCGGTGTGGTCGGCCCCGTACCGACGCCCCGACAGCTCCGACGCCTTCTGCAGCACCGGGAAGACCTGGTCGATCTCGTACAGGTTGTCGACGCCCTGCAGCAGGTACGCCACCCGCTCCAGCCCCATGCCGGTGTCGATGTTCTTGCGCGGCAGGTCACCGGAGACGTCGAAGTCGTCCTTGGCCCGGACGACTGAGAGCTCCTCCTGCATGAAGACCAGGTTCCAGATCTCCAGGAACCGGTCCTCGTCGACGACCGGCCCGCCGTCGGCGCCGTACTCCGGGCCACGGTCGATGTAGATCTCGCTGCACGGTCCGCCCGGGCCGGGGATACCCATGTGCCAGTAGTTGTCGAGCAGACCTCGGCGCTGGATCCGTTCCGGCGGGAGGCCGGCGATGTTCTCCCACAGCGCCGCCGCCTCGTCATCGGAGTGCAGCACGGTGACCCAGACCTTGTTGGGGTCGAAGCCCAGGCAGCCGTCGTCCTGAGACCCGGTGACCAGCTCCCACGCGTAGCGGATCGCCTCGGCCTTGAAGTAGTCACCCAGGGAGAAGTTGCCGTTCATCTGGAAGAACGTGCCGTGCCGGGTGGTCTTGCCGACCTCCTCGATGTCCAACGTGCGCACGCACTTCTGAACGCTCGTGGCTCGGTCGAACGGGGCCGTCTCGGCCCCGGTGAAGTACGGCTTGAACGGCACCATGCCTGCGTTGACGAACAGCAGGGTCGGGTCGTTGTAGAGCAGGGGTGCGGAGGGCACCACTTCGTGGCCGCGGGTTGCGAAATAGTCCAGGAAGCGGCGCCGGATCTCGGCGGTTCTCATGTCAGTCCTTTGCAGGGTCGAGCAGGGTGGATCAGACGAGCAGGGTCAGTCGGCCAGGCCGAGGGTGTCGCGGAGCTCCGCCTCACGCTCGGCCATGGCGGCTCGGACCTGGCTGGCGAAGTCCTGAGCGCGCTCGCCCACGCCGCCGGCCGACTCGGCGACGCGGTGGCCCAAGGCCTGCGGGGTGGCCTGCTGCATGACCTGCCGAGCCTTGACCACGACGAAAACGGTGACCCCGGCACCGACGGCGAACCAGAACACGCGGCGCATCACTTACCCCGCTTGCCCTTGCGACTGGAACCGTCTCCGCGCAAGGCCTTGCGCACGCCGTAGCTGAGCGCGGCCGTCTTGATCAGGGGTCCACCGAGGGTCGCGGTGAACAGCGTGGTCATCTGGGCCGCGTTCTCACTGACCACGGTCGCGTTCGCACTGACCTTGGCCACGTCCTCGGTGACCAGGCTGAGCTTGCCCAGCTCGTCGTTGGTCGCCCGCACGGTGCCACGGAGCTCGGTCAGGATCGGCACCGACTCGTGACCGATGTCGCGCACTGCGAGCCGGACCTCTTCGAGCACCCGGCCGAGCTTGAGCAGCGGGATGGCGGTGAGAGCCACCAGGGCAACGAAGGCGATAGCGGCGATCAGGCCGGCGATTCCTCCAACAGTCATGTGGCTTTCCTCGTGATGTCGTGGTCGACCCGAACGGCAGGGTCGACGTGGTCGTGCGGTCCGGACCGGGTCGTCCGATCCGTCTCAGACCTTATCGCGAGGCACTGACAAGGTCGTCCGAGATATCGTCAGCGCTGCGACCTAGTCTGAGGCTCGTGGACCCCGCTGCACCAGACTCCGAGCCGACCGCGACGGTCGATGAGGACGACGCTCACTACTTCGTGGTCAAAGGTCGGCGGTGGCGCACCACCGATCCGTCCATCCCGGAACCTCTGCGGGTCGAGCTCGTCGCCGAGCTCATGGATGCCCGCCGAGCCGTGCGCGACGCCAAGGGCGAGGAGGCCGCGACGGCTTCGGCCCGTGACCGGGTCCAGGACGCCAAGGTCGCTCTCGGCGAACGCGGGGAACCCTGGTGGGAGACCGCCAGTACCGAGGGCCGCGCCGAACGGTTGGCCGCAGCCATCCGAACGCTGCTGCGCCACCGCAACCCCGACAAGACCATCTGTCCCAGTGACGCCGCCCGGGTGGTCGGCGGGGAGGACTGGCGGGACGCGATGGACGCGGCGCGGGCCGTCGCCGGCGTGCTGGCCTCAACCGGCGTGGTCGAGGTCCGGCAGAAAGGTGAGGTCGTCGATCTCACCGGCGCCGAAGGTCCAATCCGACTGGGTCGGGGGCCGAAGTGGGCCGACGCCGCTCCGACCCGCCCCTCGAAGACGTAGGGCCGCCAGCCCGATGCCAGTTCCCGAACTCCAACTGTCCGACTGGCGCCGCCAGGTTCAGGCCCTGTACGCCGCCGTACGCGAAGCTAACGACCCGACTGACGGTCACGCGCTGTGGCGGGCGGGCCGCGACGAACTGTTCCGACGGCACCCGCAGAGCCCACTGCCCGCGGGCGACCCGCTACGCAAGACCGGACTCCCCTACTGGCCGTACGACCCCGCCTGTCGCTTCGAACTGCAGCTTCTCCCGGCGGTTGATGCCGGACTGACCCTCGAACTGCCGAGCGGGGAGAACGGCTCGACGCTCGTGCGTACCGTCGGTCAGGTCGAGCTGCCCGAACCGATCGGTGAGGCGGTCGAAGTGTGGTGGCTCGATCAGTACGCCGGCGGTCTGTTCCTACCCCTTCGCGATGGGTCCTCGGGGCGGACGAGTTACGGCGGTGGCCGCTACCTCTTGGACACCGCCAAGGGCGCTGACCTTGGCGGCACGCCGACCCACCTCATCGTCGACTTGAACTTCCTCTACCACCCGTCCTGCCGGTACGACGATGCGTGGCTCTGCCCCCTGGCGCAGCCAGCCAATACAGTCCGAGCCTCGGTCGAGGTCGGCGAACGGCTGTCGTAGCGGGTGGGCGCGCCATCTGTGCGCCATGCTGGGATCCGACCCGCGATCCCTCGTAAACATCTCTCCTCTGGGCGGTCCATGCGAACCGGTGGACGGTCGACTCGTGGGTTCCACAGAGCATTCGTCGAGCGGTCAGCGATGATCGGCCCGGTTCAGAGGCTGTACGGCAAAGCCGGTTGCGCCAGCGGGGGTTCGCTGCCACCGTGAGTCGATGGACACGTGGCAGGACCTCGACGACCGGCTGCGAGCCCGGGCTGCCGACGGTGACGTGTCGGGATCGGTGCTGCTGACCCGGGCCGGGCAGACCATCTTCCATGGCTGCTACGGGCTTGCGGACCGCGCGGCCGGGGTCCCGGTAGGCCCGGGGACACGGTTCGGGCTCGCGTCGGTGACGAAGATGTTCACGGCAGTCGCGGTGGCTGGTGAGGTGTCGGCGGGGCGACTGTCGCTGGACCATCGGGTGGTCGACCTGCTGCCGCTCGAGGACCGCCCGGCCGCGCTGCATCCAGACCTCACCGTTGCCCATCTGCTCCTGCACACGTCCGGGATCGCGGACTATGCCGAGGAGGACGAAACTTTCCCGTCCTACCTGGAGGACTACTCCTTCTTGTGGCTTGCGCGGCCCAACTACCGAATGCTGCGGCCTGTGGATTTCTTGCCGCTCTTCCGGGACCTGCCGCCCTATCGGCCGCCAGGTCAGACCTGGCAGTACTCCAACGCGGGCTACATCCTGCTGGGGATCGTCCTCGAGCGCGTCACGGGACGGGCCTACACCGATCTGGTCCAGGAGCAAGTCTTCGATCGCGCGGGCATGCGTGCCAGCGGATTTTTCCGCCTCGACGAACCCCACACCGACGTGGCCATCGGCTACCTCGAGCCCGCGTTCCCGGGAGCCATGCGCCGGACGAACATCTACTCTGTGCCGGTGATCGGCGGTCCCGACGGCGGCGCGTTCAGCACGGTGACCGACCTTGATCTGTTCCTTGACCGAGTCTCCGACGGCTCGCTGATGGGTGGGCTCACCGAGGAGATGCTCGCTCCACGAGAGACCTTCGGCGACGGCTACCGTCACGCCTATGGGTTCCTGTATCACCCCGACGGCCGTTTCGGGCACGGAGGCGGGGACCCGGGCGTCGCGTGCCTCGTGCACCGCTTTCCCGATCAGGACGCCAACCTCGTGGTGCTGTGCAACGTCGAGACCTGGGCCGGCGAGCTCCGTGACGTGGTCCTGGAGACGTGGCGAGGGCTGAAGTATCGCTAGGAGTTCAGCCGGCTGCCCGTGACCACCGGCCTAACCGTGACTGCCCTACGACTGGTCCTGTCAGACTAGGTGGATGCGTGAGACGGGTGACCGGCGTAGGCGGAGTCCGGAGCGGGTCGCGGGCTTGGCTGCTCTGGTTGGTATGGCGTCGGGGGCCGTCATCGCGCTGTCCTTACTGTCGACGGCGTTTCTCCGGGCCTTAGACGAGGGCAGGAGCGTTGGGCAGGCTTTCGCGGCGATGGCGATCACCGACGGAGAGGATCGGGAACTGATCCCAGTTTTTCTGGCCGGGGCGATCATTGTTGGTGCGGTTACCTCGGTCCTCCCAGTGGCTGTCTGGTGGGAGATCGCGACGCGTCTGTCCGGCAGACCCTGGGTTGCACGGGTCGCTGCGGCTGCTGTCGGCGCGGGCCTTCCGCTGCTGTTGCTCACCTTCCTCCCGGACTGGTCTCTTGCCTTGTTCATCGCCGTTCCGGCTTCGTTGGTTGCCGCTATCGCGTCTCCGTTGGTGGGGTATGAGCGTCAACGAAGGACCCCGGCACCTCCTGTTCACGTCTGAGGCCACCGCCGAGTTCTTGCCTTGGGGGCGGCAAGAACTGGTGAGCCGTACGTGGTCGGTTTGCCTGCTCCACACGAGGGTCGGCTACGGGGTCGTGCTCCGCACGAGGGTCGGCTTATGCACCCCTCACCGGGGTAACCAGGACGGCAGCCGGGTGCTGCAAACCGCACCAGCCCGCGTGCGACCTGACGAGGTCCGAAGCCGGCGGATTGCCAGGGGTCAGTCGCGCTGGAGGGCGAGGCGGATGCCGAACCCGAGTAAGGCGAGTCCTGAGACGGTGTCCATGAGTCGTCGTACCAGGGGGCGTAGCAGCCGTTCGCGCAGCGCGCCGCCGAGAACGACAACCGCGAGCAGCCAGACAGTACCGACGAGGGGCAACGTCCACGCGTGGGCCAGCCAGGTTCGCAGCGGCGCATCGGAGGCGACGAACTGGGGCAGCAGGGAAAGGTAGAAGACGAACATCTTAGGGTTGGTGATGTTGGTCAGGAAGCCTTGCCGCAACCCCCGCGCCCGATCATTCACCGCGGGCTGAGCGTCGACCCGGGAGTATTCACCGCGCCAGGCTGACCGCAGTGATTGAACCGCCAGGAACGTCAGATAGGTGATTCCGAGCCACTTCAGTGTCGTGAACACCGGTTGCGATTGCACGATCAAGGCTCCCAATCCCAGCGAGACCAGAGTGCCCTGGATCAGAGATGCTGAAGCGACGCCCAGCACCGTAGCGGTGCCGGCCGCGCGTCCACCGGTGATCGTGTTGCGCAGGGTGATGACGAAGTCGGCACCGGGGGCCGCGACGACGACCAGCACCACCAGCAGGAATCCGAAACTCATCGTGCCCGTCCACTCGTCGACAACCTGCTCGTACCCTACGAGGTGATGGTGCCGGCGCCGAGAGGCCCAGGGGCCCCGCGACCTCGACCACCGCTCACGGCGGTCCGATCTGCGAACCGATTGCGGTCGATCGACCGCCTGTCAGCGACGGTGCTCCAATGGTTGCCGCCGAGCTGAACCGGCGCTTCCCTGGCCGTTCCCAACGGCGAGCCCCCGACTGGGCCCCCAGTACAGCGAGACCGTCTTGAGTTGCCTGCACACCATCCTCGCGGAGGAATGGGAGCACCATCGCTACGCGGTCCGGGACCTCGACGCGATCGCCACAAGTCACACCGTCGCTTAGCCGCACCGCCCAGGCCAGAAGAGGCGTGGTGTCGGGCAGGTCGTCGGTGAGAATCGGTTACGCGGATCGCTGCAGGGCCGGCCCCCTGAGATCGGTCGGCAACTAGTTGCGACCCAGCAGCTCGTTGATCTTGACCAGCCGGGTGCCCAACGCGGCCTCAGCACCGTGGTCGGTGGGTCGGTAGTAGTCGGCGCCCTCGAGCTCGTCAGGGAGGTACTGCTGCGTGGCGATCCCGCGCGGCTGGTCGTGGGCGTACAGGTAGCCCTGGCCGTGGCCGTGTTTCTTGGCCCCGGCGTAATGCGCGTCGCGCAGGTGCGGCGGAACCAGCCCGATCTTGCCCGCGTCCACGTCAGCCATGGCGGCGCTGATCGCCATCACCACCGCATTCGACTTGGGCGCCAGCGCGAGCGCGATGACCGCCTGGGCGAGAACGATCCGGCCCTCCGGCATCCCGATGAACGCGACGGCGTCGGCGGCTGCGACAGCGGTCTGGAGGGCGGTCGGGTCGGCCAACCCGATGTCCTCGGAGGCCAGGATGACGAGCCGACGGGCGATGAACCGGGGATCCTCCCCCGCCGAGATCATCCGGGCCAGGTAGTGCAACGACGCCTGCACATCCGACCCGCGGACGGACTTGATGAAGGCGCTGATCACGTCGTAGTGCTGGTCACCGTCGCGGTCATAGCGCACCGATGCCTTGTCGACCGCGTTCTCGACGATCTCGGGACTGATCACGTCGACCCCGGTCGCCTGAGCCCCGGCGGCCGACTCCTCCAGGTAGGTGAGCGCCCGCCGCGCGTCCCCGCCGGCCAGCCGCAGCATCGCGCTGCGGGCCTCACCGTCCAGCGTGTACGCCCCCGCGAGACCCCGCTCGTCGGCCAGAGCCCGGTCCAGCAGCCCCGAGATGTCGTCGTCGGTCAGCGGCCGCAGGGTCAGCAGCAGGGATCGGGACAGCAGCGGCGAGATGACCGAGAAGCTCGGGTTCTCGGTGGTCGCCGCAATGAGGGTCACCAGTCGGTTCTCCACCGCGGGCAGCAGCACGTCCTGCTGGGTCTTGGAGAACCGGTGCACCTCGTCGACGAACAGGACGGTCTGACGCCCCGTACGCAGGTCCCGGCGGGCCTGGTCGAGGACGGCACGTACCTCCTTGACCCCGGCGGTGACGGCGGAGACCTCGACGAACTTGGCGTTGGTCTGGCGCGAGACCACCGAGGCGATGGTGGTCTTGCCCACCCCGGGCGGACCCCACAGGAACACCGACATGGGCTCACCGGTGGCCAACCGGCGCAGCGGCGACCCGGGCGCCAGCAGGTGCTGCTGGCCGACGATCTCCTCGATGGTGCGCGGGCGCATCCGGACGGCCAGCGGCAGACCAGATCGGTCCGCGTCAGCCAGGCTGCCACCCGTCTCGGGGGCGGGTGGACCCACGGGCTCGCCGAACAGGTCCTCGGTCATGTCCCTCGGACCTGGCGAATCTGTGCCGACGATCCCCAGGCCTGGTCGGCCGTCCACACCGTCGCCTCCAAGCGGTCGGCGAGGGCGAGACACAGGCGGTCGCCCAGCGAAAGTGAGGTGCCACTGGTCCAGAGCCGGGCGGCCTCTTCCGCGTCCGTCGACGTGACGGGCTCGACGGTCAGCGGATAGTCGAGGAGAAGCCCCTGTACGAGGTTCCAGCTGGCCCCACGCTGCAGGACCTTCTGGGCCACCTCGGACCAGTTGGCCGCACCGCAGCTGCCGCCCTCGTTCAGAGCGGTCTCGACGAGCTCCGCGCCGGGTTCGTCCTGCACGAAGGCCAGGAGGGCGGACGCATCGAAGACGTTCACGCGTCAGCCTCGGCTTGTGCGGCAACCCGCCGTTCTCGTACGAGCTCGTCGACCAGACTGGCCCCGCTGAGCTGGTCGCGGACCAGCCGCTTGACCTGGTCGCGCGTCGCCAGCACGATCCCCTCCGGCGTCTCGATCAGCAGGACGCGGCTACCCGCCTCGAGGTGCCAGCGCTCACGGAGATCGACCGGGATCACGAGTCGACCCCGGTCTCCCATCACGATCGAGTACGTCCCACTCACGACAGGAGCGTACCACTGACGTCGGCGGCCGGTTTGGCGTCGACCCCGGCCTCCTTGCGCTGCAGGGGGGTGATCGGGGCCGGTGCGTCGGTCAACGGGTCGACCCCGCCACCCGACTTCGGGAAGGCGATCACGTCGCGGATCGAGTCCGTCCCCGACAGCAGCGCGCAGATCCGGTCCCAACCGAAGGCGATGCCCCCGTGCGGCGGCGGGCCGAAGTCGAAGGCGTCGAGCAGGAAGCCGAACTTGGTCCGGGCCTCCTCCTGGCTCAGCCCCATGATCGCGAACACGCGCTCCTGGACGTCACGCTGGTGGATACGGATCGACCCACCGCCGATCTCGTTGCCGTTGCAGACGATGTCGTAGGCGTACGCCAGCGCCGCGCCCGGGTCGGTGTCGAAGGTGTCGATCGACTCCGGCTTGGGCGAGGTGAAAGCGTGGTGCACCGCGGTCCAGGCTCCCGACCCGACGGCGACGTCGCCGCTGGCCACGGCCTGGCTGGCCGGCTCGAAGAGCGGGGCGTCGACGACCCAGCAGAAAGCCCAGGCCGACTCGTCGATGAGACCGACGCGACGACCGATCTCGAGCCGCGTCGCCCCGAGCAGCGACTGGGCCTGCGACCGGGCCCCGGCCGCGAAGAACACACAGTCCCCCGGTACGGCGCCGACCTGCGCGGCCAGCCCCGACCGCTCGGTCTCGGACAGGTTCTTGGCCACCGGGCCGCCGAGCTCCCCGTCCTCGCCGACCAGCACGTACGCCAGCCCGCGGTGACCACGCTGCTTGGCGAACTCCTGCCAGGCGTCGAGCTGCTTGCGAGGCTGGCCCGCACCACCGGGCATTACGACGGCGCCGACGTACTCGGCCTGGAAGACCCGGAACGGGGTCTCGGCGAAGTAGCCGGTGACCTCGGTGATCTCGTTGCCGAAGCGCAGGTCAGGCTTGTCGGAGCCGAAGCGGTTCATCGCGTCGGCGTAGGTGATCCGCGGGAACGGGGCCCCGGTGTCGACCCCGATCAGCTTCCAGATCTCGGTCAGCAGCGTCTCGGTCAAGGCGATGATGTCGTCCTGGTCGATGAAGCTCATCTCGACGTCGAGCTGGGTGAACTCCGGCTGCCGGTCGGCGCGGAAGTCCTCGTCGCGATAGCAGCGCGCGATCTGGAAGTAGCGCTCCATGCCGGCGACCATCAGGAGCTGCTTGAACAGCTGGGGGCTCTGCGGCAGGGCGTACCAGGATCCGGGCTTGAGCCGGGCCGGGACCAAGAAGTCGCGCGCCCCCTCAGGCGTGGACCGGGTCAGGGTCGGGGTCTCGATCTCGACGAAGTCGCGCTCGAGCAGGATATTGCGAGCCACCCGGCTGACCTCACTGCGCAGCCGGATCGCCGCAGCCTGCGCCGGTCGACGGAGGTCGAGGTAGCGGTACTTGAGCCGGGCCTCTTCGCCGACGGTGACCCGTTCGTCGATCTGGAAGGGCAGGGGCGCGGCGGTGCTCAGGACCTCGAGCTCGGCGGTCACGACCTCGACAGCACCGGTGGGCAAGTCGGGGTTGGCGTTGCCTTCGGGTCGGAGCGCAACCTGGCCGACGATCTTGACGCAGTACTCGTTGCGGAGGTCGTGGGCGCCAGAGGCTTCCAGCATCTCGTCGCGCACCACCACCTGCGCGACGCCCGAGGCATCCCGCAGATCCACGAAGGCCACTCCCCCGTGGTCGCGCCGGCGGGCGACCCAACCGGCGAGGGTGACGGTGGTTCCAGCGTGCTCGGCGCGAAGGGTGCCGGCACCATGGGTGCGAATCACAAGATGACCTTTCGGATCAGACAAGACGAACACCTGATCCTACGGTGATCGGTCCGGGCGACCCCAACCCGTTTTCGCTCCCGGGGCGATACTGGCGCCATGTCCCGCACCAGGATGTGTGTGCTCGCTCTGCTGTTCGGCCTGGGCTGCGTCCTGGTCCCGGCGCTGGTCGACCCGACCAGCGCGTACGCCTGCTCGTGCGCGGAGACTACGGCGGCTCGGGCGCTCCGCAGCTCCGACGCCGTCTTCCGCGGCACGGTCACCCAGGCGGACCCGGTCAAGCGCGACGGTCAGCGCGTCGACCTGCGGTTCGAGGTCGACGCGGTCTACAAGGGCGAGGTGTACGCCGACCAAGTCGTGGCCACCGCCGCCCACGAGGCGTCCTGCGGACTCGAGACGTCGGTGGGGAGTCGCTGGGTCATCTTTGCGGTCCAGAACATCGAGGGCGAGGGCGACGACGCCGTCACCCGGCTGGTCACGGACCTGTGTCGCGGCAACCTGGCCAGCGGCCGGGCGCCGGCCGCGCTCGGCGCCGCTCGACCACCGGTGTCGGGCGCGTCCGACCGTGAGGAGAGGTCCGTCCGGGCCGATCGGAGGGTCACCCGCGGGGTGCTGGTCGCCGGTTTCGGCTTCCTCGGCCTCGGCGTGGTCGGTGCGCTGGCACTGGGGTTGGCCTGGCGCCCCGGGTCACGGCCGAAAGGCTGAGCCGGTGCGTTCCAGCGCGCCGTCGGTGACCGGCAGGACCCCGGCGCGTACGGCCTTGACCAACGCCGCGTGGTCGATCTCAGTCTGGTCGGCGTAGGACCGGGCGAACTTGGCCAGCGCCTGGTCGAGCTTGTCCGAGGCACCGGCGTAACCCGCGATCATCGACGCCCCACTCGTCCGGGCGTGGCCTTTGGCCAGCAGGTGGCCGACGATCCCGGCGTAGTCGGTCAGGGCTGCGGCGTCGATCGCGTCGAGCGGGATGGTGCCCTTCATATTGCGGAACTGCCGGACGTAGAACTGCAGTCCGTTGACGGTGGCCCAACCGAGCAGCGGGTCACTGACCGTCTGCAGGGCCTGCTGGTATTCCACCACCCGCTGACCCTGGTGGGCGTGCCAGGCGGAATCACCGTGGACGTACTTCGCCAGCACGGAGCGGCGGGCCTGCTTCAACTGCAGGAACACGACATCGTCGGGGTTGCTGCCCTCGAGCAGGGCCACGTACGCCCGCAGCCCGACGCTGCCGACCCCGACGACCTTGTGGGCCAGGTCGACCAACGTGTAGCCACCGAGCGCACGCCGCCAGTGCGGGGCGAGGGTGAACAGGTACTCGTCCAGCGCCACCCCGATGGCCTCGGCGTCACCCTCGTTCACCCGGGTGATCAGCGGCGGCTCCTCGACGATCGTGCGTACACCGTTGTGCTCCGCGGTGAACCGGGGCAGCGCCCGGTCGCTCGTCCGGGCCCGGGCCCGCTTGGCGGAGCGTTCGATCTCGTCGCGAAGGGACTTCTCGGTCGCCGTCTCGTGCAGCCGGCCGACGTCCAGCCGGTTGTAGCTCCGCATCAGCAGTGGCTGTTCGGCGAGGAACCTGACCTCGTCGCGATAGGCCGCCACGCAGGCCAGCACCGAGTCGCGGCACTGGTCCTCGGTCGACCCGTTCTCCCGCCCGGCGACCCAGATGCTGGCCACCAGTCGGCGGAGGTCCCACTCCCAGCTGCCGGGGTGGGCCTCGTCGAAGTCGTTCAGGTCGATGACGAGCTCGCCCTCCGGCGAGGCGTAGAACCCGAAGTTGCCCAGGTGAGCGTCGCCGCAGATCACCGGGGTGATGCCGGTCGAGGGAATCGAGGCCACGTCATGGGCCATCACCACGGCCGTGCCGCGCAGGAAGCCGTACGGCGAGGTGATCATCCGCGCCACCCGCACGGGGATCAGCCAGTCCAGCCGGCCCTCGTGGGACTCGAGGATCAACTGCACCGGGTCCGGTCGGTCGGTCGGCGGCGTCCAGGCCCCCAGGCTCTTGCGCGGCACCTGGTGACGGAGCTCGCGGCCCATGGCGTAGCGCTCGTCGCGTGAGCTCGGCCGTTTGCGCAGCGAGGCGAAGACCTCGCTGTCGGCCGAGGCCAGGACGGTATGACCTGCAGGATGCGTCGCCATGACTTTCCCCCTCCGCATCGATTGGCCTCACCCTACCCAGACGGTCGGACGCTCAGCCGCCATCGTGGACGCTGAGGGCGGGCCGGCGACCCAGGAACGTGGCCAACCGCTCCGCTCCCAGCTCCGCCGCCCGACGGGCCCGCGCGGTCGTGGCGGGGGCCAGCGCGAGCTCGATGGCCACCTGTTTGCCCTGCACCGTCCGACGCCAGG
Organism: Propionibacteriaceae bacterium; assembly: GCA_036524735.1. GTDB lineage: Bacteria > Actinomycetota > Actinomycetes > Propionibacteriales > Propionibacteriaceae > Microlunatus. The sequence continues at coordinate 19,606 of DATDBS010000013.1, forward strand.
TCCCGACGTTGGTCTCGTCGACGATCACGCAGCCGACGTAGAGGGCAGCGTCCGGCGGGTGCGGGTGCTGGTCGGCGAGCGGGAAGTTGAGCTGGGGGTAGGTCAGGGTCGCTTCGTCGAACAGCGGCAGCAGGTGGGCGCGGGGATCCTCGTCGGGCGGCGGCGTCGGTGCCGTCGGCGCGTCGGGGTCGGCCCAGAGGGTCATCCCGTCCACCTCGAGGCGTTCGAGTCGGCCCGCCACCTGGTCCACGGCCTGCCGGCTCTGGGTCAGGGTCAGCGACGACCAGCGGGCGAAATCGGACACGCTGGCCGGGCCATGTCCGACGAAAAACCGGCGGGCCAGCTCACCCATGTCACCGCCGACCGAATGCGGGGCCCGCTCGTCGACCAGCGCATAGGTGTGTTGCGCCTTGCGCATCGGGCCACTGCAGATCAGACCTTCGAGTTCGGCGTTCATGATCAGGTACGCCAGCGCGAACCGTTCGGCGCCCAGGACCTGGCCCAGCTCGGTCCGGGTCTTGTGCTGACCCTCAGCGACCTCGGCCATGATCCGGTCGGCCGCGCGGTCGAGGTCCGCCGAACTGAGTCCCTCACGGCGGTAGATGGTCCCGTTGAGCCGCTGCACCCGATCGGCGGTCACGGACTGGATCCAGCGCAGGTCCTCCGCCGCCACGTAGTGCCAGGTCGGCCGCAGGATGTGGGTCCGGACGAAGGTGCCCTCGTCGAACGCCGCCTTGGCCCGCGCCTCGTCGAGCCCGTCGGTCCGCAACCCGAGGGAGAACAGCGCGTGGGCGTGCTCCTGCGCCTGCACGCAGGCCAGCAGCCGTACGGCGTCGGCGGGAGTCGCCAGACCCGGGATACTGAGCCGCTGGGTGGCGAGCCGGCGACGCAGGACCTCGCGCCGGGTGACGTCGTCGCTGGGCACGGCGCAGGCCTAGACGGTGCCTCGTACGGTCGGCCGAAGGTCGTCGACCGGGGGCATCCAGGTTGCCGGGTCGGCTGGCACCTGGTCGCCGGAGCGGATGTCCTTCACCTCGCCGCCGACCGAGGGACCGAACCAGACGTACGGGATCCGGCGTCGGTCGGCGTAGCGGATCTGCTTCCCGAACTTGTCCGCCTTGGGTGCGACCTCGGTCGAGATTCCGCGAGCACGCAGCTGCTCGGCAACGGCGATGGCCTCGGGCCGGGTCTCCTCGGTGTCGACGGCGATCAGCACGGCGGTCGGCACGGGACGGGACGCGCTGATCAGTCCCTTGGCCACCAGGGGCGCCAGCAGTCGGGTGACGCCGATGGACAGGCCTACCCCCGGGTACGTCGTCTTGCCGTCGGTGGCCAGGGAGTCGTACCGGCCACCGGAGGAGATGGAGCCCGACGACTCGTAGCCGACGAGCTCGGTCTCGTAGACCGTTCCCGTGTAGTAATCGAGGCCGCGAGCGATCTTGAGGTCCGCGACCAGGCGACCCGGGGCGTACGCCGCGGCCGTACGCACCACATCGGCGAGCAGGGCCAGGCCCTCGTCCAATTGGTCGTGCTGGACGCCGAGGGCGTGAACCTGGTCGACGAAGCTCTCGTCGGCCGTGCAGATCTGGGCGAGGGCCACGCAGGCGTCGGCCTGGGCCCGGGTGACCTGGGCGTCGTCGACGAGCAGTCCGACGACGCGTTCCGGCCCGATCTTGTCGATCTTGTCGACCTGCCGGAGCACCGACGCCGGGTCTTCGATGCCCAGTCCGAGGTAGAAACCCTGCGCGAGCCTGCGGTTGCTGACCCGCATCAGGACCGGCGGCAGCCCGAGGTCGACGTGCAGCCTCTCCAACGCGGCGAGGGTGACCAGCGGCAGCTCGACGTCGTGGTGCCCGGCGAGGGCGTTGACGTCGACGATGTCGATGTCGGCCTGGGTGAACTCGCGGTAGCGACCCTCCTGCGGACGCTCACCGCGCCAGACCTTCTGCATCTGGTAACGCCGGAACGGGAAGGACAGCTGGTGGGCGTTCTCGAGCACGTAACGGGCGAAGGGGACGGTCAGGTCGAAGTGCAGGCCCAGCTCGGCGCGGGTGTCGGTTTCGGCGTGCAACCGCTGGACGGCGTACACCTCCTTGTCGATCTCGCCCTGCTTGGCCAGCCGGTCGAGGGGCTCGACCGCGCGCGTCTCGATGGAGGCGAAACCGTGCAGCTCGAAGGTCTGGCGCAGCCGGTCGAGGACGAACTGCTCGACGATCCGACCCTCCGGGCTGAACTCCGGGAAGCCGGACAGCGGCTTGACGCGACTCACACGAGCTCCTGCAGATGGGGGTTGGTGGCTCGTTCGCGAGCCATGGTGGTCTGCGGTCCGTGACCCGGCAGCACGACGGCCGAGTCGGGCAGCGGCAGGACCTTCGTCCGCAGGCTCCTCAGCATGTCCGCCGGGTTTCCGCCTGGCAAGTCAGTTCTCCCCACCGAGCCGGCGAAGAGGACGTCGCCGGAGAAGACCAGGGCCTCGATGTCCGGCTCCGGGTCGTACGGCAGCGAGAACATGGTCGAACCCGGCGTATGACCCGGTGCGTGCAGCGCGGAGAACGTCAGTCCGGCGAGCTCCACCTGGGCGCCGTCGGTGAGCTCGCGTACGGCGTCGGGCTCGGTGAACTTCGCCTGCCCGGCGGTCAGCTCTGCCATCATCTGCCGGGTCTCCGCGCTCATCGCGCGCAGCGGGTCGGCGAGCAGCGCCCGGTCCTCGGGGTGGATCCAGCAGGTCGAGTCGTAGGAGGCGCAGACCGGGGTGACTGAGAACATGTGGTCGAGGTGCCCGTGGGTCAGCACCACCGCGACGGGCTTGAGCCGGTGCTCGAGGACGAGCTCCGTGACCCCGGAGAGCGCATCCATCCCGGGGTCGATGATCACGCATTCTGCACCGGGCTGGGTGGCGAGGACGTAGCAGTTGGTCTGCCAGGGTCCCGCCGGGAACGAGGCGATGAACACGGAGTCGACCCTATCGGGCAGGATTGGGCCCATGAGTGAAGGTGCGACCCCGGCGACGTTCGGTCGAGTGGACGACGACGGAACGGTCTACGTACGCGCCGGAGGGACTGAGCGCAGCGTGGGCCAGGTACCCGGGGTGCCGGCCGAGGAGGCCTTGGCCTTCTTCACCCGGCGGTACGAGGCGCTCGAGCTCGAGGTCTCGTTGCTCGCCACCCGGGTGGCCTCGGGGGCCCTGTCCCCCGACGACGCCACGGGCTCGATCAAGACCGTACGCGCCGCCATCACCGATGCGCACGCCGTGGGTGATCTGGACGGGCTGTTGGGCCGACTGGACGCGCTGTCGCCGTTGCTGGCAGAGCAACGAGCCGTACGCCGGGCCGAGCGGGCCAAGCAGAGCTCCGAAGCC
>DATDBS010000014.1:0-15819 GCA_036524735.1 Propionibacteriaceae bacterium
TGGCTTCCGACGTCTCAACCCTGACACATCCGCGCAGGAGTTACAACGGACCGCGCAGGTCAGGCGGTGCGTCGCAGGCTGCGGACCAAGGCCTCCGCAGTCGCAATCATCGCGGCGGTCTCCCGCTCCCAGTGCGGCTCCTGACCACGGTAGGGACCGGTGGCCAAGGAGATGATGACCCCGGCAGCCCGCAACCGAAGCTCGTACGGATCCACCCGCGCGTCGAACGCCGGCAGCCACAAACTGATCAGGCGGCTCAGACCCGCCGCCTGCTCGACGTTCATCCGCTGCACCGTCGACAGGTGGGCGACCATGCAGGCCAGGTCGTCGGCCCGACGCCCGGGCCCAACGGTGTCGATGTCCAGCAGACCGCTGATCCGCCCGCCGGAGACGAACACCTGCCCCTCGTGGAAGTCGCCGTGGGTGGCCTCCTGGCCGGGGGGCAGACCGGCCAGGCCCGCCCCGATCTCACCGACCAGCCAGCGGAGCTGCGGGCGCAGTGTCGGGGAGAAACGTTCGACCATCTCGGCGTAGGTGGTGACGGCGTCGGTCCAGGGTGGCCGTCGGGGCAGCACGGCGGCGGTGGCGGGCAGCGCGTCCAGCAACGCGACCATGTCCTCGGCGCGACAGGGCAACGCCTCGTCGAAGATGGCTCGGGCCAGCGGACGCCCGGGCAGCTCCTTGAGCACCAGCACGAAGTCGGCGGTGGCGGCGGAGACGAGGGGGGCCGGAATGCCGGCACCCAGGAGAAGCTCGTGCCGGGTCACGGTGTCGGCGAACACGCCCTCCCGCAACACCTTGACGTAGAAGGTCAACGGCCCAGCCGCTGTGGTCACCACCGCCTTGAGCACTGCTCGACGGCGTGGGCGGTAGCTGATCATCTCCAGCGCCAGCTGCCGTGGCGCGACCGAGGCATCGACCACGCGTTCGGCGATCAACAACGCGACCAGCTGCTCGGGTACGGCCGCGCGACGCAGGCCGGGCAGGTCCGGGTCGTCGGGATAGAGCCAGACCGCGACCTCGCGATCCCCGTCACCGAAGATCACCGCCCGCTCGTCGGTGCCGCTGCGGCCGCCGACCCGCACACTGGCTCCGAACAGCTCGTCGCGTCGACCCCGTGGCCAGTCCACCGTGGCCACGTACGTCGCGGTCGTCGAATGGCCCGGGCTGGCGTCGATGTGGTCGAGCCGCCAGGTCACCAGGCTGCCGCCGGCGTGCGCCGCGGCGGCGGCCAACAGATCCGCCACCGCGGGTGAGGCCAGCAGCTCCGAGCCGTCGGCGTCAGGCTGCGCGTTCACGTCGGGGTGCGCGTTCACGTCAGGCTGCGCGTTCACGCGGGCTCCTCGACGGCGTACCGGATCGACACCCTGCTGATCCTTCCACGCGCCCTGACCCGACAGGAGGGGCCGACCGCGATACGTGGCGCCGGGGAACCTCGCGGGGATGAAAGCATGACCGGGTGGAATCCGCCCTCACCATCTTGATCATCGCGGTCGCGGTCCTCACCGTGACCGCGGTCGCGGACCGCATCCGCTTCTCGGCGCCGCTGCTGCTGATGCTGTTCGGCATCGGCGTGTCCTTCGTGCCGCACCTCGAGCCCCCCGAGCTGACGCCCGAGGTGGTGCTGCTCGGGTTCCTCCCCCCACTGCTGTACGCCGCCTCGATCCGGACCTCGCTGATCGATTTCCGCACCAACCTGCGCCCGATCGCGTTCCTCTCGGTCGGCCTGGTCGTCATCACCGCCCTCGGGATCGGCCTGATCACGTGGTGGTTGCTGCCGGTTCCCTTCGCGGTCGCGTTCGCCCTGGGTGCGGTGGTGGCTCCGCCGGACGCCGTCGCAGCCACGTCGATCGCCCGTCGGGTCGGTCTTCCCCGACGCCTCGTGACGATCCTGGAGGGCGAGTCGCTGGTCAACGACGCGACCGCCATCACCTGCCTGCGGGTGGCCATCATCGCGATCAGCGGCGCGGTCTCGGCCGTCGAGGTGACCCTCGGGTTCGTCAGCGCCGCCTTCGGCGGGGTGGCCATCGGTCTGGTTGTGGCCTTCATCGCGATCGCGATCCGCAAGCGGGTGCACCAGCCGGTGTTCGACACCGCCATCTCCTTGATCGTGCCGTTCGCGGCCTACCTGCCCTCGGAACTGATCGGCCCGGAGGGCTACCACGGCTCGGGCGTTATCGCCGTGGTCACCGCCGGACTGCTGCTCGGGCACAAGTCGCCGGTCATCCAGAGCGGACAGTCTCGGCTGAACGAGCGGATCAACTGGTCCACCATCCAGTTCCTGCTGGAGAACACGGTCTTCCTGCTGATCGGTCTGCAGGCCAGCCGGATCATCGAGAAGGTGCGCGAGTCCTCCCTCCCGGGGAGCCGGATCGCCGTGTTCTGCCTGGCCGTGCTCGTCGGCGTGATCGTGCTCCGGTTGGCCTGGGTCGCGGTGGCCCGGCTTTTCCTCTTCCGACGCAACGCGGACTCCGACGGCGAGCGGGTCCCCTGGGCCCACAGCATCGTGATCGGCTGGGCCGGGCTACGCGGGGTCGTCACCTTGGCGGCGGCGTTCCTGATCCCCGTCACCGTCGCCGAGCGCGACACGTTGATCTTCGCGGCCATGGTCGTCACCGCCGGCACCCTGTTGCTGCAGGGCCTCACCCTGCCTGCCCTCGTCCGGAGGCTGAACATCCGCGGACCCGACGCACGCTCGGACGCACTGCAGGCGGCCACGGTCCTGCAGACCGCCTCCAACGCGGGGCTGGCCGAGCTCGACCGCGTCAGCACCGACGAGGATGCCCCCGAGACCATCGAGCTGGTCCGCAGCCGGATCGCGTCCCGACCGGACGCCCTGTGGGAGCGGCTGGGCAGTCCCAACCTGGAGACCCCGGCCCAGGGCTACCGCCGGTTGCGGCTGGCCACTCTGCAGGCGGAGCGCGATGAGGTGCTCAAGATTCGGAGCACGGGCGCGGTGGACCAGGACGTCCTCGCCGAGGTGCTCAACTCCTTCGACGTCGAGGAGTCGATGCTGACGCTGGCCACCACGCGGTCCGACCAGCTCGCCGACGACGAGGTCGTCCAGACGCCGGCCGGCCCCGTGGAGGCGTGCGAACACCTCGACCAGGCCCCGTCCGACATCGCGCCGAGCGGCTCCGGGGTTTGCGAGGACTGCCTCCGCGAGGGCACCCGTCCGGTGCACCTGCGGATCTGCCTGAGCTGCGGAAACGTCGGCTGTTGCGACTCCTCCACCGGTCGGCACGCCGAGCGGCACTTCCACACCGGCCACCACCCCGTGATGCGCAGCTTCGAGCCGGGCGAGAGCTGGCGCTGGTGCTACCTCGACGAGCGGCTGGGCTGACCCCCGCAAGCGACGCGAGCCATGTCATGACTCCTCGGGCGACGCTGGTCTGAGAAGGAGAGGGTGAAACACGTTCTTCCGTTTCGCCCATGACGCCGAAGCCAACGTCTTTGGCCCAAGGAGACGTATCAGGGTGGGGACCTTCGTCTCTTGTCCGGTATGAATGGACCATCGCGGCCGGGCAGCGCTCAGCGCACGTTCCTGGGTGCCGCATGACTGGGGGCGCGGTGGAGGAGAGTCTGGCCGCTCGAGCGGGTCGGCTGTTCGCCGACTACCGCGACGGCGACGAGTCCAAGATGGCCGAGCTGGTCCGCATCCTCACCCCGATCCTGTGGCACACGGTCCGTGCCTCCCGCCTGGACACCGCCACGGCCGAGGATGTCCTGCAGACGGTCTGGCTGACCCTGGTCCGCAAGGCGGATTCGATCGCCGAGCCGATGGCCGTCCTGCAGTGGATGGTCGTCACCACCAAACGCGAGTCCTGGCGGGTCTCCCGCATCCAGGCCAAGGTCCGTCCCGAAGACCTCGAAGCGACCGGCGCCGCCGACGACCCCACCGCCTCGGTGGAGGACGAAGTCGTACGCGACGTGAGCGACCAACGCCTGTGGCACCACATCGACAACCTTTCCGAGCGTTGCCGCACACTGCTGCGCGTCATCGCCTTCGCCGACCGACCCGACTACGCCGAGCTCGCCAAGGCCCTGGGCATGCCCCAGGGCAGCATCGGACCCACCCGGGGCCGCTGTCTGGCCAAGCTCAGGGTGGCCCTCGCCCAAGACCCCCACTGGGAGAACTGATGAACGCACCCGACGACCGCGACACCGAGCTGGAGCTCCAGCTCGCCGGTCAACCCCTGGACGACACCGACCTCGCCTTGCTGGCCGCCCTCCAGGCCGCGTACGCCGAAGCCGACCCCGTGCCGGTGGGGCTGGTGGAACGGCTGCAGTTCGAGATCACCCTCGACGCGTTGAACACCGAGCTGGCCACCTTGACCCAGCTCGACCTGAGCGGTGCCGGGGCCCGCGGATCGACGGAGGAGGCCCGCACCATCACCTTCACCAGCGACTCGCTGACCACGATGGTGACACTCACCCCGCTCGGCACCGACACGGTCCGGGTCGACGGTTGGGCCGTACCGGGCGCCGACATCCGGATCGAGATCCTGCTGGCCAGCGCCACCCGGGAGACGACCGCCGACGAGGACGGTCGCTTCGTGTTCGACGAGGTGCCGACCGGGCTGGCCAAGTTCGCCCTCTACGTCCCCCGCGGCGACGAGTTCGCCACCGTGCTCAGTCCGACGATTGAGCTCTGAGGCCCCCTCGCCCCCCAGGCTCCACCTGTCCGGTCCCGCTCCGCCAGTAGCTGGAGTCCGACCGGACACGTGGAGCGTGATCGAAGCTCAGCGTCGCGGCAGCAGACCGACCTTGGCGTACACGTCGGCCACGGTCTTGCTCGCCACCTCGCGGGCCCGTTCGGCCCCGGCGGCCAGGATGTTCTCCAGCTCGGTGCGCTCGGTCATCAGCTCGAGCGTCCGCTGCCGGTACGGCGTCGCCACCTCGGTGACCGCCTCGGCCACGGCGCCCTTCAGGTCGCCGTAGCCACGCCCGGCGAACTGCTCGACCAGGACCGGGACCTCGGTGCGGGTGAGCGCGGCCAGGATGCGCAACAGGTTGGCCACCCCGGGCTTGCCGGCCTCGTCGAAGGTGATCTCACGGCCGGAGTCGGTGACGGCGGACTTGATCTTCTTGACGTTGACCCTGGGCTCGTCGAGGAGCTCGATGATGCCGGTCGGTGCCGAGGATGACTTGCTCATCTTCGCGGTCGGATCGGCGAGGTCGGCGATCTTGCCGACCGACGCGAGGATGTGCGGCTCGGGCACGGTGAACGTCGGGCCGAAGCGGTGGTTGAAGCGACCGGCCAGGTCCCGGGTGAGCTCGAGGTGCTGGCGCTGGTCCTCACCGACCGGCACCTGCGCGGCCTGGTAGAGCAGGATGTCCGCCGCCATCAAGACGGGATAGGTGAACAGGCCGACGTTGGTGGCGTCGGCGCCGAACCGGGCGGACTTGTCCTTGAACTGGGTCATCCGCTGGGCCTGGCCGAAGCCGGTCATGGTCGCCAGGATCCACATCAGCTGGGTGTGCTCGGGCACCTGGGACTGCAGGAACACCGTCGATCTGGCGGGGTCGATGCCGGCCGCCAGCATCTGCGCGGCGCTACGGAGACTGCGCTCGGTGAGCACCTGGGGATCTACCTCGACGGTCAGCGCGTGCAGGTCGGCGACCCCGTAGAACGCGTCGTGACTGTCCTGCAGCGGCACCCACTGGCGCAGCGCCCCGAGGTAGTTGCCGAGGTGGAGCGAGTCGGCGGTCGGTTGGGCCAGGGAGAGGACACGGGGCAGAGACGACATGGGCGCCATTGTTCCAGGGACGCTCGCTCCGTCGCCCCGCATTTCACCCCGGGCGACTCCGCCGACGGGTGGTCAGCCCCAGGCGGGAGCGGGCAGGAACTCGCCGCCGTCGAGCCTGCGGACCAGGAAGGTCGAGGCGCGTCTGCCGTCGAGCTCGGTCACCCGCAGCTCGATCAGGGCCTGGTCGGTCGCGTCGTCGTCGGCGTCCCGGAGCGCCACCTCGGCGGTGATGGTGTCGGCCACCTCGGGCAGCTGGCCGAGCCGGGCCATGAAGAAGCCGGCCAGGGTGTCGTACGGGCCCTCCTCGAGGACCAGGCCGGTGCGCTCACCGAACTCATCCAACGTGGTCAGACCGTCGATGACCAGGTCGCCTCGCAGGCCGATCCGCTCCTCGACGACCACGTCGTACTCGTCGGTGATGTCGCCGACCAGCTCTTCGACGAGGTCCTCCATGGTCACGATGCCGGCCGTGCCGCCGTATTCGTCGAGCACGATGGCCAGGTGCGAGGTGTTGCGGCGCATGTCGCTCAGCGCCCGCAGCACCCGGACGGTGTCGGGGAGGGAGAGCACCGGGCGCGCGACCTCGGAGACCGGGGTCGTCCGGGTGCTGACCTCGGGGTCGAGCAGGTCGCGGACGTGGACGAATCCGATGATGTCGTCGGCCGACTCCCCCATCACCGGGTAGCGGGAGTGCGGCGCCTTGATGAGCTCGCGTACGGCCTTGTGCGCGGGCATGTCGCCAGGCAGGAAGTCGACCTCGGTACGCGGCACCATCACCTCCCGCAGACCACGCTCGCCGGCGGCGAACACGTCGTCCACGATCCGGCGCTCCTCATGACCCAGCGTGGTCGAACCGCTGACCAGGGCGCGGATCTCCTCGTCGCTGACCTCCTCACGACCGGCGGTCGGGTCACCGCCGAGCACGCGGACCACCACGTTGGTGGAGGCACCCAGGAACCAGATCACCGGCCGGGCGAACCACGCGATCCGGTCGACCAGCGGGGCGAGCATCAGCGCGATGCCCTCCGAGCGCTGCAGGGCCAGACGCTTGGCCGCCAGCTCACCGAGCACGATCGAGGCGTAGGAGATCGCGATGGTGATCAGCACCAGCGCGAGCGTCCCCGCCACGCCCTCGCTGAGCCCGGCCCGCTGGAGCACCGGGGAGAGGTCGTCGGCCAGGGTTGCCGCTCCGAAGGCGGCCGACAGGAAGCCCGACAGGGTGACGCCGACCTGGACCGCGGACAGGAAGCGGTTGGGGTTGGCCGTCAGCCGGGCGACGGTCTGGCCCCGCTTTCCGCGATGGGCGAGCTGTTTCACCTGGCTGTCCCGAAGCGAGACCAGGGCCATCTCCGCGCTGGCGAAGAAGCCGCCGACGACGATGAAGAGCAAGATCAACAAGACGTTGAGGATGACGCCGCTCATCGGCCCAGCCTTCCGAGCCGCAGGATCACGTGGGTCAGGACTCCGTTGGAGTCCCTCGGTCTATGGACGTCTGCGTCGTCGTCGGCACAGGGCCCGGGGTCGTCGAAGGACACAGCCGACGCTGCGCAGACGCTCTCCGGGCAGGCACGTGCTTCGACGGGTCCGGTGAATGCGACGAGCCTGAGCACATCGTCAGCCTAAATGAACTGGCGGGGCGGCGCGAACCCCGAGAATCGGCCCCGAGGCCCACCTCGGTTCGGCAATCCGGTTGATCCCCGCGCCGCGAGCGGTTTTGATGGCGAGATGGCTCATGACTCCGCTCCGGGCACCGCGCCGGCCGGCCCCTGGCCCGACGGCGTCCCTGCCCTAGCCGACCCGGCGGGCGGGATCACCCTCCGGGCGCACCGGCGCACCGATCAGCCGGACATGATCGAGGCCTGCAACGACCCTGAGGTCGTCCGCTGGAGCACCGTCCCGATCCCTGAGGGCGGCTACTCCTCGGCCGAGGCCGAGGAGTACTACCGGATCGTCCGGGCCGGGTGGGCCAGCGGTGAGCGGCTGAGCTGGGCGATCGAGGGCGAGTTCGAGGGCCGCCGACGCTTCTGCGGCAGCATCGACCTGCGGGTCGACGGCCGTCAGGGCGAGGTGGGTTACCTCCTGCACCCGGCGGCTCGGGGGCGGTCGATGATGAGCACCGCCCTGCGACTGGTGCGCGATCACGCGTTCGAGGTCGTCGGCTTGGAGGCGATCCACTGGCGTGCGGTGGTGGGCAACTGGTCGTCCCGCCGAGTGGCGGCGGCCGCCGGCTTCGTCTTCGACGGCACCGTCCGCCGGTGCCTGGACCACCGCGGCGAGCTGCTCGACGGCTGGCAGGCCACCATCACCCGCGACGATCCACGGGCGCCCCTGCCCTGGCTGGACCCGCCGCGGCTCACCGGTCCGCGGGCGGTGCTGCGCCCGTTCAGCGAGACCGACGCCGACCGGGTCGTCCAGGCGTGCACCGACCCGCGGACCCGGCACTGGCTGGTGTCGATGCCCCAGCCGTACACCCACCACGACGCTCTGGACTACATCGAGCTGACCCGGGAGCTGGCGGCCCGCCGGTCCGGACTCGCCTGGTGCATCGCGGATCCGCACGACGACCGGTGCCTCGGCTCCATCAGCCTCGAGGGCTTCGGCGGATACTCCCGGCGGGCCGAGATCGGCTACTGGGCGCACCCGTCGGCCCGGGGGCTCGGGGTGGTGACGGCGGCCGTACGACTGGTGACCGCGTACGCCGAGGAGGTGGGTCTGGTCGACTCCATCGTCATCCGCTGCGCCGCCGGCAACACCGCCTCCCGCCACGTGGCCGAGGGGTCGGGTTACACCCAGGCCGGTGTGCTGCCCGCCTCCGAACCTCTGGGCGACGGCGAGCTGGCGGACCTGATCTCGTACTCCCGGCCCTAACCGCTCACCGCCGCGAGTGGGTGCGATTCGTCACACCTGAGGCGAGGGCGCCCGTTCGCCATCGGGCCGTAACAACACTTCGTGCGAAACTTTCGCCGTGACTCTTCGTGTGAGCGTGATCGGCACCAACTATCTCGGCGCGACCCATGCGGCGGGGATGGCGGAGTTCGGCCACCACGTCATCGGGGTGGACATCGACGTCGACCGGGTCAAGACGCTGAACGCCGGCCAGTCCCATATCTTCGAGGTGGGGCTCGAACCGCTGCTCGAGAAGCACACCTCGACCGGTCGGCTGCGGTTCACCACCGACTACACCGAGATCGCCGACTGGGCGGACGTCCACTTCCTGGCCCTGGGTACGCCCTCGGGCCCCGGCGGCGCCGCCGACCTGTCCCAGCTGCACTCGGCCATCGACTCGCTCGCCCCGTTGCTCACCGAGCCCTGCCTGGTGGTCGGCAAGTCCACGGTCCCGGTGGGTACGGCCCTCGACCTCGAGGCCCGCCTCCGTCGACTCGCTCCGGCGGGCGACCAGATCGAGGTGGCCTGGAACCCCGAGTTCCTGCGTGAGGCGTACGCCGTCGAGGACACCCTGCGCCCGGACCGGCTGGTCTTCGGCACCCAGTCCCGCCACGCGCTGGCGGTGTTGGAGGAGATCTACTCCATCCCGATCACCGACCGGACCCCCGTCGTGCGCTGCGACATCGCGACCGCGGAGCTGATCAAGAACGCGGCCAACACCTTCCTGGCCACCAAGATCAGCTTCATCAACGCCATGGCCCAGATGTGCCAGGCCGCGGGCGGCGACGTCACCCTGCTGGCGGACGCGATCGGCTTCGACAAGCGCATCGGCCGCGAGTTCTTGAACGCCGGCCTCGGGTTCGGCGGCGGTTGCCTGCCCAAGGACATCAAGGCCCTGGCCTTCCGGGCCGAGGAGCTCGGCGTGCACGTGCTGACCGACTTCATCCACTCGGTCGAGGCGATCAACGACGGCCAGCGCACCGAGCTCGCCGACCTTGCGATCGACCAGGCCGGTGGCTCGGTCGAGGGCAAGCGGATCGCCGTCCTCGGCGCCGCCTTCAAGCCGGGCACCGACGACACCCGCAACTCCCCCGCGCTGACCGTGGCCGACCGGCTGCACCAGGCGGGCGCGGACGTCCGGATCTACGATCCGCAGGCCCGGCTGCCACCGCGTGAGGGCTTCACCCAGGTGGCCAGCGTCGACCAGGCCCTGCTGGGCGCCGACATCGTGCTGCACCTCACCGAGTGGCCGGAGTTCCGCCAGCTCGATCCCGAGCGGCTCGGCGGTCTGGTCAAGACCAAGGTGATCATCGACGGTCGGCTCAAGCTGCACGCCCCGACCTGGCGCAACGCCGGGTGGAAGCTGGTCCAGATCGGTCGCGCCTCGTCCCTGTAGTCCTCCACCTGGTGGTTGGGGGCTCAGTCGGCGGCCCAGCGGACGACGGCCTCGTCCACCTCCGCGTGCGAGGTCAACCGGAAGACGCTGGCGAAATCCTCGTGCGCCAGGTCGATGACCGCGGCCTGCACGAGCAGGTGATGCTCGCGTACGACCTCCTCCGGCACCCGGCGGAGTCGGCCCTGATTCTGGCTCAGACACGTGTCGAGGGGCAGGTCGAACACGATGGCCGACGCAGCCACCCCGTGCTCGCCGGCCAGGTCGAGGGACCGGGCCCGGTCCTCCGGCTTCAGGTTGGTGGCGTCGACCACCGTGGTCAGCCGCCGGCCGACCCGCTTGGCGGTGACGAGATGGAGCACCTCGAACGCATCGGCCGTGGCGTCCTGGTCGGTCTCGTCGTCAGCGACGAGCTTCCGGAAGTCGTCGCTCGACACGACGGCGCCAGCGTCGAACCACCGCCGCGCGAAGGTCGTCTTGCCCACGCCGCTGGGTCCGACCAGCAGGACGAGGCTCGCCGTCGGCAGCGTGATCACGCCCGCATGCTCGTGCTCCGAACTCACGCCGCCGACCACGCCGCCGCCCGCGCGGTCAGTAGAGGTCCGTCCGCCGGTCGTGGAAGGTGTGGTTGCGGGGGCTGAGCTGCTTGTCGAGGGCGGCGTCCGGGTCGAGGTCGGCGATCAGCACGGTCGCGCAGGAGAACTCGGGCCCAGCGGCGCGGAAGCCGTCGACGTCGCAGATCACGCTGCCCCCGACCCAGCCCACGCCACGTTCGGCACCGACCCGGTCGGCGACCACGACGACCATCCGATTGATCGCGGCTGCGGCCATGGCCTTGGAGACCTCCGGCGGTCGAGTCGTCGCTGGGCCCTCCCCGTCAGGCCAGTTCGCTGGTGAGGCGACGATCTGCGCACCCCGGACGGCCACGCTGTGCAGCACCTCGGGGAAGGCCAGGTCATAGCAGATCAACGGCGCCACCGCGCCGACCCGGGTGCTGACCACCGGTGGCAGCGCATCCCCGGGGGTGAACAGCTCCTTCTCGACGTTCCACAGATGGGTCTTGCGGTAGACGGCTCGCACCTCACCGGCGTCGATGACCACCGCGCTGTTGTACGGCAGGGCCAAGCCCGACGTCTCGCAGAACCCCGCGACCAAGACCAGCCCGTGTTCGCGGGCCAGCTCGGTGAAGAACTGCACCGAGGGCCCGTACGCCGGTTCGGCCCGGCTGGTCGCCTCAGCCGCGTCGACGAACATCGATCCGCAGAGCGTGAGCTCGGGCAGCACCACCAGGTGCGCACCTCTGGCCGCCGCCTCGGCCACAGCCTCGGAAACCACCCGCCGGGTCTTCTCGGGCTCATCGATGTCGATGGGCACCTGACAAGCGGCTATCCGCACCATCCGCGTCGTCCTCCATCCGCTGTACGGGCCAGCCGTGTCATCACTCGATCGGTCAGGATCCCACGCCGACTGGACCTAGGTCCATTGGCAGCAGGACCCGTTGTCCCTACGCTCCGAAACATCCCGATCCTCGACCGGCCCCGCCTCGCCCTGCAGCCCGACAAGGGTTCGTCGTCCGATCATCCCTACCCCCAGAAGGTGCCCATGTCCCGACCTAGTCCCCTGACGAGGCTGGCGATGGCGTCAGTCGCGCTCGCCGTCGTCGCTGTCTCAGCCGCGGCCCTCCCCTCCGCGGCCGCACCGTCCCAGCCCCGCTTCTCCACCGCGCAGCTCTCCAAGGCCAAGACAACCGTGGACCGCCAGCTCAAGGCCCCGCCGAACGGAGTCACCTCCTGGGGTGTGGAGCCCGCCTCAGGTCGAGTCGTCGTCTCGGTCCTGCGCGGCGACGGCGCGGCAATGGCCGCCGCCCGCAAAGCCACCGCTGGTCTTGCCGAGGCGACCATCACCACCGTCGACGAACGGCCTCGTCCCTTCTACAACCTCGTGGGTGGCCAGGCCATCTACTCCGCCAACGGAGGCCGCTGCTCGATCGGCTTCACCGCCCGCGGCGCCGGTGTGACGTACGTGATCACCGCCGGTCACTGCACCGAACTGGGCGGCACCTGGTCCGGCTACAACCGGGTCGCGATCGGCCCGGTGAGCCGTAGCGATTTCCCCACCGACGACTTCGGCACCATCCGGGTGAACTCCACCACGACCTGGGTGCCGACGGCGCAGGTCCAGGGCACAGCCAGCGTCATCGGGTCGACCGAGGCCGCGGTGGGGGCGAGCGTCTGTCGCTCCGGGTCGACGACCGGCTACCGCTGCGGCACGATCCAGGCCAAGAACCAGACCGTCAACTACGGCGGCGGCGACGTCGTCTACGGGCTCACCAAGACCAACGCGTGCGCCGAGCCCGGGGACTCCGGGGGATCCTTCGTCGCGGGTCGGCAGGCCCAGGGGATGACCTCGGGTGGCAGCGGCAACTGCACCAGCGGGGGGACGACCTTCTACCAGCCCGTCAACGAGGTGCTCACCCGGTACGGACTGACCTTGGTCACCGACCCGGCGCCCCCAACCGTGACGCTGTGCAGCGACTACAACTACGGCGGTCGGTGCGTGTCGACCTCGGCCAACAGCGCCAACCTGGCGGGCAGCACGGTCGGGGACAACGCGTTGTCCTCGATCCGGGTGCCCAGCGGCGCCTGGTTGCTGCTCTACCGCGACCCGAACTACACCGGGATCTGTCAGGCGTTCAACGCCGACGTGTCGTTCCTGCAGGGCACGTCGGTCGGCAACGACACGGTGTCGTCGTACCAGATCGCGACGAGCCGAGGGAGCTGTCCCGCCTGACCCCCGCCGGACGCCTGGCCCGGGAATGCTCTCGGGCCAGGCGAACCGGGGTCAGTCGTCTTCCGTGGCGGTCACCATGACGGCCACCGGGGCGAGGTAGCCGTTGGGGTCGAGCATCCAGCCGCCGTCGAACGCAGCCTCGACCACCTCGGGCGCCCACTCCAGCCGGACGCGGGCGTCACCGGCGTTGACCACGAGCAGCTCGCCGGTCCCGTCGGTCGCGGCGCCCCCACCGTTTTCAGGGGACCCGGCCTCGAGCAGCTCGAACCGGCGCCAGCTGCCCGGCAGCACCGAGAGCATGTCCTGCGGACCGAGGACCACCGACTCCTCCTCGGCGCCGGAGTTCAGGGTGACCTGCCAGCGGCCGGACTTGACCAGCAGCGTCTGCGTCGCGTGGTGGCGGTGCCGCAGCAGCCCCTCCCCCGGGGTCGCCCGCAACCAGCCCATGTTGAAGCTGTGGGGCTCGTGCAACCGCGGTACGGCCCGTCGGTCTTCGCTCATGCCGTAGCCGATGACCTGGTCGAGCTCGGCACCCCCACCGGGCAGACCGGTGCACAGGAACGAGCGAGCGCTGTAGCGGCGGTCACCGGCCTGGCTGACCCGTCCCCGCATCTCCTCGACCGTGTAGGTCGTGAGCTCGTCGATGTAGTTCTGCTTCATCGGCTTGATCAGCGGCACGTCGGAGGGCAGGTCATCGCCCGCGACCGTGTCGATCAGCCGGTTGTCGGCCGTCAGGTGCAGGCCGTACGACTCGGCCTCCTTCAGCACCGACGGCCCCCAGATGATGCCGCCGGTGACGTCTTGGCCCAGCACGGTGAGCAGCAGGCCATCGTCCGGCCCCTCGTTGGTGAAGCCCCGGAAGATCCAGGCGGGGACGGAGATGATGTCGCCGTCGTGGCTGACGTACTCGCCCTGCTTGCCGTCCACGCCCCAGCGGACCCGGAAGGTGCCACCGAAGTTGATGAACACCTCGGCGGTGAAGTGCAGGTGCAGGTTGTTGTTGACCCCGTTCGGCATCCCTGCGGCGCCGACGTTGTAACCGTGCGGCTCGCTCAGGTTGATGAACTGCTTGGCGTTCTGCGAGACGCCCGGGCCGATGAAGGCGTAGTTGGACTTGCGGTCGGAACCAGGCGTACGGCAGTCGATGAAGGCGGCGTTCTCGGCCACCCAGTCCGTGCGGCGGATGGTCCTTCGGGTCACCTCGGTTGAGGGGACGACCAGGTCGGTCATGAGCGTGTTTTCCTTTCGGTGTGCTGGGGTGGCGCAAGTCCGGCGGGGGTCGGAGAGGCCGGCGGGGAGGTCAGTAGATGTTGGTGTTGTCGAACGGGGTGTCGCCTCGTCGAGCGGCGATCTGGGTGCGCAGGGCGATCTCGTCGTAGAGCCGGACCTCACGCACGATCCGACCGTTCTGGATCAGGAACTGCGAGCAGCCGAGGATCTCCACCGGGGAGCCGGTCAGGTCACCGAAGTCCGGCGTCCCGTTGTAGTCACCCTTGTAGACCCAGGTGACGCCCACGCGCAGGCCGGCGTACTGCTCGGCGTAGTTGGTCTGGACGTCGCGGATCTCGAACAGCCCGGTCGGGAACGGCCGCATCATGTCCAGCAGCGCGCGGCGGTAGTTCTCGGGCCTGATGACCGTGCGGTAGCCGATCGTGTGCAACGTCAGGTCGCGGACGAAGTAGCTCTCGATCTTGTTGAGATCCCGCCCGTTCCAGACCTGGTCGATCATCTCCAGGACCATCAGCACCTCGGAGCGGTAGTCGTCCGGGCGGGCTCCGGAGTCGCCGACGGCCAGGACGTCGCTGGGCGGCGCCTCGGCCATGCTGCCGGTGTAGCCCAGGAAGACCTTGCCGCGGGCGACCTCGTCGGGATCCTGGCCGAGCTGGAGCGCGATCGCGAGCGAGTCGCGGACCACCCACTCCTCGACCATTCGACCTCGGCGGTAGAGACAGCTGGCGATCGTCCGGTTGAGCACGCCGGACCCCGAGTCAGCAGAGAAGACCAGGTGCGAGCTGAGGAAGGCGTCGTCCCCGCGGGCCTCCCAGACCACGTCCTCGGCCTGACCGACCCGGTCCGGAGTGGCCGCGATCCGCATCAGCGAACCGGCGACCACCTCCTCCACCCCGACGGAGGATCCGTACGCCCCGTGCACGATCGAGTCGGGCTCGTAGTTCTCCCGGATGAAGCCGATCGACCGGTTCACCCAGATCAGGTCGGTCACCTCGCGGATGAAGTCGTCCGGGTCGGCGTAGGGCTTGTACGCGACGGGGTCGAGCGGCATTTTTGGTCCTTCAGCTAGATGTGGCGACCCGACGAAGTGGGGGTCTCGAGATCAGTGTATGCGTATGCATTGATAGACCTCAAGGGGGTCTCACACCCATTCGGTGGCGACGCGACTCAGCAGGGGTCGGGCTCGGCCGGCGGCTCAGCCACGAGGCCGGGCGAGCGTGGCCCGCTCGACCAACCGGCTGGGAAAGGACTCGTGCCGGTACGCCGCGTCGACGTCGTCCTCGATCCGTGCCACCAGCAGGCTCGCGGATCGACGGGCCATCGCGTCCAGGTCGAACGCCACGGTGGTCAGCTGCAGCAGCGGCCAGCGGGCGGCCGGGAGGTCGTCGAAGCCGACGATCGAGACGTCGTCGGGCACGTCGAGTCCCCGTTCCACTGCCGCGTTCAGCGCGCCGAACGCCACCACGTCGTTGCCGCAGACGATGACGGTGGGCGGCTCATCGCGGTTCAGCAGGTGGTGCGCACCCGCCAGTCCGGTCTCGAAGTCGAACGGTCCGCGATAGCTCATCGCGCTCGGGACCGTCACCTCCGCGGTGGCCAGTGCGTCGCGCAACGCCTGCTCCCGATGCTCGGCGGTGCTGGCGTTGCGCGGCCCGAAGATGGCACCGATACGGCGGTGGCCGAGCTCGAGCATGCGGCTGGCGAGCTCCGAGATCCCGCTGCCGGCGTCTACCTCCGCCGAGTCGGCCTCGACCGCGTCGGAGGTGCGGT